>NZ_BDBY01000153.1 GCF_001613225.1 Nocardia pseudovaccinii NBRC 100343
CGCTGTGCTGATATGCGCGCCCGTCGTTGCCTGCGAAACTACTGCGTGTCCGGATTGGCCGCCTGACGTTCGGCATCGGTGAATCCATCCACCGCTTGCCCCGGCGCGGCCATACTGCGCCGCGCCGAATATGCCGCAGCCGACGCGAATGCCCCGGCCGCTCCGGCGGGTGTCGCGCCGTATGTCAGCGAGCGCCGCGGATCGAATCCCAATTCGGACCCCACCGCCACCGCATCCATATTCGCGCCGAGGAATACGAAATCCCAGGAGTACACCTCCTGCTGCTGCGTAATCAGCGCCCGGACCGCGGCATGGGTCCATTCCCGGCTGGAATTCTCGTGCCCATCGGTGAGCACAACGACAATCACCGTGCCCGGCCGCTCGTCCTCGGGTCGAGCCGAGAGTTCCCGGCCGATATCGGTGACCAGCCGCCCCACCGCGTCGTACAGTGCGGTTCCACCGCGCGGCTGCAGGCTCAGCGGCGGCACCTCGGCGATCGGCCGATTCGCATAGACCAGTTCGTATTCGGTATCGAACTGCGCGAGCGTCACCAGCGTCGTCTTCGGCACCTTGCGCTGTTCTTCGATGTAGGCGTCGAAGCCGCCCTCGGTGTCGGTTTTGATCGCCTGCATGGAACCCGACCGATCCAGCAGAACCGCGATCGATGTCAGATCTGAATTTGTCACCTAGCACCCCCGTGATAGTTGTCCGAATGACCGCTCCCCACGGTACGCCGCCGCTCGGGCGTGCGAATTCCAGAAAAAATGCCGCCCACCGGAAATCCGGTGGGCGGCATCTTCTAGCCGTTGCGAATCACTCGCCTGCGGCCTCGGCCGTGGTGGTGCCTTCGCCCGCACCCGTGAGCACGACCTCCGGCTTCTCCTCGGTGGCTGCCGCCTTGGTCAGCTTCGCCTTGCCGGTGAAGGTGAACTTGGCGTTCTCGCCGGAGCCCTCGCCGTCCCAGCCCTCGACGTCGACCACGATGGTCTGTCCCGGACCGATCTCGCCGAAGAGGATCTTCTCCGACAGCTGGTCCTCGATCTCGCGCTGGATGGTCCGGCGCAGCGGCCGGGCGCCGAGCACCGGATCGAAGCCGCGCTTGGCAAGCAGTGCCTTGCCCTGCGGGGACAGCTCGATCTCCATGTCCTTGTTCTTCAGCTGCGTGGCGACGCGGCCGATCATCAGATCCACCATCATCACGATCTGATCCGTGGTGAGCTGGTGGAAGACGATCACGTCGTCGATGCGGTTGAGGAACTCGGGCCGGAAGTGCTTCTTCAGCTCGTCGTTGACCTTGAGCTTCATCCGCTCGTAGTTCGAACCCTCGGCGTTGGACTGGGTGAAGCCCAGGCCGACCGCCTTGGAGATGTCCGAGGTACCCAGGTTCGAGGTGAAGATCAGCACGGTGTTCTTGAAGTCGACCGTACGTCCCTGGCCGTCGGTGAGACGACCGTCCTCGAGGACCTGCAACAGGGTGTTGTAGATCTCCTGATGTGCCTTTTCGATCTCGTCGAACAGAACCACGGAGAACGGCTTGCGGCGCACCTTCTCGGTGAGCTGGCCACCCTCTTCGTAGCCCACGTACCCGGGAGGGGCACCGAAGAGCCGCGATGCGGTGAAGCGGTCGTGGAACTCGCCCATATCGATCTGGATGAGCGCGTCGTCGTCGCCGAACAGGAAGTTCGCCAGCGCCTTGGAGAGCTCGGTCTTACCGACACCGGACGGACCGGCGAAGATGAACGAGCCCGAGGGCCGCTTCGGATCCTTCAGACCGGCGCGGGTGCGGCGGATCGCCTTCGACACGGCCTTGACCGCGTCCTCCTGGCCGATGATCCGCTTGTGCAGCTCGTCCTCCATGCGGAGCAGACGCGTGGTCTCCTCCTCGGTGAGCTTGAACACCGGGATACCGGTCCAGTTGGCAAGCACCTCTGCGATCTGCTCGTCGTCGACCTCGGCCACGACATCCAGATCACCGGAGCGCCACTGCTTTTCGCGCTCGGCGCGCTTGGCGACCAGCTGCTTTTCCTTATCGCGCAGCCGCGCCGCCTTCTCGAAGTCCTGCGCGTCGATGGCGCTTTCCTTCTCCCGGCGCGCATCGGCGATCTTGTCGTCGAATTCGCGCAGGTCCGGCGGGGCGGTCATCCGACGGATGCGCATGCGCGCACCGGCCTCGTCGATCAGGTCGATCGCCTTGTCCGGCAGGAACCGGTCGTTGATGTAGCGGTCGGCCAGGGTGGCCGCGGCCACCAGCGCGCCGTCGGTGATGGAGACCCGGTGGTGCGCCTCGTAGCGATCGCGCAGGCCCTTGAGGATGTTGATGGTGTGCTCGACCGTCGGCTCGCCGACCTGGACCGGCTGGAACCGGCGCTCGAGTGCGGCGTCCTTCTCGATGTACTTGCGGTACTCGTCGAGAGTGGTCGCACCGATGGTTTGCAGCTCACCGCGGGCCAGCTTCGGCTTCAGGATCGAAGCGGCGTCGATCGCGCCCTCGGCGGCACCCGCGCCGACGAGCGTGTGCAGCTCGTCGATGAACAGGATGATGTCGCCGCGGGTGTTGATCTCCTTGAGCACCTTCTTCAGGCGCTCTTCGAAGTCACCGCGGTAGCGGCTGCCCGCGACCAGGGAACCCAGGTCGAGGGTGTAGAGCTGCTTGTCCTTCAGCGTCTCCGGGACCTCGCCGTTGACGATGGCCTGGGCCAGGCCCTCGACCACGGCGGTCTTACCGACACCGGGCTCGCCGATGAGGACGGGGTTGTTCTTGGTGCGGCGGCTCAGCACCTGCATGACGCGCTCGATTTCCTTCGAGCGGCCGATGACCGGGTCGAGCTTGCCCTCGAGGGCGGCCTGGGTCAGGTTGCGGCCGAACTGGTCGAGCACCAGCGAGGTGGACGGGGTACCGGCCTCGCCGCGCGAACCGGATTCCACCGGCTCCTTGCCCTGGTATCCGGACAGCAGCTGGATGACCTGCTGGCGCACCCGGTTGAGATCCGCACCCAGCTTCACCAGCACCTGCGCCGCGACACCCTCACCTTCACGGATCAGGCCGAGCAGAATGTGCTCGGTGCCGATGTAGTTGTGGCCGAGCTGCAGCGCCTCGCGCAGGCTCAGTTCCAGCACCTTCTTGGCACGCGGGGTGAACGGGATGTGACCGGACGGAGCCTGCTGGCCCTGGCCGATGATCTCCTCCACCTGGCTGCGCACACCCTCCAGCGAAATACCAAGGGATTCCAGCGACTTCGCCGCTACGCCCTCGCCCTCGTGGATCAACCCAAGCAGGATGTGCTCGGTGCCGATGTAGTTGTGGTTGAGCATCCGGGCCTCTTCTTGGGCCAGGACAACGACGCGCCTCGCGCGGTCGGTGAACCTCTCGAACATCGCTCCCTCACTCTCCTGCTCCGAAATTCTGGCATCCGACGCTTCCGTGGCGTCAGCCTGCCATGAAGCCCGGGGGTTGCGGCCCCGGCCTCCACTCTAGTTGGCAGGGGATTACGCCGCCTCCAGTCCACCCTATTGGGGACCGGCGACAACACGGTCATTCACTCATAACGTGCTAGTTGCGGGATACGTTTCCGCTCAGGTTTTGCCCTCAGCGAAATCGCCGCCTCGCCGCTTCCCAGCCGTGGGTGTCACCCGGTGAACGGCGGGACGAACTCGCACGGCACCTCGCGCGCATGCGCCGGATCGAGGGCGTTGAGCACGAAGCGGGCGGTGCGCGGACTGCCCGCGATCGCCAGATGTTCGGAGAAGTCGATCGCGCAACCGTCCTGGACCACGATATTCGTCGCGTTCGACCCTGGTACGAAGCCCGAGTCGTACGGGACGACGATCTCGTCCAGGCTGCCCATGATGTTGGTGTAGGTGATACCGGGAACGTAGACGCCGTCGCTGTTGAGATCCCGCAGGAAGGTTGAATCGCGTAACAACTCGGTGCAGGCCTGGCACAGCGAACCCGCCGCAGCCTGGAAGTAGGGCCCGGCGCCGAGCCGGTCGGCGAATGCGGCCACATCCGCCCCGCCGCCCGCATTGGTACCGCGCCAGGCCGGAGCGATCGATACATATTTATCGATCTTGTCCGCACCGCCGAGCCGCTTGGCGTAGTAGTTCGGCAGCACCGTGCCCTGCGAATGCCCGATCACGTCCACCTTGCGCGCCCCGGTCGCCGCGAGCACCCGATCCACGAACGCCGCGAACTGCACCGCGCTCTGCTCGATCGGCAGCATCCCGCCGACCGCGGAGATCGGCCACGGCAGATCGTAGGCGCCGTAGGTCAGCGAGAAGACACAATAACCTTCGTTCGCGAGCAGCGGCGCGTACAGTCCCCAATTCGTCTGCGCCCCACCACCCGTACCGTGCGCGAGCACCACCGGATTCGGATGCGCCGCGCTGGGCCTGCACCCCCAATCATTCGAACCGGGCAGCGAGCCACCATGATTCACCAGCTCATTCGGAATTCCGGCGAAGAAGTTGTAGTCGACCGGATATTCGGCCTGCGCACTACCACCCGCACCGACCCACAGCACGGCCAGCACGGCAACGACGATCGCGGACCCGGAAACACGCCGCATGGAGACCTCCAAAATCTGGAACGTGTTCCAGAACGTAGCGCAACTTATCGTCACACCCGAGGCAGTTGAGACAACTCACGGAACGAATCGCCGAGCGAACTTCAGTGCGCCGCCAAGAACCGGGCGATCTCGGTGGCGAGCCACTGGGGTTGGTCCAGCGGAATACAGGTGGCGCTGTCGGCGATCTCGACGAGTTCACCGTTACCGAAGGCGGCCGCGAGCCGGGCACCGTGGTCGCGCGGCATGAGCTTGTCCCCGACAGCCCAGACCACGAGGGCGGGGCCGTCGAATCCGGCGACGGCCGCCGCCCAGCGCTCCAGTTGATCGCGGGAGTAGTCGTCGGACAGGATCTTTCGAACATCTCTGCGCACCTCGGCCTCGGTCGCGAAGGGCAGCTGCCAGCGCTCGGACAGCTCTGCCGGAATCGGGCGCAGAGAGGTCACGTCATTGCCCGCCAGCATCCGGCGCACCGCCGCACGTCGCGTCACCCAGCCCATCGCGGCGAACGCGCCCGGCACCCGGGCGGCCCTGGAGAAGGCCCGGCCCGCCGCCCCGGGCGGATAGTTGTCGAACGCTTCACAGGCACAGGCGACGATCGCTCGCAGCCGTGTGCCATAGCCCTCCGCCAGCATGACTTGCGCCGCGCCCCAATGGTTTTGCACGAGCGTCACGCGATCCAAATCCAAGGTCGCGCAGAAGTCGGCGACCAGCGCGGCGAGTCCGCGCACGGTCAGATCGGCATCCTGGCGCATCGGCAGGCGATGACTGCCCAGCGGCAATGTCGGGCGGATGTAGCGAAAACCCGTCGGCAGCTGCGCGACCACCCGATCCCACACCGCGGCATCCTTCATCGCACCGTGCAGGAACACCACCGGCGCACCCTCGCCCGATTCGACATATTCGATCGGCCCTGCGGGCAGCTCGACCACCTTCATCGCGTGTCCGCCGCCGAAATAGTCTGCACCACAGCGGAATTGCTCCCGGCCGACTTGGCCAGCACCAAGTCCAGGATGCGATCCGGCAGCAGTCGGGCGGCGAGGGTGGAGGCCAGCGAGTCCAGGCCGACCCGGTACCTGGTCTTCGGATTGCGTGCTGTCAGAGCATGTTCCACCACCTTGGCGAACTGCTCAGGCTTGGTCCTGCTGGACTTCGCCAGTCCCTCGTTCATCGCGACGAAGGCCGTGAAGCGTGTGCGGTAGAGCGCGGCGATATCGGGCGGGGCCTGTTCGAGCACGCGCTCCGCGGTATCGGAAACCTTGTCCCAGATCGGGGTCAGGATCGCGCCCGGCTCGATCACCGAGACACTGACCGACTGGGCCGCGAGTTCGCGCCGCAGCGAATCGGACAACCCCTCCTTCGCGAATTGCGATGCGGCATAGGCGCCGAGAAACGGCGAGGCCACCCGGCCGACGCCCGAACCGACATTGACGATCCGGCCGACCGGACCAGCCGCGGCGGTGCCGACGCGCAGCAGCGGCAGGAAGGTCCGGGTCACCGCGACCGCACCGATGACGTTCACCTCGAGCTGATACCGCAGGTCCTCGCTGCTGAGGCATTCCAGCGGCGCCGAATAACAGACGCCCGCGTTGTTCACCAGACCGAGCAGACCGTCCGCGCCACAGGTCTGCGCGATCCTTTCCCCGGCTGCTGCGATGGCACTTTCCGATGTGACATCGAGATGGATCGGAACGAGCCGTTCGGACTCGTTCGCCAACTCCTTGCCGACGACGTCGGATCGAACACCAGCGAACACCTGGAATCCCTTGGCCGCGAGATGGATCGCGGCCACCCGCCCCAACCCGGACGACGCACCGGTGACGAGAACCGCGCCGCGCGGCCCAGCCGAATTGGTCGCTTGCATAAGTACCTCATATTCGTCAAACAATCGGTCGCCGAGGGTGAAAGTTGTCACGATCGACGGCCTCCGGACAGGTCGACACTTGCTACTCACGGGTAGGACGAGTCAAGGTAGGCACATCTGGTCGTGCGCTGCAAGCGGGCGGGCGAATGTGCGCAACGAAGCGCGGGGGTTCGGACTTCGTCACTTGAATTATCTTTGGTCACACCGGATTTCGTGCTGCCTAACAAACATTTGGCTCGGCAGTTGTGCGCCGGGACAAATGTAGGAGACGTTCGATGGTCATTCGTTCCAATTCATCCGAGTCCACCGAGAAGTATCGTCCGCTGACCGCGTATCAGCGTGACCTGATGGCGGTCGCATCGCGCCACCCCGACCTGCCGATCGTGCAGGCGTCGGGCTACAGCCACATCGACACAGCGGTCGATACGGAACGGATGCGCCGATGTGTGGAACTGACCTTCCTCCGCAACGACGCGCCGCGCCTGCGCATCGAGTTCACCGAAGGTGAACTTCGGCAACGCATCAGCAATGCATTGCCCGAGCTCGAGGTGCACGATTTCTCCGGCGCGCCCGATCCGGCACAGGCCTGCCTGGACTGGATGCTCGCGGCCAATGGACGCACCATCACCGCGGATTCCGCGATGTTCCGGCTGGCGATTCTCATCGATACCCCGGAGTCGTTCTACCTCTACGGTCACATGCACCACGCCGTCGGCGATGCGTGGACGATGAATCTCCTACTCGGACAGATCATTACCGACTACGAGAGCACGACTCCCATCGACCGGCTGCCCGACTACCAGATGCCGTCGTATCTGTCGTTTGCCGAACGGGAGGAGGAGTACCGCGGGTCCGAGCGCTGGTCAGCGGACCGCGAGTGGTTCACCGGCTATCTCGACGGCGTCGTACCCGCGCTGTTCTCGCGCACGGCCTCGTTGGACACCGTCCGGCGCGGGTCACAGACCTTCCGGGTAGATCCGGAACTGGTCGAAGCGATTCGCCGCACCGGGATCTCGATCTTCTCCGTGACCTCGGCCGCCATCGCCACATATCTGTCGACCGTGCACCGCACCGATGAGATCGTGCTCGGCGTACCGATGCTCAACCGGAATACGCCCGAGGACATGATGACCGCGGGCGACTTCACCAATATGGTGCCACTGCGGGTGTGCTTGGACGGCGACCCGACCCTGCTGCAGGTGGCCATGCGCATCGCAGGCGAGGTCCGGCAACTCAAGAAGCGCCAGGGCTTCGCCTACGGCGACATCGTTCGCGCCCTCACCGAACGTCACGCGGTCATGCCGACCCTGTTCGACGTCACCTACTCCTACAGCCGGATGCCGTCGTCCGACCATATCGAGCGATTGATGGAGCGCTCCCGGATCTTCTCCGCGGGCACGGTGGCCGAATCGGTGAATATCGTTGCCGTCGAGCATGAACGCGATGGCCGCTTGGACCTGCACATCTTCGAATCCCAAGACGTTTTCGACACCGACTTCCCGATCATCGCGGCAATTCGGCAGGTAACCGGATTGCTGCGCGCGGCATTGGCGCGACCGGATATCCCCATCCGCGAACTCGACTGGCTGCCCGACGTCGATCGGGCCGCGCTCGCCGCCGTCGAAAATGGTCCGACCGTCAACTTTCCGGACACCACGTTGGATCGGATCTTCGCCGAACAGGCGACACGCGATCCGGACGCGATCGCGGTGGTCTTCGAGGACACCGTGCTCAGCTACGGCGAACTGCTCGCACTGGCTGATCGACTCGCCGCGGACCTGGTGCGCCGCGGCGTCCAGCGTGATGAGCGAATCCCGGTGGTGCTGCGGCGTTCTCCCGATCTGCTCATCGCGATCTACGGTGTGCTGCGGGCGGGCTGCGCCTATGTTCCGATCGATCCGAACTATCCGGCCGACCGAATCGCCACCGTCGTCCAGGAGAGCCGGGCCCGATACGCCATCACCGCGCCAGACCTCGACGTCGCCGCGACCGGTCCGGAGCTCACCCGGCTCTCCGTCTACCCCGAACACGACGACGATCCAGGCGAATCACGCACCGCGCCTGCCGATTTGGCATACGTGATCTTCACCTCGGGCTCGACCGGTAGGCCCAAGGGCGTGATGGTCGAGCATCGGTCGGTCGTGAACCGGCTGGCGTGGATGCAGAACCGGTACCCACTCGACTCGACCGATGTAATCCTGCAGAAGACACCGGCGACCTTCGATGTGTCGGTATGGGAACTGATGTGGTGGGCAACGGCCGGGGCACGCGTCGCACTGCTCGAACCGGATGGTGAGCGCGATCCGCGCCGGATCGTCGATGCCATCGAAGCACACGGTGTCACGGTCATGCATTTCGTACCGTCGATGCTCGGACCATTCCTGTCCGAACTGAACCGTGATCCCGAAGCACTGCGGCGGGTTTCGACGCTCCAACGCGTCTTCTGCAGCGGTGAGGCGCTCCCCGCCGAGTTGGTGTCACGGTTCGGCAAGGTCTTCGCGGCACTGCCCGAAACACCGCAATTGGTAAACCTTTACGGGCCGACCGAAGCCACCGTCGACGTTTCCTACTTCGACTGCCCCACCGGCGCGACGGAACTCGAGGTCGTCCCGATCGGCCGCCCGATCGAGAACATCACGCTGCTCATCCTCGACGAACACGGGAGACGCGTTCCGCTCGGTATGCAGGGTGAGTTGAACATCGCCGGAGTCGGCGTGGCGCGCGGCTACCTCGACCGCCCCGATCTCACCGCCGCCGCCTTTATCGACGATCCGTCGGTACCGGGCGGTCGTCGCTACCGGACCGGCGATATCGCCCGCTGGCTGGCCGATGCCACCATCGAGTATCTGGGCCGCCGCGACGATCAAGTGAAGATCCGCGGCAACCGGGTGACGCTCGGCGAAGTCGAGAACCAACTGCTGGCCTGCCCTGGCGTACGCGCCGCGGCCGTGATCGACCAACCATCGCAAACAACCCACGGTAGCTATCTGATCGGCTATTTCGTCACCGAGTCGGCGGGCAGCGCGAGCGAGGAGACGGTTGCCGCACATCTGGCCCGCCACCTGCCCGCGTATATGGTGCCGAGCCGGATCGTTCAACTGGGCGAGATCCCACTGACCGCCAACGGCAAACTGGACCGGCGTGCGCTGGCCGCCTCCGGCGCGCACGCGGTTACCACCGTGGGTGCGCAACCGCGCAACGCAACCGAACGGGCACTGGTGGAACTGTGCGCTCAGGTGCTCGGCACCCGGATCGGCATCCACGACAACTTCTTCACCCACGGCGGTGACTCCATCCTGGCGCTGGCCCTGCGCACGGCCGCCGAACAGCGCGGGCTCTATCTCGATGTGGATGTGCTGTTCACCAAGCCGACCATCGCCGAACTGGCCGCACATGTCGCCGACCATCCGCAGTCGACTCCGAATCATGTCGCGGCGCAGTTCGAGTTGCTGCCGCTGGTCGACCGGGCCGCGGTCGACTTCGCCGAGGATGCGTTCCCGGTCACCTCGCTCCAGCTCGGCATGCTCTTCCACGCAGGCGAGCGGGCGGATTCCACCCTGTACAAGGACGTATTCCGATACCGGGTGGCAATGCCGTGGCGGGAGACGGAATTCCGAGCCGCCGTCGACCGGCTCGTCGCCCGCCAACCCGCCTTGCGGTCGTCATTCGATCTGACCTCGTATTCGATACCGCTGCAGATCGTGCACCACCGAGTCGAGCAGGTGCTGTCGGTGGTCACCGACGCCGATGCACACGAGATCGACCAATACATCCAGGAGCGTAGGCATTTCGCCTATGACATCGGTGCCGCCGCGCTGTTCCGGCTGCGCGCCTATATCCACGCCGAAACCATCGACCTCGTTCTGAGCTTTCATCACGCCATCCTGGACGGCTGGAGTGTGGCGAATCTGATGCGGTCGCTGCTCCAGGATTACCTGAGCCACATCGGTTTCCAGATTCCGGCACTGGACCAGCGAGCGCTGTCCTCCACCGTGCTCGCCGAATACGCCAAGGCCGAACAGCTGGCCGAGACCGACGCCGGGCATGCGCAGTACTGGCAGGAGTTCCTCGCGGGCTCGAATCCGACGGCGCTGCCATCCGCGCTGGCCCATCTGCCCGTAACCGATCCGATCGAGAAGCCGCGGGTGACCCATGTCCTACCGCGCGGCCTCCAAGACGCGGCAACCCGGTTCGCGACCGAATATCAGGTCACCACGAAATCGCTGTTCCTCGCCGCGCACTGCCTCGCCCTGCGCGCACTGACGGGCCACGTCGACGTGACCACCGGTGTGATCGGCCACGGTAGGCCGGGGCGGGCCGACGCGGAATCCGTCGCGGGACTGTTCCTCAACACACTCCCGATGCGTCTCGACGACACCGCCGTCACCTGGCTCGCTGCCGTCGAGCAGATCGCACAGCGCGAGCGCGCCCAATATCCGCACCGACGCTATCCGCTGCGCGCGATTCTTGCCGATATCGCCGCGAGCGGATCCGGCCGGTCACACGGCAGTTCGGTCTTCGAGACGGCGTTCAACTTCGTGAACTACCACGTCTTCAGCACGGTCACCGCGGTGGCGGGCATCGAGTTCCGCGGATTCGACGTACGCGAGGAAACGAACTTCCCAGCGCTGCTGACGGTGGCCACCGATCCGCGGGACGGACGGATGCTGATCCGCGTCGACGGCGATACCTCGCTCACCCGAGAGCAGTGCGACACTCTGGCACAAACCTGCATTCGGATGCTCGCCTGCATTATCGACGACCCGGCAGGTCCGATCGATATGGGCAGCGCCCGGATCCGCGCCGCCGATGTGGCACAGCAGATCACCGATCGCGCGGCGCGCCAGCCGGATTCGCTCGCGATCCGGTCGAATAGCCTGACCTGGACCTACGACGAATTCGCCGAGCGCGTCGACATTATCGCGGGAAAGCTGGTCGCACTGCGACTACCGCCGCACGCGCGAATCGGCGTACTGATGAACCGGCGACCAGAGCTCATCGCCACCGTCGTCGCGATCGCGAAGGCGGGCGCGGTATGTGTGCCGCTGGATGTGAATTATCCGGAGCACCGCCTGCGGCTGATGATCGACCGGTCGAACCCGGCCCGGATCATCGCCGACGCCGAATACGCCGAACTGGTCACCGACCGGAACCTGCTGCTGGATGCCGGAACACTCACCGACGCAACCGGCGACCCCGTGGGGCCATTGCCCGTCATCGCCCCCGAAGCGCCCGCATACGTGCTGTTCACCTCCGGATCGACCGGCGAACCCAAGGGCGTGGTGATGCCGCACCGGGCGCTGGCCAATCTGGTCGATTGGCAGAACCACACCGCATCGGGGACCCGCGCACTGAGCACTATCCAGTACGCACCGCTCAGCTTCGACGTCTCCTTCCAGGAGATCTTCGCGACGCTGGCCGCGGGCGGGCTGCTGCGGCTCGCCGAAGCCACCCATCGCTCGGATATGACCGCATTGCTCGACACCGTGATCACCGAGAATGTACAGCGGCTGTTCCTGCCGTTCGTCGCGCTACAGGCATTCGCCGAAACCGCTATCGCCACCGATCGTTACCCGGCGGGTTTGCGGGTGCTGGCCTCCTCCGGTGAGCAGCTGCGGCTGACGCCGGAGATCCGGACACTGCTCGCCGCACTTCCGGATGTGCTACTGGAAAACCAGTACGGCCCAACAGAAACCCATGTCGCGCTGAGTCAGCCGCTCACCCGAGCGGCGCACGAACTGCCCGCATTGCCGCCCATCGGCTATCCCATCGACGGCGCCTCGGTGCACCTGCTCGACGATAGGTTGCGTCCGGTACCGACGGGCATGATCGGCGAGATCTACCTCGGCGGGATCGCGGTGGCGACGGGCTACGAGGGACGGGGTGGCCTCACCGCACAACGCTTCGTGCCAGCCGGACCGAATGGCGAAATCGTCTACCGAACAGGCGATCTCGGCTTCCGATTGGTAACGGGTGCGGTGGTGTGCCAGGGCCGCGCGGACAGCCAGGTGAAGATTCGCGGCTTCCGTGTGGAACCGGCCGAGGTGGAATTGCAGATCGGCGCCCTGAGCGGGGAGTTCCCAGGCATCCGCGAATCGGCGGTGGTGGCACGCGAATTCGGCGGCATCGACGGTGTGCTGACCGCCTTCCTGGTAGGCGACGAACTGAATACCGATGTGCCCGCCTTGATCGCCCGGCTGCGCACAGTTCTCCCCACGCACATGGTGCCTGCCCAGTTCGCCTGGCTGGACGAGCTTCCGAAGACGCCGAGCGGTAAACGCGACGACCGCGCCCTGCGCGAAATGCGCCTGGATTTCGTCGCGGACGCGGCCGATTACACACCGCCACGCGATGAGATCGAGGCCGCCGTCGCCGAGATCATGGCCGAATTCGCGGGATTGCCTGCTATCGGCGCCGACCAGAACTTCTTCGATGCGGGTGGTACCTCGGTCGGGGCCATGCGCGTGGTGCTGAGTATGAGTCGCCGCTGGGATACCGAAATTCCGCTGGACACCTTCGTCAACGCCCCCACCGCGGCCGCACTCGCGGCGATCGTCCGCAATGACGGCCGCCGCGCCTTCGATCCGCTGGTCACGTTGCAAACCGGGAATCCGGAGGTGGCTCCGCTGTTCCTGGTGCATCCGATCGGCGGAAATGTGCTGTGCTATCTCCCGCTGACCAAACACCTGCCGGATGATCGTCCGGTATACGCCCTGCAGGCCGCGGGCGCCGATATCGGCCGTGAGCCGATCCGGTCCATGGAGGAGTTGGCCGCCTCCTATATCGAAGCGATCCGGCGAGTGCATCCCGGCGGGCCGTGCCATCTCGCCGGGTGGTCGTTCGGCGGCTATGTGGCGCTGGAAATTTCGCGTCAGCTGCCGAAATCCGAGGTGGCCAGTCTCACGCTGCTCGACACCATTGCCCTGCGGCCCGGCGAACGGGCACCCATCGCGGAGAAATCCCTGATGCGCTGGTTCTTCCAAGAATTGCTCTGGTATGCGCGCGGCGCGGGCGCGGCCGCCTTCGATTTCGAAGACGAGATCGAGGACACCGACGAATTGTTCGCGCGCATGCTGGCGGAGGCGATCGAAGCCGGAATTCTGCCCGCGGACAGTTCCGCCCGCTCGATCCGTCGGCTGTACAACGTCTTCGAGGCGAATTCGACTGCGGCACGTAACTATCGGCTGAAACCACTGGATCGCGATGTGACCCTGCTGCGGGCCGAAGAAGGTCTGCCGCCTGGGGTCGACATGGCCCATCAGATCGCGGGCACCATGTACAACAGCGATTCCAATGGCTGGGGGGATTACGTCGAGGGATCGCTCGACATCGTGTCGATCCCCGGCGATCACCTGAACATGATGATCGATCCGCACGTCGCGGCGCTGGCCACCACACTGGCGGGCGCGCTCGACGCTACGGAATCAGTGACCAGCACGGTGGGGCGGTAATACGAATGGGCAGGACGAAAGCCATCGTGCTCGGCTCGGGTATCGGCGGTCTGACCACCGCCGCCGCGCTGCGCCGTGCGGGCATCGGTGTCGAAATCTTCGAGGCGGCACCGCAACAGCGCAAGACCGGAACCGGCCTCGGGCTGGCATCGAACGCGACCGCCGTGCTCGACGCACTCGGCATCGAGTTCGGATCGATAGCGCAGACCATGCGCACGTTCGAATTGCGCACGGCGGCAGGCGAACTGATGCGCGAGATACCGATCGCGGCGATCACCGCCGAACTCGGCACCCCGATCATCACCATTCACCGCAACGAGCTGATCGACGCCATGCATGCCGCCGCGGGCGATCCCCCGATCCACTACGACGCGCGCGCCACCGGATATGCGGTGCGCGCGGACGGCGGCGTCGAGGTGCGCTTCGCTGACGGACGCAGCGCGGTCGGCGATCTGCTGATCGGCGCCGACGGTATCCGATCCGTCGTGCGTGCCCGATTGCAAGGCGAGCGACCGCCGACGGAATACGGATATCTGTGCTGGCTCGCGATCATCCCATTCCGCCACGCGCGGATGACCGAGGGATATGCGGGCCACTATTGGGGTCCCGGTCAGCGTTTCGGTCTCATCGATATCGGTGGCGGCCGCGCCTACTGGTGGGGCACCAAGAATATGCCCGCCACACAGGCGCGCGACTGGCGCGGCGGTAAGGACGACATCCTTGCGGCCTTCGCGGGTTGGGCGCCCGAGGTGCGCCAAGCGATCAGGGAAACCGACGAAGCGGCGATTGTCGCGGTGCCCGCCCAGGACCGGCCGTTCTCCACGCGTTGGGGCACCGGACCGGTCACCCTCGTCGGCGATGCCGCGCATCCGATGCTGACCAGCCTGAGTCAGGGCGCCGGGTCGGCTATCGAGGACGGCTATGTACTGGCCAGGAGTCTGGCGGTGCGCCTGGCTTCCGGCGGCGATGTGGTCGCCGGACTGCGGGACTACGAGAAGGCGCGGATTCCGCGCACCAGGGCTCTCGTCGAAGGTTCCCGACGACTCAGCATGACCGAACAACTGGCCGATCCGGTGGCGTGCGCGGCGCGGAACCTCTTGCTGAAGTACGTTCCGACCACGGTGCTGCAGCGGGTCAATATGCGGCCGATGCGCTTCACTGTGGAACCGATGCCTGCGCCCGAACAGGTGCATTGATGCCGATCTCGCTGGCACGACCACTCAGCCCGATCGAACGCTGGTATTGGATTCTCGATCAGGTCTCGCCGTTGAACGTGATATCGCGCGTGCGGGTGCACGGTGAGCTGGATACGGCGGCATTGCGCACGGCCGCCGAAGCGCTGGCTCGGCGGCATCCGTTCCTGCGGGTCGCCATCGCGGCGGACGCCGAGGGCGCGAACCCGCGATTCGTGCCGACCGATGCGGCGATCACGGTGCGCGCCATCACCGGCGACGACCGCACCTGGGAGCATGAGGTCGACAGTGTCGAACTAGCCGAATCGACCGATTGGGTGCGCGGACCGTTGGCCCGGATCCTGCATGTCGCGGTGCGACTCGACGATGGCAGCGTCGCGCACGACCTGGTCTTCGTGGTATCCCACGTCATCGCGGACGGTACCTCGGCGCTCACCCTGCTCCAGGATCTGGTGACCTTCGCCGCGACCGCGCCGGGCGCGGTCACCGAGCTCGATACCTTCGATCCGCCGGAACAGCGGCTGCCGAGGAAGTTCCGCGGTTCGCTCGGCGCGGCCCGCTCCGTGCGGGTCGCGCTCGCGGAGGAGCTGAACCGTGCCGCCGCTCGGCCGAGGCGGCTCGAGCCCCAAGCCGGAGTGGCCCCCTCGGCACGGCGCACCCGCCTGATCCGGCGCGAACTCTGCGGCGACGAACTCGCCCGGCTGAGCGCGGCCTGCCGGGCACACGGCGTCTCCGTGCACGGAGCCCTCGGTGCCGCACTGACCTCGGCCATCGGGGCGCAGCTGACGCCGGGGCGCGCCGACAAGCTGAGTATCGGCTCACCAGTGGACTTCCGCGGCGAGTTGGCGCCACCGGTCGGGACGCAGGAGGCGGGGGCCTATGTGTGCACCCTGCCCACCGTGCTCGAATATGGTCCCGCTGTCGACTTCTGGTCCACTGCGGCACGTTTGAACAAGGACCTGCGGGAGCGGTCCTCGGCGGACCGATGCTTCGCACTGGTCTCGATGCTCGGCGTCGTTACACCGAAGTCGTTGGCGCACAGTGCCAAGACCATGCGAATGGCGGAGCAGCGCGGACCCGGCAATATCTGTCTGTCGAATATCGGCCGCTACGATTTCGCGCACCGGATCGGCCCGTGGCGGTTATCCGGTGCCCAGTTCATTGCCGGGATCTCGATGAGCGGATACTACGTCGGTACGGTGAATTCCAGCCACGGCGCGTTGTTTTGGAACTTCACCTATATCGAAGGGATCGTGTCCGAGGGACGCGCACGGCGTATCGCAGATGACACCCTGCATCTGGTCCGACAAGCATCGTCCTGACCACGGGCAACCCCGAAAACCGCCGTCGGCGAGCCGATCATTGATCGACCCGCCGACGGCGGCAGAATACTGGCGGTGGATTCCTACGCCAGGGAATGCGCACCCATCGGCTGCGAGCCGGGCTGTCCCTGTCCGAATCCGTACTGCTGAGCCATGATCGGCGCCCGGTACGGCTGACCGGCGGATTGCGGACCGACACTCGGCATCGGCCGAGACTGCGAAATCTGCTGTGCGCCAACCGTACCCGCGACCTGCGTGCGGCCGTGCTGAATACCGGCCACGAACAGCGCCCCGGTCAGCACCAAGAAGGCCAGTGTGTGCAGGATGGCGCGGAGGATATTCCAACGGACCCAAGCGGATTCGAAATCGGCACGCACCTTTGCCAGATCACCGATCTGGGCCGGGTCGCCTGCCGCCGCGAGTTGGTCGTTGAGTGGGACATTCAATCCGGAGGTGACCGCGAAGGCGATCACATTGAGTGCCAAGGCCACACCGAGCCAGATCAAGGTGGTGCGGTGCTCCTTGCCCAGGTGCAGCGCCGCCGCGAGCAGGGTGAAGCCGACGGTGCCGAGGAATCCGAGCATGAACCACGGGTTGATGATGACCACATTGATCTTCTGCATCACATCGATCAGCACGCGATCGTCGGTGCGGTTCAGCGCGGGCATCACCGATATCGCATAAGCGTAGAAAACGCCCGCGATCAAGCCGGTTGCGAGGGTGGCCGCCACCAGCGCGGCGAGTCGTAGCGCGAACATGAATTTCTCCTGCCTCGGAACCCGGACCTGATCCGATTTGCTCGGTCCGGCGATGAATCAAGTACACCGGTAACCGGCGCGACCATCCATGGTTCAAGCGCTCGGCTACCTAAGCGAGAGTCCACGCCCCGCCCGCGTCACAAGTCTCGGTCGGAGATCAACCCACTTTGCATGGCCAAACCGGCCAGTCGGACTCTTTTCTGATTCTGCGGCAGATTTTCCACACCGAACTTGGCGAACAGTGCCCGCAGATGTGTCTTGATCGCATCGACGCTGAGGAACAATTCCTCGGCGATCTGTTGATTCGAAGCGGGGGTCGCGAAACCCGCGCCGTTCTTATATGGACGGCACAGCGCGACCAGCACCGCGCGCTGGGTATCGGTCAGTGAGCGCAGCGTGGGAATAGTGCCGGTCGAGGTCCGCGTCGCATCGTCGACAACGCCGCCGAAATCGTGGAACGAGACCAGCGAGGTACCGACCCGGATCCGATCGCCCGCCATCAACCGCCGCCGCCCGACGAGTCGCTCGCCGTTGACGAAGGTACCGTTGCGGGACAGGCCGTCATCGACGATCGTCCAGTGCGCGCCGAGATATTCGACGGCAGCATGCAGCCGCGAGACCTCCGCGTCCCAGCGCAGCGCCAGATCGGCCTGCGGGGAACGTCCGATGGTGACGCGCTGCTGGTCCGGGGTGAGCATGAACTCCTGCTGCCGACCCGAGTCATCAGTGAATCGCAATAGCGATCCGACGAAACCAGTCACTGCGCCGATACCTCATCTCTCCATACCGCCAGTGACGCTCTTCGCACAGTTCCATGGTGCCGCGTCCTGGTACCGCGAGCAAGATCGAGTCGACTCCGAACCTTCCTCATATCGAAGGCCTATCACAAACGAGCCGCCGCCCGGGCGTCGCACGATTCGCCCGGGCGGCAGCCCAATTAAATAAGAACTCAGCCCTTCGCGGCCTTGTTGTACGCATCGGTGATGTCGGCCGAGATACGACCCCGCGCGGACACCTTGTGCCCATTCCGGCGCGCCCACTCGCGAATTGCAGCGCTTTGTTCACGATCGATCGAGACCCGGCTCTTTGCAGCTCCGGGAGCAGCGACCGCAGCCTTGACCCGCCGCCGACCGCTGACCCGCCGAGCACTCGAAACCCACTCTTCCAAGCCGTCGCGCAGCTTCGCCGCATTTGCCGACGACAGGTCGATCTCGTACGACACACCGTCGATCGCAAACTCAATGGTCTCGTCCGCGATGGACTCACCATCGACATCGTCGATCAGGCTAACGGTGACCTTCTTTGCCATGAGATGAACGTCCTCTCGAAATCGTGCGACCCGCATACTAGGCCGATTACCCGAGGCAAGAATACCCCGAATTCGAAAAATTCCAAGACGAGGGCCGAACTATGCAATCCGATCGTCAGCGAGTGACTGGACGCACAATTGGGAACAGTATCGTTTCCCGGATTCCCAATCCCGTGAGTGCCATCAACAAGCGATCGATTCCCATACCCGTACCCGTTGTCGGAGGCATGCCGTGCTCCATCGCCGCGAGGAAGTCCTCGTCGAGTGCCATCGCCTCGTCATCACCTTGCGCGGCAAGCCGCGCTTGATCCACGAACCGCTCGCGCTGGATCACCGGATCGACCAACTCCGAATAGCCAGTTGCCAACTCGAAGCCGCGCACATAGAGATCCCACTTCTCGGTAACTCCGGGCTTGCTGCGATGCTGTCTGGTCAGCGGTGATGTCTCGACCGGGAAGTCACGCACGAAAGTCGGGGCGTAGAGCTTGTCACCATACTGGTGCTCCCACAGTTCTTCGACAAGTTTGCCGTGGCCATAGCCCTTGTCCTCGGGAATTTCGAGTCCGACCCGATCTGCGAGTGCAAGTAATTCCTCGATCGAAGTTTCCGGAGTCACCGATACACCCAGTGCGTCCGACAGTGAGGGGTACATCTCGACCGTCGCCCACTCACCGCGGAGATCGTATTCGGTGCCATCTGCAAGGGTTACCACCTGCGTGCCGAAGACCTCCTCGGCAACTTCCTGCACCAATTCCCGAATCATCCGTGCGGAGTCATCGTAGGTGCCGTATGCCTCATAGGTTTCCAACATTGCGAACTCCGGGGAATGCGTGGAGTCCGACCCCTCGTTCCGGAAGTTCCTGTTGATCTCGAAGACCTGTTCCAGGCCACCGACCACACAGCGCTTGAGGAACAGTTCGGGCGCAATTCGCAGGTAGAGATCGATATCGAGGGCATTGGAATGGGTGACGAACGGTCGCGCCGCCGCACCGCCGTGCAGCGTCTGCAGCATCGGCGTCTCCACCTCGAGGAAGCCGCGGCGCTCGAGCGCGTTGCGCATCGCGCGCACCACCGCGACCCTGGTCCTGGCCATTTCCCTGGCCTCGGGGCGCACGATCAGATCGACATAGCGCTGCCGAACCCGCGACTCCTCGTTCATCTCCTTGTGCGCCACCGGCAGCGGCCGCAGGGCCTTGGCCGACATGGCCCAGGAATCGGCCATAACGCTCAATTCACCGGTTCGTGAGGAGATCACCTCGCCGTGTACGAATACGAAGTCTCCGAGGTCTACATCGGCCTTCCAGTCCGCCAGTGCGTCGGCTCCGACACCGTTGAGGCTGATCATCGCCTGCAGTTTGGTGCCGTCGCCCTCCTGCAGCGTCGCGAAACACAGCTTGCCGGTATTACGCAGGAAAATGACGCGTCCGACGACACCGGCCTGCAGACCGGTCTCGGTGTCCGGCTCGAGCTCCGGATAGGCGGCCCGAATTTCGCCGAGAGTATGTGTGCGCGGCACCACCACCGGATAGGCATCACCGCCATCGGCGATCAACCGCTCGCGCTTCTCGCGCCGAATCCGCATCTGCTCCGGAACATCGTCCGCGGCGGGCGCGGGACGGTTGGCTTGCCCCGCAGGAACCGAACCCGCGGAGCGACCGGATGAAGGCGTGTTCGGGTTGCTCACGTTCAACAACACTAGCGGGCACCGGAAATCGATTTGCGGGCCGCCCGGGCACGACCGACCGCTAACGAATCAGCGGGGCCCGGAACGGTCCGTCATGTCCTGTTTCGCGACCTTCTCCGGCACGCCGAATAGCGGGCGCACTCCGGCAATCATCCGAAAGCCATTGCGCGCCCGTATGTTTCGAGATGGAAGTGGTTTCGGCCCGAATTTACAGTGTTGCCAGCGCCTCGACCTCGCGCGCGAAGTGCGGCGCCCGGACTCCGACACTGAGCAGACCGGCCGCCTTCATTGCCTGGTAGCCACCGATCACATCGGTGGCCCGATGCAGGCCGAGTTCCTGCAGCGCGGCCGCGGCGAGACTGGAGGTAAAGCCCTCCGAGCAGACGACGATCCATTCCACATCGTGATCGGTGGCCAGTGCCAGCCGGGCCGAACTCGACGGATCCAAACGCCATTCCAAGACATTCCGTTCGATCACCAGCGCGCCCGGCAGTGCGCCCTCACGTGCGCGCTGCGCCTGCGGCCGGATATCGACCAGAATCGCGCCCCGATCGAGCGCCTGTGGCGTTTCGAAGGCATAGATCCGATTCAGGCGGGCCCGCGCGTTCTCGAGCATCTGATCGATGGACAAACGGGTCATCACATATCACCTTCGGGCTGGTCGGTGAGGACGGTTCGGGAGCGCCGCAGGGTGCCGTGGCCGGTCACCTCGTAATAGGACATGGCGGTGAGCGGCGGTGAATAAGCGTGCACGCTGAGCGTCGGATCGAGCGGCCCGGCAGATTCCACCGCGGCCGGCGCGCGCATCACATCGTGCACCCAGCCGATCGGGAACGAGGCCTGGTCTCCCGCGGTCAGCGTGCGCCTGCGCAGTTCCGTTCCATTCCAGCGGAATTCCGAGAGCGCGCCGCTGAGCACGGTCAGTGCGCCGAGCGAACCGGCGTGGTCGTGCAATTCGGTGGATTTGCCGGGAGTCCAGCTGATCAGCCAGACATCGACCTCGTCGTCGGAAAGCAGCCGGGTGGCCCAGCGCTCATCGGCGGGCCAAATTCCATTGGCGGGCAACAGATGGTCGTAGCGTCCCGCGAGTACGTCTTCGGCCCCCTCGTCGGTCAGCCGGAGCAGATCGGCGGGACGCAGGCGGGTGGGTAATGCGGAGGAGACGGCACGATCCAACGGCGGGGTGGCCGAAACGGCACTACGTGCGGAATCGAGGGAAAGAACGGAAGAACGCATCAGCGAATCTCCAGGAGTATGTCAACGGTCGAGGGACTTGGTCAGCCTCGAACGGTCGAGGCAGGTCAGCCTCGACAACACTCCTGGGTGCTCACGCGGGAATACACGGGTGCGAGTGTAGCAGCGCGAAAACCGGCGGCAAAGCGCCTGGTCATGCCTGAGCACTCCGGAAGGGCATATCAACTGCCCTTACGGCGCTGATTGCGCTCGTAGACCAGGCGCAATCCGGTCAATGTGAGATGCGGCTCGTGGTGGTCGATGGTCTCCGATTCCGGCACGATCAACGGTGCGGTGGCGCCGGTCGCGACCACCGCGACATCGTCACCGGCGAATGCGTCGAATTCATCGCGAATCCGATCGATCAGGCCGTCCACCAAACCGGCGAAGCCGAATATCGCGCCGGATTGGATGGCCTCGACGGTGTTCTTGCCGACCACCGAACGCGGGCGCGCCAACTCCACCCGGCGCAATGCGGCACGTTCGATGAGCGCCTCACTGGAGATCTCCACACCCGGTGCGAGCACACCGCCGAGAAACTCGCCCTTGGCCGACACCAGATCAACGGTGGTGGCGGTGCCGAAATCGACGACAATCGCGGCCGTGCCGAAACGATGATGTGCGGCAAGGGTGTTCACGATGCGGTCCGCGCCGATTTCCTTGGGATTGTCGACGAGCAGCGGAATACCGGTCCGCACACCGGGTTCCACCACCACATGCGGCACATGATCCCAATAGCGAGTGAGCATCGATCTGATCTCGCGCAGTACCGGCGGCACGGTGGACAACGCCGAAACTCCGACGATCTCCTCGACCTGATCGCCGACCAATCCGCGCACCTGCATGGCGAATTCGTCCGCGGTCAGCAGCGGATTGGTATGCATCCGCCAGTGCCGCACCAACTTCGCGTGACTACCACTGCCCGAGAACAATCCGAGCTCGATGCTCGTATTTCGGACATCGATGGCCAGCAGCATCAGACTGTGGTCAGTGAGCGCGGGGTGACCAGACCGGAACCCGCCGGGGCATGCGCCGGATCGGAACCGAGATCGGTCGCACGATTGTGCTCGTCGACGAAGACGACCTTCGGGGCATATTCCTTCAGCTCCGCCTCGTCCATCATGCCGTAGGCGATCAGGATGACCAGATCGCCGGGATGCACGAGATGGGCGGCGGCGCCATTGATCCCGATGACACCCGAACCGCGCTCACCGGCGATCACGTAGGTCTCCAGCCGGGCGCCGTTATCGATATCGACAATGCAGACCTGCTCTCCCTCGAGCAGATCGGCGGCGTCGAGCAGATCCTGGTCGACGGTCACCGAGCCGACATAGTGCAGATCGGCGTGGGTCACCGTGGCACGGTGGATCTTCGACTTCATCATGGTGCGCAACATCGCTGTCGCCCTTCCTAAATATTGGCCTGGGCAGGCTGGGAGTCGGTCGCGGCGGTGCGCGAATCGGGAAGTGTGGGGTGGCCGCCATCGACGGGGGCGCCGAGCGCGACAGCCGTGTTGTCGATCAGGCGGGTCGAGCCGACCTCGGCGGCGATGAGCAGTCGCGCATTGCCGTTCGCGGGGGCGGGGCCGAGCGTGGACGACCGCAATTCGAGATAGTCGACACCGACACCGGGGGTCGCGTCGAGCACCGCGCGGGCGGCCGCCAGCACGGCATCGGCGCCGAGCGCGCCCGCATGCCGACCCGCGGCCAGCGCCGCCGACAGGGCCAGCGCCGATTCGCGCTGTGCCGCATCGAGATACCGATTGCGGGAGGACAGTGCGAGGCCGTCGGGTTCGCGAACCGTCGGCAGCGGCACGATCTTGACGTCCATATTCAGATCACGCACCATCTGCCGGATCAGCGTGAGCTGCTGATAGTCCTTCTCGCCGAAGAAAGCCTCGGTCGGGCGCGCGATATTCAGCAGCTTGGCGACAACCGTCAGCATGCCCGCGAAATGCGTCGGGCGGCTGGCTCCTTCGAGCTCGGCGCCGATCGGGCCCGGATGCACGGTGGTACGCGGCCCGTCCGGATACATATCCGACGCGCTCGGCGCGAATACCAGCTCCACACCCTCGTCGCGCAGCAACTCGACGTCGGCGTCGAGGGTCCGCGGGTATTTGTCCAGATCCTCGTTCGCACCGAACTGCAGGGGATTCACGAAAATCGAGACGATGACGACCTGATTGGTCCGCTTGGCCCGGCGCACGATCTCGAGGTGCCCCTCGTGCAGTGCGCCCATGGTCGGCACCAGGCCGACGGTACGGCCGACGCCGCGCAGGGCCTTGGAGACCGCGGCGATCACCTCGGGATCGTGGTGCACGGTCAGCTCGCCGCGGCGGTATGCGCCGGGCAATTTCGGATCCATCATCGGCCTCCTTCCAGCAGCTCGATCAGAGCCGGATTGGTCTTGGCGCGTTCGGCCGTGCGCAGCGATATGGCGCGATAGCCCGCGGCCAGCCGGATATCGACCGCTTCCAGAGCGGTCAGATGGGCGGCAACGGCATCCGCATCGCCACGCGCCACCGGGCCGGTCAGCGCGGACTGACCGCGGCGAAGGGCATTGTCGAGCGCGGCGGAGGCCAAGGGGGCGAGTAGGCGTTCGGCCAGACCGTTGGGTTGATCGTCGACGATCTGCTGGCCGAGCAGGCCGGGGCCCGCGAGCGCGGCGCGCAGTGCGTCGACCGCGTCCAGGATGACCGTCACCAGGTGATTACTGCCGTGTGCGAGCGCGGCGTGATAGAGCTGGCGATTTTCTTCCTGCACCCGGACCGGCTCGCCGCCCATTTCGATCACCAGCGATTGCGCGATGGCGAAGCCGATTTCGTCGGCGGCGGTAATGCCGAAGCAGGCATTGCCGAGCCGGGCGACGTCCTCGTCGTGTCCGGTGAAGGTCATGGCCGGATGGATGGCCAGCGGCAGTACGCCACGCTCGGCCAGCGGAGCAAGCACGCCGACACCATTGGCGCCGGAGGTGTGCGCGACGATGGTGCCCGCCCGGACCACCCCCGCGGATGCGAGCCCGCGCACCAGCCCGGATAGTTCGGCATCGGGTACGGCCAGCAGCAGTAATTCGCTGCGTGCGGCCACCTCCTCGACCGGCAGGATCTCGGAATCGGGTAGTCGAGTGCGGGCCCGATGCACCGAGGCATCAGAAATGGCGGCCACGCCGAAAACCACGTGTCCGGCGCGCTCGAGCGCCGCGCCGAGTGCGGAGCCGACCCGTCCCGCCGAGACGATTCCCACCGTCAGGCGTGCAGGCGCGGGGTCACCCGAAGCAGCGTTGTCAGGGTTGACGCTTCTCGAGGTCAACGTTGTCCTCTCGATGTCGTTCCAGTCCCGGACAGCCGGGTACCAGACGTTCCGCACCGAGAATATCGGCCCGTGGCTCGCCGATGCCACGGGGCACCGCGTGATTTACAACGCAGTGCTGTGTCTGATTGCCGTGCCTGCGGCGCGGCGTGTTCGCGGCCCCCCGGTGGCTCGCGGAACCGTCACCACTCGTCGGGAATCAGTGCCCGGTGCGTCCCTTTTCCTCGGATTGCAGGTTCGCCATGATCTCGGCCACCGAAAGTCGGCGCGAGGAATTGCCGGAGTCGGCGTCCGGATCGACGCGGCGACGGCGGCGGGAGGTGGCAGTGCCCAGCGGCGGGACGGTGGTGGTCGGGTGCGGGGCAGGCTCTGGATGTGGCGTCGGCGTGGACGGCTCCGGTGGCTCGGCTTCGGATGCGGTGGACTCCGGCTCCGAAAGGCGCGGCGGCACGGTGTACTCCAACGGCTGCAGCCGCGGGGGGACACCGGTCTTTTCCGGATCCTCGGTGAACGCGTCGGCCCAGCCGCCGGTGGTGGTGAGCGGGTCGCTGTCGACCTCGGCGTCGGCGATATCCGCATCATCGAAATCGTCGGCGGAGACGATCGCGGTCTCCGCGGTCACCGGGTCGTCGAAGGGGCTGGCGAACCGCGGAGGCTCCGGATGATCCGATTCGAAGACCGGAGTAAAGGTGCTGGGGGATTGCTGGAACGCCATGTCCAGCCAGGTGTCGGCATTCGCCGAGCTATTGTTGGCCGAATTTCCGAATGCGCTCGGCAACTCTTGAATCCGGGTCGCATCGGCGCGCAATGCGGGTCGATCCATCGGCAGATCACCGTCGAAGAGCCGCTGCAGACTCTCGCGAAGCACGGTCAGTTCGGCGCGCAGCGCGGCCATTTCGGCCGCATCGGCACCCACTTCCGCGCGCACCCGCGCCTCGACGCCGAGCTCGTATTCGCGCCGGGCGGTCACCTCGCGTTCCAACTGGAGCTCGTACACCGTCTGCAGGTCACGGACCTTGGCCTTGTCGATCGTGGCTTCCTTGCGGTACCGCGTCGCGGCCAAAGCGCCGATGACGGCCGCCCACAGCGCCGCCACCAAGCC
This sequence comes from Nocardia pseudovaccinii NBRC 100343, assembly GCF_001613225.1. Lineage (GTDB taxonomy): Bacteria > Actinomycetota > Actinomycetes > Mycobacteriales > Mycobacteriaceae > Nocardia > Nocardia pseudovaccinii. Next base: position 25,787 of record NZ_BDBY01000153.1, read on the forward strand.
GATCCGAACAAACTGCAGACGGTCACTGAAAACCAGGAAAACGCTGGCAACCAGACCGAGCAGAATCAATACGCCGATGAACAATTTTCCCGCGTCGTCCCGCCGTCGACGAGAGGTGCTGCTACGGGAGGGTGAAACCATGCACGCCAGGGTAGCTTGATCAGCCAGCCGCGCCCAGATTCCCGTGCGGTGATTCCGACAAGATTATTTGCTATGTAGTTGCCGGATCGTCTGAAGGGTCCTCGGGAGCCCGACAGCAATACTCCAGCCACAGCGCCGCAGCAACCAAAGCCACCCCCGCCAGCATCCCGACAATGGCGCCGGGACTATCCGCACCCGCCGCATTCAAGGTGTCGCGCTGCGGAAAGACCCAGAGAAGGAAACCCAGCCAGACACCGGCGGCAAGCGAGCCGACCTGCGCGGACGCCTTCGCCAGCGCGACCGCGCGGGCCGCGGTAATCGGATGCAACTGGTGGCTGCCGTCGCCGATCTGATGTTCACTGACCCGTCCGCGAATTACGAAGCCGAGCGCAACTTCGATCGCGGCGACCGGATAAAGCGATGCGCCCGCGTAAATCGAGATCGGCGGGAAACTTCCATAAGCCATCCGCGTGAGCACCCAGGCGATGAGCGCCGCGATAACGACATTGGCGATGAGATCGAGAATCCGAGTCGGCTTCAGTTTCACGACGCCGATCCCTCCGCGGCGGCCGACAGCACGAATTCGGTCGGCCGGACCCCGGCGCGCTCGGCCGCGTCGAGTTCGGCGAGCCGGTCGCGCACCGGCCGGGCGTTTCCATCGACAACGAGTTCCGCGTCCGGCTGTACATCCAGCCAGGGGATGAGCACAAAGGCCCGGTTGTGTGCCTGTGGATGCGGCAGGGTCAATTCCGGATCGTCGCTGCGGCAGACCACGCCGTCCTCGGCGCACCACACCACGTCGACATCGAGAGTGCGTGCGCCCCAACGCACCTCACGCGCCCGCCCGGCGGCCTGCTCCAACTGTTGTCCGATGCGCAGCCAATCGTGCGCACCGAACTCCGGATCATCAACCAGCACAACGGCATTGAGATAGTCGTCCTGATCGACCCCGCCCCATGGCGCAGTCGAGTACACCCGCGAAACCGCGACCACCCGATCCCCCAAACCCTCGACAACACTGCACAGATGTGCGAGCCGATCGCCCAGATTCGAGCCGATCGACAAGACGGCGCTACTCATGCCACGACTCCCCGCTGCCGCGAGGTGACCACGCGGACATCGGCGAAGGTATGCGGAATCGGCGCGGACGGTTTGTGCACGACGACCTCGACCGACTGGATGCGGGGATCGGTCATCACATCGTCGGCGATCTCGGCGACCACCTTTTCGATGAGATTGCGCGGCGGGCCCTGGATGATCTGCACCGCGCGCTCGGCGAGGGCGCCGTAGTCGATCGTGTTCGCGAGGTCGTCGGTGGCCGCGGCGGCGGCGAAATCGGTCCATACCGTCAGATCGACCAGGAACTCCTGGCCGTCGCGGCGTTCGTAGTCGAAGCAGCCGTGATAGCCATAGGCGCGCAGGCCGCGCAGCTCGATCCGGTCCAGCTGCTCGGGCCCCCCTATCTCCCGGCCACCACCCCTCAGCGAAGCGCTGCGCGATGCTGCGGTCATAGATCGGCTCCTCGGGTGCTGTTTCGGGCGGCACGCAGCCAGGCGTCGGTCACGGCAATAGCATCCAGCGAGGCGCGCACATCGTGGACGCGGACACCCCAGGCGCCGTGCAGGGCGGCCAGCGCCGACACCGTCGCGGTAGCGGTCTCCCGGCCGTCGGGCGGGCGCGGCCCATCGGCATCGGCGAGCAGGGCGCCGAGGAATCGTTTACGGGAGGCGCCGATGAGAATCGGCAGCCCGTGGCCGACCAATTCGGGCAGTGCGCCGAGCAGCGCCCAATTGTGTTCGGCATTCTTGGCGAAGCCGAGGCCGGGATCGAGTACCAGCCGGGACCGATCCACACCGGCCGATACGGCCAGATCCACCTGTGCGGTCAGTTCGGCGAGCACCTCGGCGACCACATCGTCGTAGTGGTCGGCCGGACCGGTGTGCCGATAGTCCGCGCCCGCCCGCCAGTGCATGAGGATCCACGGAACCTCACCTGCCGCAACGACTTTCACCATATCGGGATCGGCGCGGCCACCGGAGACATCGTTCACGACCGAAACTCCGGCCGCGATCGCCGCCTCGGCGACACCGGCCCGCATGGTGTCCACACTGGTCGGCACACCGGCAGCTACCAAGCCGCGAATGACCGGAACCACCCGCGCGGCCTCGGTTTCCGGGTCGATCCGCACCGCGCCGGGCCGGGTCGACTCGCCGCCGATATCGATGATGTCGGCGCCCGCCTCGTACAGCTCGATGCCGTGTGCGATGGCAAGACTCGGATCGAGATAACGACCGCCGTCGGAGAACGAATCGCTGGTGACGTTCACGACGCCCATCACAACGCAGGAGCGACTATCGCGCGGCGCGACACTGCTCCGGAGGGGATCGGGGGCGTGGGTCGACACCGCGCGGTGCCTCACTTCCGCAGGATCAGATCGAGCGCCTCGGCCCGCGAGGCGGCGTTGGACTGCAGCAGACCGCGCACAGCGGAGGTGGTGGTGCTGGCGCCGGGCTTGCGGATACCGCGCATGGCCATGCACAGGTGCTCGGCCTCGATCACGACGATGGCGCCGCGCGGATCCAGCTTGCGCATGACGGCATCTGCGATCTGGCTGGTCAGCCGCTCCTGCACCTGCGGACGCTTGGCGTACAGATCGACCAGCCTGGCCAGTTTGGACAGTCCGGTCACGCGGCCGTGCGGGCCCGGAATGTAGCCGACATGCGCGACGCCGTGGAACGACACCAGATGGTGCTCACAGGTCGAATACAGCGGGATATCGCGAACCAGCACCAGTTCCTGGTGTCCCTCGTCGAAGGTGGTGTTCAGCACCGCATCCGGCTCGGTGAAGAGCCCGGCGAACATCTCCCGGTATGCGCGGGCCACCCGTGCGGGCGTATCGATCAGGCCCGGCCGGTCCGGATTCTCACCGACCGCGATCAGCAATTCCCGGATCGCGGCCTCGGCGCGGGGCTGATCGAACGGGCTACCGGTCTCCAGTGCGATCAGATCCGGCTCGGCCGGGCCCGCACCGTTGTACTTGACCGGTTCGTCGAATTCGTCGAAAGCGTTGGCATTCGCAACGGCACCGCCGCTCACATGCCCGGGCCCACCGACGTGATTGTTGGCCGACAATCGAGGACACCTCCAAAATCTCGGGCGCGAGCAATCTCCCCGCACCCAGATGGTCGAGCCTAATCGGCACGTGTCAGTGCCGACCGTTCGGTCCATCCCAATCGTGGTTCTCGCCCTCGTTATTCCCGGTGCCGTTGGCGGGCTCGTCATAGCCGTCGTTGCCGCGGCCCGGCTGACCCCATGGCTGCTGCGGCTGCGGGTAGCCGTGCCGCGGCTGCGGCTCACCCTGCCAGCCGCCGTAGCCGGGCTGACCCGACTGCTGCTGCGGTTCGTCGCGCGGCGGCCAGCCCGGGGCGGACCAACCGGCCGGAGCACCGTAGTCCGGCCGCGAGCCGTGCGTCGCGCCCTGTCGCGGATAAGCCGGGGAGGGCGCCTGCGGCAACGGGTAACCGGGCGCGGGCTGCTGGGGGTGACCGCCGCCGTAGCGCGGTTCCTGATAACCGCCGTCCGGATAGCCATTGGTCGCGGCGGGTTCGCGCTGCGGCAGCTTCGGCAGGCCCGGCGCCTGCGGGGGCCACGGCTCGCCGCGTTCGGCGGCCAGTTCACCCGGGGTCTTCACCGGCGGCTTGTCCGACGGCACGCGCTCGCCGAAATCGTTGAACGCGGTGATGCGCGGACGCTTGTCCACCGCGGCGAGGATCTCCTCGAGATCCTTGCGGTGCAAGGTCTCCCGCTCCAGCAGCGCCGTGGCGAGCACATCGAGCACATCGCGGTATTCGTTGAGGATGGCCCATGCCTCGGTGTGCGCGGCCTCGATGAGGTTGCGCACCTCCTCGTCGATGGCACCGGCGACCTCGTGCGAGTAGTCCGAACCCATGCCCATCGAACGTCCGAGGAACGGGTCGCCCTGCTCCTGGCCGTAGCGCACCGCGCCCAAACGCGCGCTCATGCCGTATTCGGTGACCATCGCGCGCGCGATCTTGGTGGCCTGGTCGATATCCGAGGACGCACCGGTGGTCGGCTCGTGGAACACCAGTTCCTCGGCCGCGCGACCGCCCATCGCCATGACCAGGCGGGCGATCATCTCCGAGCGGGTCATCAGGCCCTTGTCGTCCTCGGGCACCGTCATGGCGTGGCCGCCGGTGCGGCCGCGGGCCAGGATGGTGACCTTGTAGACCGGCTCGATATCCGGCATCGCCCAAGCGGCCAGCGTGTGACCGCCCTCGTGGTAAGCGGTGATCTTCTTCTCGTGCTCGCTGATGATGCGGCTCTTGCGGCGCGGACCACCGATGACGCGGTCCACCGACTCCTCGAGTTGCTCGCCGGTGATCACCGCGCCGTTCTCGCGCGCGGTGAGCAGAGCGGCCTCGTTGACGACATTGGCCAGATCCGCGCCGGACATGCCGACGGTGCGCTTGGCCAGACCGTCGAGATCGGCCTCGGGCGAGATCGGCTTGCCCTGCGAATGCACCCGCAGGATGGCGCGCCGTCCGGCCAGATCCGGGTTGCTGACCGGGATCTGCCGGTCGAAGCGGCCCGGCCGCAGCAGCGCCGGATCGAGGATGTCGGGGCGGTTGGTCGCGGCGATCAGGATGATGCCGGTGCGATCGCCGAAGCCGTCCATCTCGACGAGCAACTGGTTCAGCGTCTGCTCGCGCTCGTCGTGACCGCCGCCGAGACCGGCGCCACGCTGGCGGCCGACCGCGTCGATCTCGTCGACGAAGATGATGCACGGGCTGTTCTGCTTGGCCTGTTCGAACAGGTCACGCACGCGGGAGGCACCGACACCGACGAACATTTCGACGAAGTCCGAACC
>NZ_BDBY01000154.1 GCF_001613225.1 Nocardia pseudovaccinii NBRC 100343
TTCTGCAGGAAGTCCTTGATTTCGTAGAGCTCTTCGACGGCCTCGTCGGCACCGGCCACATCCGCGAAGGTGGTCTTGGGCATGTCCTTGGACAGCTGTTTGGCCTTGGACTTGCCGAAGCCCATCATGCCGCCGCGACCACCGCCCTGCATGCGCGACATCACAAAGATGAACAGGCCGAGCAAGATCACCATCGGCAGCACGAACAGCAGGATCTGGGTGAACCAACTGTCCTGCTTGACCACGGTGTTGAACGGTGCGCCGGACTTCTGCACGGTGTCGAAGACCTGGTTGGAGGTCTCACTGCCGCCCGGATACTTGGCGATGATCTTCTTGGAACCGGAAGTCGCGTCGTTCCCGTTGTTCAGCTCGATGCGCAGCTGCTGCTCGCGATCGTCGATCTGGACGTTCTTGACGTTGCTCTTGTCGTTCAGCTGACTCAACGCCACCGAGGTATCGACGCTCTTCCAGCCGCGCGTGTCATTGCCGAAATAGCTGAACGCATAGATCACGAGCAAAATGCCCGAGACTATGGCCAGGGTGCGAAACACAGTCTTGCGGTTCATAGAGCTTAGGCCGGGCGGCCAGTCCTTTCCGGGTGTCTCCGGTGCATGCCTAGCGTGGCGTCGGGCGCGTCCCGTCCGGTAGTTCGGATGCGGACATGCCACGTTACCGCGTACGGTCTAGTCGATACATCGCGCAGTTCGGCAGCTGGTGTAGTTCGACAGGTAAACGGTCGGGGAACGTCCGTGGTTCCCGAAGTCTCCGGTCGGGTTATGCCAAGTGGTCACAATCATGTCATGTTCGGCCTATCGTGAGCGACGACACATAAGAGCGCAGGGGGTATGGACATAGTTGAGCTACGGACACCCACAGCGATACTGCGGCACGGCCGTGGACGACTGATCGTTCTACGCCCGGGCAGCGACGGCGAGCGCGTCCTCGATGTGCCGGTCACCGATCTGCTCAAGGTCCGGCTGAACCGCCGTGCCGACGATGCCGTCGTCATCGAGATCTATCTGCGTTATCCCACGCCCGTGCTCACCGGCGTGCCCGCCGACCGCACCCCGCTACCGGTATTGATAGCCGAACACGATTTCCCCGCGGCCGCCGAGATCGTCGAGCGCATCAACGGTCAGATCCTGGCCAGCCAGCGCATCGATGTGGCCGCACCCGATCTACAGCCGCCCGCCCCGCAGTGGGGTAAGAGCGGGCCGACCAGAGCCGATGTCGATCGAGCCGTGCGGCGGATGGCCCCCAAACGCGAAGCCAAGGCGGCGATAGCCGCCCTGCATCGTTACGTCACCATCGACGAATACGTGCTCGAGACCGCCATCGTCGTGGCACATCCGCCCGCAGGCACCGGCCCCGGACTGCTGGCCGCGACCACCGGACGGCTGCTGTTCATCTCCATCGGCCCCGGCGACAGGTACGCCCATGAGCTCCCCATTCCGGTCGTCATGTGGGCCCGCACCACCGACGGCGCCGTGACGACACCCGGTGAGATCGGCCCGGTGCGCGGAGAGACCGGTATCGATGTGCACGACGGAAACGTCACGTTGCATTTCACCGGTACCGATCGAGCCGATACCGAGCGCGTCACCTGCGCGGTGAATTTCGCCGTCCGGCGCGATTCGGCCGACGGTGCGGCCGGACCCGCCGATCCAGGCGTCGCGCAGCTCTATTCCGAATGGGAATTGCTGGTGGAGCGGCATTCCCTCGGCATGGTCGATGACGGGCAGTTCCAGCGCTACGGCCGCGGGATTCTGCGCTCACTCCCCGACGGGAACTGATTGCAGCGTGATCCGCCGCCACGGGCTGGTCGGACGCAACCACAGGCGCAGCAGTTCCATGCGCCGATCCACGCCGCCGTTCTTGAGTTCGGCCAGATCCTCACACGCCTGCCAGTAGGTCCAGCCGGTCAGGTAGGCATCGCCGAATTGGCGCCAATTCTGGTATTTGCGCTGGGCCAGCGGCAGCGCCCGCATCAAATAATCCCAGGCCACCTCGGCGTCGAGATAACCTGCGGTGAAGGCCATTCGGGCCACCGCGACCACCCGGGCCAGATCCCAGGCATGGATATCGCTCGGCAACGGACGGGCCAGATGATCGGTGAAACCGATTTTGATCGCCTGCGACCAGATGTCGTAATCGCGGACCAGCGCCTCCGGATTGTCCATCCCCCGGAACGAGCCCACCTGCCGCAGGAAGGCGCGGTGCCGATCGGCCCGCTCACCGAATCGATCGCGTTCACTGGCATTGATCGATGCCATCACCAGCGGATGCACCATCGCGTACAGCGGCGCGTGCATACCTTCGAGCAACTGCTCCATGGAGGCCT
>NZ_BDBY01000155.1 GCF_001613225.1 Nocardia pseudovaccinii NBRC 100343
AGCGCGCCGAATAGAAGCCGCCGAGTGCGAGCGCACGCAATTCGTCATCCGATACCGCCGCGCCGGACCAGTGGTCCTCTTCCCGCTTGTCGAGGTCGTCGTAGGGGAATGTTGTCAAGGTGGGTACACCGCGGGCAGGCATACCCCCGATTGTTCACCATCGATCTTGGATGGACCTGTGTAATCGCTCGGCTTTGTCGGATCTGTTTCTTGGCCTGCCTTACCCCGACTGTGGGCAGTAGTGTGCTCCCATGAGTAGCAACATCACCCTCCTTCGTGGCCTGGATCCTGCGCCTACCGAGCAGGAAATCTATGCTGCCGCACTGCAGTATGTGCGTACGGTCGGTGGCGTGTCCGGCCTGAGCACCACAACCAAGGCAGCCGTCGACAAGGCGGTGAACGCCATCGCGGCGGCAACCACGCAATTGCTCGCGGATTTACCGGATGTGCGGGTCGCACCGGTCACCGAACCGCCACTACGCCAGGTCGCGGAGGCGGAGTAGTTCGTAGCGTTTCAAGGTAGGGCGTCTGCGCCGTAGGTGGCGACGCAGGCCAGTGCGATCTCCAGCGGCAGGCTGCGCGCTTCGATCGGATGGCCGAGCAGTTCCTCGATCCGCTGGATCCGATAGCGGACCGTGTTCTTGTGCACACCGAGTAATTTCGCCGTGGCCTCCGGGCTGCGATGGCTTTTCAGATATGCGTGCAGTGTTTCGCGCAGTCGTGTGGCATTGACATCACGGCCCGCCAGTGCGCGTAATTCGCGCCCGATCAGACCGCGCATGGCCGCGTTGTCGGCGCCCGCCAGATAGGCGATCTCCACCTCGCGATATGCGGTGACCCGCGCTCGATCCGCCGGACCGCGCTCGGCGACGTGCCTGGCCGCGACGGCCTCGTGATGGCTCTGCCGGAACCCGGCGGCCTGTGGCGCGGGCACCCCGAACGCGGCCCGCACCGGCGGCTCGACCTGACCGTGCACGATTCGCTCGATCTCCCCGGGCACCGCCAATTCAGCGGCGTGTGCGTCATCGTCCAAACCCGCCCAGGCCCACATGCCGCTCGCGCCGGACGCCACGGTGAGCACGTGGCCACTGCCGAGCGCCGTGCCCAATCGCGTCGCGACCCGATCCAGCAGCCCGCTCGCCTCGCTGTCCTGCTCACCGGTGGTCTCATCGGTCCACAGCACAAATGCCAAGTGCTGCTTGGCAAGTCGATAGCCGAGCCGGACCGAGGCCTGGTCGATATCGAGTTCGTCACCGGCGAGCAGGGCACGCACGATTTCGGTGCGCCGGTTGAGCGCGGCGCGCATGACCCGCTCGCGTTCCTCCATGTAGGTATCGGTGAGCGTCTCCACCGAAATGCTGACCCATCTGGTGGAACGCTCGAACAGTCGCAGCATTACCGCCCGCTCGATCTCGGGCGGGGGCTGCCGTTCGTCGACGGCGTCGGTCATGTAGTCGAGTACCGCCTCCTGCCCGACGTGATAGGTCCGCAGCAGCAGCCGCAGGTCGTAACCGCGTCGGGCGAGGGTTCGGGCGAAGGCGTGCGCCTCCTCCGGCAGGGCGAATTCGATGGTGTCGCTGGTGAGATTGGCCAGCACCACCCGCGCGTGTGCGCGGGTGCTCGCGGCCAGGTCGCGGCGCATATCGCGATCGGCGAGTTCCGGGATATGCGCGATGATCGCGTTGTCGAGGCGATCGACGACCTGTTCGAGCGCCCGGGTGCGCATGGTCTCGTAGACGTATTCGGCCAGCCAATCGCGGACCACCGCGCTATTCGGGCTGATCGCCGCCGGGCGGCCGGTGGTCATCAAACCTCCGGATTGTATCTAGAGAACAAAAACAGCCTCATTCGTTGACAAATCGGGCCAAGAAAGTCCGAGAACCTTGTGCCACGATCATAGGTCAGTGAACTGATTCACAGCGATCAGCACAACCTCAGTGGGAGAACAGCGTGACCGATACGGTGCCCGGCGCGGCCGAGAAGAAAACTGCGCGTAAGACAACGGCGAAAGTAGACGCGGCGGGAGCGACGGGCGTGGATGCGGTCGCGGAGCGTGACCACGGAGCGCCCCGGGAGCGCCGCGAATCGGACATCGCTCCGGCACTGATCGAGGTACGCAATCCGGGCACCGGGGCGGTGGTGGGGTCCGTACCGGACGAGAGTGCCGACGCGGTCGCGGCCAAGATCCGCGAATTGCGCCTGTACCAGCCGGAATGGGAGGCCATCGGCCCCGACGGGCGCAAGGAATGGCTGCTGAAGCTGCAGGACTGGATCATCGACAACACCGAGCATCTGGCCGATGTGCTGCAGGCCGAGGCGGGCAAGCCCCGCGTGGACGCGCTGATCGACCCGGCCTTCTCGACCGATCTCATCGGCTACTACGCGCGGCGGGCCGGGAAATTCCTCGCCGATGACCATCCCTCGCCGCACAGCCCGCTGGCCCGGGTCAAGAAGCTGACCACGGTGTACAAGCCGTATCCCGTGGTCGGCGTGATCACGCCGTGGAACTTCCCGCTGGCCATGCCGGTCATCGATGTGATCCCGGCGCTGGCTGCCGGTGCCGCGGTGATCCTCAAGCCGTCCGAGGTGACTCCGCTTTCGGCGATCGAATTGGCAAGGGGCTGGGCCGAAATCGGTGCACCGCCGGTTTTCGCCGTGGTCACCGGTGCGGGTGCGACCGGTGCCGCGGTGGTCGAGAATGCCGACTACATCCAGTTCACCGGTTCGACCGCGACCGGGCGCAAGATCGCCGCCGCCTGTGTCGAGCGGTTGATTCCCTACAGCCTGGAATTGGGCGGTAAGGATCCGGCGATTGTGCTGGCCGACGCCGATCTCGATCGGGCCGCGCACGGCATCGCCTTCGGCGGCATGTTCAACTCGGGCCAGGTCTGCATTTCGGTGGAGCGGGTGTATGTCGAGGCTCCGGTCTACGACGAATTCGTCACCAAGCTCACCGATGCGGTCGAGAATCTGCGTCAAGGTCTGGACGGTCGCGAGTCCAAATACGACGTGGGTGCGCTGGCCAACGAGAACCAGGTCCAGATCGTGCAGCGGCATGTCGACGAGGCCGTCGCAGCGGGCGCCAAGGTGACCACCGGCGGCAAGCGCACCGGTGTCGGCACCCTGTTCGAACCGACCGTGCTCGTCGATGTCGACCACACCATGTCCTGCATTACCGAGGAGACCTTCGGCCCGACCCTGCCGGTAATCAAGGTCTCCGACGAGGCGGAAGCCGTTCGGCTGGCCAATGATTCGATCTACGGCCTCTCGGCCTCGGTCTGGACCGGCGATAAGGATCGCGGCGAGCGTGTGGCCCGCGCCCTCGAAGCCGGAGCGGTGAATATCAACGACGTCTTCGTCAACCTGTTCAGCTTCGCGCTGCCGATGGGTGGCTGGGGGCAGTCCGGCGTCGGCGCACGCTGGGGCGGTCCGAACGGGGTTCGCAAATACTGCAGGCAGAAGGCGATTACCACGCCGATCCTGCCGACCCAGCAGAAGGAACTGCTCTGGTTCCCGTACCAGATGCCGAAGGTGCTGTTCGGGCTCGGCGCGATGCGTGCCGCAGGAGCTCGCGGACTGCGTCGCATCGACATTGCCGCAATTCTGAAACTCGCGGGAGACAACAAGTGACCGCGGAGCGAGCGAAGGGCCCGGAGACACAAGGTGGGGGCCGTCAGAGCGGCGCCCCGCAAGGAGTGCGCGCGCACGGAGGGCACCAGGAACTCCGCAAATCCAACACAGACGGGGCGAAGGTTCGCGGCAAGGTCGTCGTCATCACCGGTGGCGCGCGCGGCATCGGACTGGCCACGGCGACCGCACTGCAGGCGCTCGGCGCGAAGATCGCGATCGGCGATATCGACGAGACCACGGTCAAGGAATCCGGCACCGCCCGCGATTTCGAGTTGTACGGGCGGCTCGACGTCACCGATCCCAGCTCGTTCGAGAGCTTCCTCGACGAGGTAGAGCGCACCGTCGGCCCGATCGACGTGCTGATCAACAATGCGGGCATCATGCCGACCGGCAGATTCGCCGATGAGCCGGATCAGATCACCCGCCGGATTCTGGATATCAATGTCTACGGCGTGATCCTCGGCTCCAAGCTGGGCCTGGTCCGCATGCTGGCGCGCAAGCGCGGACACATCATCAATATCGCCTCGCTCGCCGGGGAGACGCATATCCCGGGCCTGGCGACGTATAACGCCAGCAAGCATGCGGTGCTCGGCTTCACCGACACCCTGCGCGAGGAGTACCGGGGTTCGGGTGTCGCGTTCTCCTCGGTGCTGCCGACACTGACGAATACCGAACTCGGCTCCGGCGTGAGCGGCCCGAAGCTGCTGCGCCCGGCCGAACCGGAGGAGATCGCCGATGCGATCGTCGCGCTGATCGCCGAGCCGAAGTCCAAGGTCCGGGTCACCGCGGTGGCCGGATTCCTGTCGCAGCTGGTGAATCTGCTGCCCGAGCCGGTGGCCGATGGACTGGCCAGGGCGCTGGGTTCGAGCAATGCCTTCCTCGACGATGTGGACGTGGCCAAGCGCAAGGCCTACGAGGATCGGGCACGCAGCCTCTGAACGGTCGGCGAAGGCGCCGTGGTCGGGTCATCGACCACGGCGTCTTCGCGCGTCCGAACACCCCCGGGACTGCCGTCCCCGGACCGTCCGAACGAGACAGCAAACACAATTGTGACTAACATCACTCCACCCACCCGTAATGGCATCACCCTCGTTGCGGGCCGGTTTCCCGGCAGTGACCGGCCACACTTCAGCGCCTACCCGGCGCGGTCCGCAGACCCACTCGTCGTCGCATCGCTGCTGGTCATATGCCCAATTAACTTGCGCACGGCAGAGCGGGTCCCGGGTGCTGGAGATTCGCGGAGTCGATGATGCAAATGACCATGACAAGCCATATGCTGTGTCTAACAAACCTGCCGACTGTTTCGGCTGCCATATCCAGACTTTCCGGCCTTAATAGGCTGGAAATTCAGGACCGATTCTGATAGCAAGGGGCTATGGACCCGCATTTGCGCGACCTGCGGTATTTCGTCGCCGTCGCTGAGGAACTGCACTTCACCAACGCCGCTCAGCGGCTGCACATCGCTCAACCCACCCTGTCGCGTCAGATTCGTCAGCTGGAACGCCAGCTCGACGTGGTCCTGTTCGACCGCAACCAGCGCAGCGTCGCGCTGACCGTCGCGGGTAAGGAGTTGCTCGAAGGCGCCCGCAAGATCCTGGAGCTGTGGGAGGTCACCAATGTCTCCCTGCAGGAGGCGGGTGAGGTGCTGCGCGTCGGCATCCAATCCGCGCTCGGCCGCGGGCTGCTCAACGATCTGGAGAGCGCGAGCGGGCACCGCCTGGCACTGCACGCCGCCTCCTGGACCGACCCGTCCAGTGGGCTGGCCGGTCGACAGGCCGACCTCGCTCTGGTCTGGCTTCCGCTCCCCGATCCGAACCGATACCGCTGGCAGGTGCTGCGCACCGAGCCGCGCTGGGTGCTGCTGCCGGAGAACCATCCGCTGGCCGAGAACGACACCATCGACTTCGCCGACCTGCTGGACGAACCGTTCATCGCACTGCCCACCGAGGCCGGTGCGGTGCGCGACTTCTGGCTCGGCAACGATGCCCGCAACGGCCGTCAGCCCAAGATCGGCGCCGAAGCGGCAACCCCCGAGGACAAGCTGGAGGCCGTGAGCCTCGGCCTCGGCGTCTGCCTGCTGGCCGAGAACAATGTGCCGATGTACCGCTGGCCGGGTCTGACCGCTCGCCCGCTCGCCGGACTCGCCCCGTGCGAACTTGCGGTGGCCTGGCGCGCCGACGACAACCGGCCCACCATCCTCGAATTCGCCGCACGCGCGGTGGACGGTGGTTTCGCGGTGCAGCATCAGCCTGCGATCGCGGGCTGATCGCTCATCCGTTCAAGCTCATCCCAACCCCGACGGAGCGAGTCTTACGAGCGATGTTCGCGGTGCCGCAGGCGCGGCAAATCAGACACAGTCGTTCACCGTTCGCTTCCAGGGGTGGATCGACTCGAGTTGAGCCGCGAGGCGCAGCAGGATCGATTCACTGCCGGGCGGTGCCGTGAGTTGGGCGGCGACCGGCGTTTTGGATCTCGGATGCATTCCCATCGGTATCGACGCGGCGGGCCAGCCGACCAGATTCCACAGCGGTGTGAACGGTGAATACCGAGCGCTGACAACAACATTCGCGAGCCAACCGAGAGTGTGCCAGGCCCTGGCCCGCGGTGGCGGCGCGGCGAGCGTAGGGGTGATCACCACGTGGTAGCGCTCGAAGAAATCCAGCAGTTGCGCCTCGACCCGGTCCACCTGCGCCGGGCGCACGAGCCGCAGCCGCTGGACGAGCCGACCGAGTGCGATGTGGCGGCGGGTGCGCCGCTGCAGACGTTCGGGGCGGATCAGATTCGCGGCCTCCCGCGCGCCGAATGCCAACCAGCGCAGGCCGACCGAAACGAGCGATTCGCCGTAGGGCAGTGTCACCGATTCCACCAGGTGCCCGGCCGCGGCGGCGGCCGAAGCAGCGGTGCGGGCCGCCGCGGTCCAGTGCCGATCGACCCGGAACATCCGGGACGGTGGCGCCACGGCCAGCCCGATGCGTAGTCGGCCCGGCGGTTCCAACTCGGCTAGGTCCGGACGCGCGGCCAGCACGGACAGCATGAGCGCGGCATCGCCGACTGTCGTTGCGAGCACGCCGTTTTCGACCATCCCGGACCAGGAATCGACGCCTACCTCGGCCGGTACGGTGTGCCGCCCCGGCTTGAGCCCGAACACCCCGCAGCAGGCCGCGGGAATGCGCACCGAACCCAGCCCGTCGTTGCCGTGCGCCACCGGCACCAACCCGGCCGCCACGGCCGCGGCCGAACCACCGGACGAGCCACCGGAGCTGCGGGCGGAATTCCACGGGTTCCGACCGATGCGGCCCTCGCTCTCGGTCGTAGCCCACAGGCCGAGTTCGGGGACCGCGGTCAGCCCGACCACCACCGCGCCCGCGGCCCGTAGCCTGCACACCACCGGGTGGTCGGCGGTCGCCGGGCGGGTATCGGTCGCGGTGGAACCGGCGAGAACCGATTCACCCTCGACCGCGATGTTGTGTTTTATCGCGATGGGCACACCCGCCAGCGGCAGTAGATCCAGATCGGAACGCTGTTCCAGCGCGAGTGCCTCGGCCCGTGCTTTAGCCGAGCGAACGACCGTGAACGCATTCGTCTTCCGGTTCTCGGCGGCGATCAGATCCAGGGCGGTATCGACGGTTTCGGTCGGCGTCAGCGAGCCGTCACGCACACTCGCCGCGATTGCCGCCGCCGGACCTCGTGACAGGCCGGTTTCGCGTGGCATGCTGGAATCCATCGAAGCATGTACGGCGTCGGTCCCGCCCACCGCGACCCCACGGGCGGCCTGCACCTCCGGGGCTTCCGCAGCCTCCGGAGCGGTCGAATCCGTCGCTGTCGGATCCGCCGCCGCGACGCCACCCGCCGCGGCCGTCACGGTATTCGATTTACGGCGCTGTTCCCGGGTTTTTCCGTGGTCACGCTCCGCTACCGCCTCCGCGCCCGTCGCTCGCGCCGCAGTGTTGTTCATGTGCTGGTTCTTCCCCGTCGCATCGTTGTCGAAATCGGGTGATCCACTGTTGTGGCGCAAGTTATCATTTCGATTACTGCTCGGGGGACGATGTCGTCGGGTGTGGCGGAAATTCAGCGGCACATCCACCGAACGGCCACTGCGGATACTCGACATCCGCTCAGCAAGTAGGTCCGAAAATGAGTGCTGATCCCGAAAATACGCACCGAACCGATCTCGACACCGAGCCGGCCAGAGACTGGGGCGAGTCGCCGTCGCATACCGAGAACGACGTGGTCGAGGCCTTCTCGACCGCATGGGAATCGGCGCGCCGGCCACCGGAGATCGCCGACTTTCTGCCCGATGCCGAATCCCTGCGCCGGGCCGCCCTGATCGAATTGATCCGCGTCGACCTGCGACATCGCTGGATCCGGGTCCCCACCGCGGCGGGAGCGACGGGCGCGGAGGCGGTAGCGGAGCGTGACCACGGAGAGCCCCGCGAGCGCCGCCAATCCAATACTGCGCCGACGCCGCGTAAACGGCTTTTCGACTACTGCGCCGAGTTTCCGGAACTCGAACCGGGCGGCATTCCGGCCGGTTTGGTGTACGAAGAGTTCGTCATCCGTAGACACAGCGGTGAACGTGTCGATCCGAAGGATTATCTGCGGGAATATCCGGAACAAGCGGCTGAATTGCACGCGCTGCTCAATGTCGACGACATCGACCAGAGCACCCGCCGGGCGGCGCTGGAGGATTCGGTGCTGACCGAGTTCGCCAATACCCGCGCGGCGGCCGAACTGAGCCGGACCGTGCAAGCCGATCAAACCGTCGGACTGAACCAAACCCAGCAGTCCGTTCGTAATACTGACGTGACGCGCACGACCGTCGGTCCGACCGAGACGGCGACCGCCATTCCGACCACGATCGGAACCGGTCCGGGGAAATTCAACGCCCTCGACCGGATCGAGATCGGCCAATCCATCGACGACTTCGACCTGCTCACTGGACTCGGCAGCGGCGCCTTCGCCCGGGTATTCCTGGCCAGGCAGCGATCATTGCAGCGCTTGGTCGCTGTGAAGATCTCCGCCGACCACGGCACCGAACCGCAGACCCTGGCCCAGCTCGACCACGACTACATCGTGCGCGTCTTCGATCAGCGGCTGCTCGGCACCGATGACGCCCGCGATCCGGCCATGCGCCGACTCCGGCTGCTGTACATGCAGTTCCTGCCCGGCGGCACCCTGCTCGGCGTGCTGCGCTGGGTACGCGCGACCTCACCCGCCGAACGCAGCGGACAACTGCTGCTCGACGCGGTCGACGCGGCCATGGAGGAGAAGGGCGAAATCCGCCCGACCGATTCCAGCGTGCGCGCCGAGATCGCCGGGCTGAGCTGGCCGGAAACTGTGGCCTGGCTCGGCCGCAGACTGGCCGAGGCGCTGGACTACGCCTCGGCGCACGGCGTACTGCACCGCGATGTGAAACCGGCCAATATCCTGCTCACCGCGGAGGCGGTGCCGAAGCTGGCCGATTTCAATATCAGCTTCAGCCGCAATGTGGCAGGCACCAGTCCGGTGGCCTATTTCGGCGGCTCACTGGCGTACATGTCGCCCGAACAGCTGGAGGCCTGCCATCCCGGCCGCGAGCGCACAGCCGAGGATCTGGATACCCGTTCCGATATCTACTCCCTCGGCGTGGTGCTGTGGGAATTGCTCACCGGCGCGAAACCGTTCGACGATTCCACTGCGACCGACCACGGCGACGATACGGCGCTCGAGGGTATGCTGGAACGCCGCACCGCCGGGGTGGAAGACACGGCGCTGCAACGAGTTCCGGCGAATTGCCCAGCGGCGCTGCAGCGGGTACTGCTGACCTGTCTGGAATCGGATCGGACACGGCGCTGGGCCAATGGCGGGGTGCTTGCCAAGCAGTTCGACCTGTGCATGGACCCGAGGGCCCGGGATCTTGTCGACCCGCCGCCAGGCAGTTGGCGACTGAAGTTGCGCGCATGGCGGCTGGTGATCGTGTCGCTGGCCATCGGCATCCCGAATATCCTCGCCTCGGCATACAACATCCAGCACAACCAGCATCTGATCGTGGACCGGCTCCCCGAGGATGCCGGGCGCACCTTCATGATCATCACCACCGTGGTGAACGGAATCTTCTTCCCGCTCGGGGCGGCGCTGATCCTCTACATGTCCCGAAGAATGCTCACGGTGCCGCACGGGCTGCGCCGCCACCGCCGCTACGATGCCGAGACGCTGCGCCTGGCCAGAGCGGATTCCCTGCTGTTCGGCGACCGAGCGGTGTGGGTGGTCTTCTCGCTGTGGGTGCTGGCCGGGTTCACCTTCCCGATCGCGCTGCAATTGGCGGCCGGGGACGTGCCCGCCCGCGCGGTGGTGCACTTCCTCACCTCGATCGTGGTGTGCGGCGCGATCGCGATGGCCTACCCGTTCTTCCTGGTGTGCTTCTTCATGGTCCGCTGCATCTATCCGATCTTCCTGCGGCACGGGGAGATCAGTACCGAGGACGCGGTGTGGCTGCGCGGCCTGGATCGCCGCGCCAACGGATATCTGGCGGTCGCGGCCTCGGTGCCGCTGCTCGCGGTGGCGGGCGTGACCTTCTTGCCGCCCGGCGATATTCCGATGGTGATCGCCGCGGTGCGCGTGCTCTGTGTGGGCGGCATCATCGCGTTCATCGGCTCCTACCTGCTCTTCCGGGCGCTGGAGGCCGATCTGCGTGCGCTGGAGCGGGTCGTCGCGCCAGCGGACTCCCTTGACCGCGATCATGTTTCGGCGGACCGGGAGCGCGGCAGGCCGGCCGTGCCGGAGCCGCGATCGTGACAGCTGCCGATTTCGCGGATCGAGGCGAGACCGACCCCATATCCAGATTCACCGAAGATTGGCAGCACTGCCTGCGTGGCGAGCGGACCGAACCACCTCCGATCGCGGAGTATGTCCCCGACGGCACCCAGGTGCGGCTGGCGGTACTCACCGATCTGGTCCGCATCGATCTGCGCCACCGCTGGGATCGGGAGGGCCTCGGCAAACGCATCGCCGAGTACCGCAAGGAATTTCCCGAGGTCGAGCACAGCGCGGAATTGGTCGATCTGCTCTGCGAGGAGTTCCTGGCCCGACGCCGGTACGGCTCGCTGGAACTGGCGGATTTCCTCGCCGAATATCCGGAGCTGGCGCAGGATGTGCGCGCGCGGCTGGCCGTTTACGCCGCCGACGACGCCGCCGCGGCCGATACCGAGCGAGCCGCCGCGCTGGTCGCCGGTCTGACGCCGGGTCATCGGATCGATGACTTCGATCTGCTCACCGATCTGGGCACCGGCACTCTCGGCCGGGTCTTCCTCGCCAGGCAGCGTTCCATGCAACGTCTTGTCGCCGTGCGGCTTTCGGCGGGCCGCGCGGCCGGCGGGCACAGCATGGCGCAACTGGATCATCCACATCTGGTGCGCGTTTTCGATCAGCGCCTGGTCACTGCCTCGACACCGGAGGCCCCCGCATCGACCCGGCTGGTCTACATGCAGTACCTGCCCGGCGGTACGGCGGCCGGAGTGCTCGCCGAGCGGCGGCGCGGCCCGGAATCCGAGGGCGGCGCCCTGCTGCTGCGCGCCATCGATGCCGCCATGGAGGCCAGAGGCGAGATCCGGCCGTCGGATTCGAGTGTGCGCGCCGAAATCGCCGCACTCAGCTGGCCGGAGACGGTGGCCTGGATCGGCCGACGACTGGCCGATGCGCTCAACTACGCCGAGCAGCACGGCGTACTGCATCGCGATGTCAAACCGGCGAATGTGCTGTTCACCGCGGAGGGCATTCCCAAGTTCGCCGATTTCGCCGCGCGCACGGCGGCACCTCGCACGGCGGCGAATCCGCTGGCCGCCGAACCGGATTCGCTGCCGTACCGCTCCCCCGAACAACTCGCCGAACTCCTCGATCCGGCCGCACCACCGCCCGGCTCGAGCAGCGATATCTACTCCCTCGGCGTGCTGCTGTGGGAAATGCTCACCGGCGCGATGCCGTTCGACGATCCGCCGATACCAGCCGATCCGGACGCGCGCGCCGAAACCATCGCGACGATGGTCGCCCTACGCGGGCGCGGCGTCACCGCGGAGACGCTGGAGCAACTGCCCGCGGACACCCCGAATGCGCTGCGGCGGGTGCTGCTGGAATGTCTCCGGATCGATCCGCAGCGCCGCTGGCGCAATGGCGCCGAACTAGCCGCGCAACTGGATCTGTGCCTCGACGAGCGCGCCAGGGAACTGGTCGATCCGGCACCGACCAGTTTTGCGTACCGGTCGCGTGGCTGGCTCATACCGATCCTCACGCTGTGCGTCGGCGTGCCGAATTTCCTCGCCAGCGTCTACAACATCAACCTGAACAACTCACTGATCATCGATCGGATGACGGCGGCCGACCAGCAACGGTTCGCCGCGGGCGGCCTGATCACCAATCTCATCGCCTTTCCGATGGCCGGATTGCTGCTGCTTTTCCTCACCCGCCGCCCGCTGACCATCGGATTCCGGCTAGCTCGCGGTCGCGAATACTCCCCGCGCACGCTGGCCGCCGCCCGGCGCGACACCCTGCAGATGGGTGACTGGGCGGTCTGGGTGCCGTTCGGGTTCTGGCTGCTCGCCGGGCTGGTGTGGCCTTTGGCGCCGGTCTTCTTCGGGGTCGAGCTACCGCGCGCGACCTTTTTGCACTTCTTCGCCGCGCAGGTGGTGTGCGCCGCGATCGCGCTGGCGTATCCGTTCTTCCCGATCATGGTTTACGCGGTGCGTTCGATTTATCCACAGCTGCTTGTGCGCGGCGGTATCGGCGCCGAGGACGAGGAGCAGCTGCGCAAACTCGCCAAGCGCGGAAACTTCTATCTGGGCGTCGCCGCATCGGTGCCGCTGCTCGGCGTGGCCAGCGCGACCTTCGTCGAGGCCGCCGATTTGGATTTGGTGATCGTTCCGGTGCGGGTGCTCAGCGTGGGTGGCATCCTGGCGTTCGTGCTCACCTATCGGTTGTTCCGGATGCTCGAGGCCGATCTGCTGGCCTTGGCACGTGCGATTCCGCAGCGGAAGCGATGACCGGCCCGCGGCCGTTCGGACGGCTGGTCAGCCTTTCCCATGTCCACGATCCCGCGACGGCGCCGCTGTTTCCCGGTGATCCCGAATTCCGGACCGATATTGTCGCGACGGTCGCGAACGACGGCTATTACCTGCGCTATATCCAGCAGGGCGAACACACCGGAACCCATTGGGGCGCACCGATCCACTTCCATGCCGACGGACTGGCCGCCGACGAATTGGATCTCGACGATCTGTTGTTGCCCGCGGTGAAAATCGACGTGCGGGACCAATGTGCGAACGATCGGGATTACGCGATCGACATCGCTGATCTGCGGGAGTGGGAGGGTCGGCACGGGCGGATACCCGACGGCTCGGCATTGGTGGCCTGGACCGGGTGGGACGAGAAATGGGGCACGCCGGAATTCATCGGAACCGGCGAAAGTGCCGACCACCAACCGGGATTCGCGGTGGAGACGGTGAAATGGTTATTGCGGACCGGGCGGCTGGGGCGACGTGGCGCGCTCGGCATCGATACGTTCGGACCCGATCTGGGGACCGACGACACCTATGAGGTGTCGAAGCTGCTGTATCGCGAACATCGGATCAGCTTGGAATGTCTGGCGAATCTCGCCGAACTACCCGTCACCGGCGCCTGGGTATTGGTCGGTGGTGCGCTGTACAGCGGTGGTTCCGGTTCGCCCGCAACAATATTCGCGGTTATGCCTGCGCCTCGCTAGCGCTCGGCTCCGCCATAACCGCAGGGCGGCTGTGTTTTTTGTTCACTCACTGCGTTCGCTCATGCCCTGATTACGCGCCGCCGTAGACCTTCGGGTCGAGGGTGCCGATATACGGCAGGTCGCGGTAGCGCTCGGCATAGTCGAGGCCGTAGCCGACGACGAATTCGTTCGGAATATCGAAGCCGACGTGCGCGACTTCCACGTGGGTGCGTAGCGCGTCCGGCTTGCGTAGCAGGGTGACGACCTCGAGCGAGGCCGGATTGCGGGTGGACAGATTGCGCTTGAGCCAGGACAGCGTGAGACCGGAGTCGATGATGTCCTCGACGATCAGCACGTTGCGGCCCGCAATGTCCTTGTCCAGGTCCTTCATGATGCGCACGACACCGGAGGACGAGGTCGACGAGCCGTAGGACGAGACGGCCATGAATTCCATCTGGGTGGGAATCGGCAGCGCCTTGGCGAGATCGGTCATGAAGAAGATGGCGCCCTTGAGCACGCCGACCAGCAGCAGATCCCCCTCGGGGGCATCGGCCGGATAACGCTTGGCAATCAGCTCGGCCAGCTCCTGGGTCTTGGCCGCGATCTGTTCCTCGGTGATCAGCACCGACGCGATATCGCCCTCGTACACGTCAGTTGGTTTCCCTTCCCTGGTGTCTCCCCGGCCGACCCATTATGTGTCATCGGCTCCCTTGCAGACGCAAAGTCAGCCTGCCATGTTCGCGCGCCGCGACCAACCTGCGTCCCGGCTGCCCGCCGCCCACCGCGACGCCGCCCTGCCCGCGCCATGCGGTAATCAATTCGTCAACCGCCTGTAAATGCTTGTTGGTCAGGGCTTTAGCGCCACCGGCCAGCAACCAGGCACGGATAGCGCGTCGGCGCAAGGCCGCGGGGGCAGTGGCGAGGGTCTCTATCGAGAGGGTCGGGTCATCACTCGCCGGACCGGCGCTCGCGGTTCGCAGCAACTCATCGGCCAGCGCATCCAATACCGCACCGTCATCGCGCAACTGCTCGGCCGTCCGCGCCAGCGCCCCCGCGACCCCACCTCCGAGCACCTCCTCCAGCAGCGGCAGAACCTCGTTCCGCAACCGCACCCTGGTGAACTCCGCCGCCGAATTGTGCGGATCCTCGAACGGCGTCAGTCCTATATCGACGCACAACTGCCTGGTCACCGCCCGTCGTACCCTCAACAGCGGCCGACCCCACGGATCAACGAATGCCGCCATTCCCTGAATCGACCGCCCACCCGATCCCCGCCCCAACCCCAGTAACACAGTCTCGGCCTGATCATCGAGCGTGTGCCCGAGCAGCACCGGCAACCCACCCCGCGCCCCGTCGAGCGCCGCATACCGGGCCGCCCGCGCCGCCGCCTCCATTCCCCCGTCCGCACCGACCTCGACCGCCAGCACATGTGCCGACCGACACCCCAGCGCCAACGCCGCGGCCGCCGCCTCAGCCGCCACCCGGTCCGATTCCGACTGCAACTGATGATCCACGACCAGCGCGTCGACCTGCCCTGCCTCCACCACCGCAGCCGCCGTCAACGCCAGCGAATCCGCACCACCGGACAACGCGACCGCCACCTCACCCGTCGCATAATCGGCCAGCCACCCCCGCACCGCCCGGCGCACCTCGAGCACCGCCTCGGTCTCGGGCAGCCGCGGCGAATTCCCTGGCGCTCCCGCCCTACGGCTCATATCCGGAGACTACCGAGGATCAGTGCCCTCGATTCGCTCGGCAAGCTCCACGATGAGCCCTTCGCCGCCGCTCATGAGACGCCTACCGTCTGCCGCTCGGGTTCGGTGACCGCGACTCGCAGGCGACGCCGGTGCATTACCGCCACCACGCATGCGGCGAGATCAGCAATGTCGACCTGCGCTGCGCCCACTGCGGCGAGGCGATGCGCGCAAACGACATCGACCCGCTGCCAGGCCCGGCGCACCCGTGTGACCGCCGATTCGGCTACCCGGCGTTTGCCTCGGGCACCGAACTCACCGAAACGCCGAAGAATTGCATGGCAATCGGGGCCGTGCCAGAATGATGCGCTGCTCGACGCTGTGACCAGGCTTTTCCCGATAATCGTGCTCCGATTTCGTTCAGGAAGGGTGCAGGCGACAATGGGTCCGGCGAGGTGGATGAAGGCCTACAGCGCGGAGGTCATGCCCTGGTTGGCTCCGTCGCTTCGGCCGCTGCGGTCTTGCTCTCGGCAAGGTCGGCCTGCTGCCCGATTCGGCGCTGGTGCCGCTGCGGCGGGTGGGACTGGATCCCGTCGATGCGCTGGGCAGACTGCGCGGCCGCAGTCCGATCGCCCGGCTGACAGTTCCCTTCGCGATGAATGTGTGGCTGGTGACGGGATATCCGCAGGCGCGGGCCGTTCTCGGCGCAACCGCCGGATTCTCGACCGACTCGACCAGACTCACCAAGATCATGCGGGCCACCATTGAGCACCCCGGCGGGCTCGCCTTCACGGATCCACCGCTGCATACGCGGCTGCGGCGGTTGCTTGCTCGGAGTTCACCAAGCGGCGACTAGGTCGTCTTAATCCTCGGATCGAGCAGATCGTTGCCGAGCGGCTCGATGTACTCGGGGTGGGTGCGGGACCGATTGATCTGTATGAGGCTTTCGCATTGCCTGTTCCATTCTTGACGATCTGCGAATTGCTTGGAATCGCCGAGGCGGACCGTGCCGGTCTCGAGCACCTGACCGCGCCGCGATTCGATCTGGCCGACGGTTTCGGCGCCGCTGTGGGGTGTCGTTGACCAGGCGCTGTCGCATCTGCTCGAGATCGTCGGCAGGGAACGGGCGAATCCTGGAGACGGAATTCTGGGCAGATTGATCAAGCAGCACGGGACCGAACTCGACGACCGCACACTGGCGGGGCTGGCCGATGGTGTGCTCACCGGCGGCATCGAGACCACCGCCAGCATGCTTGCTCTCGGTGCGCTTGTGCTGATGAGCGGTGGGGCGCATTCGAGGCGGTCGGCACCGACAACGACGCCACTGAGAGATTTGTCGAGGACCTGTTGCGCTATCCGAGCGTGGGCCAGGTGGCGTTTCCGCGGATCGCGACTGAGGATATGCAGATCGCGGGCACGTCCATCACCGCGGGCGATATTGTTTTGGTCTCACTGTCAGCGGCCAACCGTGATCCCGTCCTCGGCGCCGACATGGACTGTTTCGACCCGGCGCGCTCGCCCGCGCCGCACATCGCCTTCGGATACGGCATCCACCGGTGCGTGGGCGCCGAACTCGCCCGGATGGAGTTACGCACCGCGTTTCCCGCGCTGATCAGCCGTTTCCCGAACCTGCGCCTCGCGGTGGCGCCACATGATCTTGCCTTCCGCGAACAGTCGATCGTCTACGGGCTGCAAACCCTGCCGGTGTTGACCCACCTCGACGTCGGCCGACAACAGCCACACTCCGCAGCGCCGCGAACTACCCGAGGACGCGGGCGACCCAGCGCTCGGGGACCTCGATTTCCGTTGCGAGCGGAAGGGTTTCGGGGTTGGTCCAGACGGTGTTGAACTGGGCCATGCCGACTTGCGCCACCACCGCGTCGACGAATTTCTTGCCGCGGACGTATTGAGCGACCTTGGCGTCCACGCCGAGCAGGGCACGCAGGAGGCGTTGGACCGGGTTGGTGGGGCGTTTGCGGCGCTTGTCGAAGGCGGCGCGGATTTGTTCGACGGTGGGGATGACGGCGGGACCGACGGCATCCATGACGTGGTCGGCGTGGCCTTCCAGGAGGGTGCCGAGCATCAGCAGGCGGTCCAGGGCTTCACGTTGCGGTGGGGCCTGGGTCGCGCGGAGCAGGCCGACGACGCCGCGGGAATTCGGGTCCTCGGTGCCGGTGCCGCGACGACGGTCGCGCACCTCTTCGACGAGGCGACCGAGCATTTCGGCGAGCGGTTCGTCGCCGACTTCGCCGAGGATGTCGACATTGGCGCGCATGTAGTCGCTCAGCCACGGCGCGGAGGAGAACTGCACCCGGTGGGTCACCTCGTGCAGGCAGACCCAGAAGCGGAAGTCGGTCGGCGAGACGCCGAGTGCGCGCTCGACGGCCATGATGTTCGGCGCGACGAGCAGCAGCGTCCCATCGGGTCCGGTGAACGGGTCGTACTGACCGAGGATCGCGGTGGACAGAAAGGCAAGCATCGCGCCCGCTTGCACACCGGCGGGTTTGCCTGCGAGCAGGCCCTTGTCCGATACCTGCCCGGTGCCGGTCAGCTGGGCCATGGAATCGGCGGCCGCATTGATCCAGCCAGGCCGGTCGACGATCAGGGCCGAGGGCACCGGCTGATCGTCGAGCAGACCGCTCACCTCACGAACCGGCCTCTCCGCTCGCACCGATGCCTCGGCCAGCTCGCTCACTACCTGTTCGGCCGAGTATCGCGAGGTCCGCGGGCCGGACGGCACCAGCGCGGCGCCGGTGCGCGCGGCAAGGCGCCAATCGACGGCACCGGAAAATCCGGAGCGTCTGCGCTCGGCCGGACCGTCCGCACCCGAATTCACGGCGGGCGCGGCGCCCGATTTGTCAGTGCCTTCGAACATGGTCAACCACCCGTCACGAGCATCCACAGTTACGCAGCGTGCCAGCGATGGCGTCCAATGCGGGCCGACTCAGCTCCGGTGGCCGATCGTTCGACATCAATGCGAAGGTCAATACCCGCCCATCGCTGTCCAGCACATACCCGACCAACGTGCTCGCCACCGACAGAGTTCCGGTCTTGGCCCGCACCCAGCCCGCGCCGCCCCGGTTCTGCGTGACATAACGGATGCTCAGCGACCCCGTCGCACCCGCGACGGGCAGATCGTCGAGCAGCGGCGCCAGGGTGGTCGCGATCCGATCGTTTTCCGGCCTGGCCTTGGTATTGCTCGGTTGCACGGCATTGGCCCCGCTCGGCTTCGCCGCGGTCGAGATGATCTTGTCGAGCAGCCGGGCAGGCACCCGGTCCTCGGTCGACAGGCCGCTGCTATCGCGCATCGAAAGTCCGTTGAGATCGAATCCGCCCTTGCCGAGCGCGGTTTCGAGAGCGGTGACGGCCCCGGTGAACGATGCTTCGTTACCGGACGCGACCGCGACCTCGCGGCCGATGGCCTCGGCGAGCACATTGTCGGAATGGACCATGGTGTCGCGCAGCCGGTCCCGCAGCGGCGCGGATTGCACGCTCGCCACCTCGGTCGCACCGGCGTCGGCATTGCCGATCCGCACCTTGGCGGGATCGAGTCCGAGTTCGGTTGCCAATCGCTGTCCGGTGGCCAGGGCCGGAGTCGGGGTGCGCGGCGAGTACTCCACCAGCGGGTCGAGGCGGCCGCCGTCGAGCATGACCGGATCCATCGGTGCGATCGAACCCTCGCCGATATCGACCGGATCCCAGCCGGGCGCCATGGGCGGGCCGGAATACGCGGAGGTGTCGACCACGATGGTGTCGACGGGATGGCCGGAGGCCTTGATCTGTGACACCAGATCCGACAGCCGCGGCCCGTTCGGGTAATACCCGTTGCCGTCGGGCTGCGCGGTCAGCGTCGGATCGCCGCCACCGACGAGCACGAGTTCATTGGGCGCGGATCCGGCGACGACGCGGGTGGTCACCCGATGATCCGCGGGCAGGGTGAGCAGGGCGGCCGCGGTGGTGAGGATCTTGGCGGTGGACGACGGAATCATCGGCTTGTCGGATTCGGCGCTCCACAGCACGGTCGCGGAGTCGGCATCGGTGACCTCACCGGCGAATGCACCGAGGTCCGGATTGGCGACCACCTGCGCGAGCGCGGCGGCGACACCGGACGGAGTCGGCGCGGGCGCATTCGAGGGGGCGGGCGCGACCTGCGGAAACGGTTTGACCGGGTCGGGCGGCGCGGCGATGGTGAGCCCGCCGTGCCGGAATTCCTCGGTCCACGGTTTGACCGCGATCACCACGCCTGCCCCGACGCCGAGCAGCAAGGCCAGCGTGAACGCGACGCCGATCCAGATCTTGCGGCGTCGCTTGGTGGCCAAGCCACCGATATTCCTATTGCTGCCACCCACCACGTGCCCGCCGTCTCTCCGTCTCTTATCGCTGCACCGTCGCACCGTCGCCGGTCCACCCACCTACCGCACCCGAGTGCCCGCGGACCACACTATCCTCGTTCCGGCACCGTTCCCCCCGAACACCTGTCGAGTCGGCGTTCCGACGACCGCGACGCGACAGTCCCTCAGAAGCATCAGTAAGGAGATGGCGTGGAGTTCGACGTCACCATCGAGATCCCCAAGGGTTCTCGGAACAAGTACGAGGTCGATCACGAGACCGGTCGGGTCCGGCTCGACCGCTTCCTCTACACGTCCATGGTCTACCCGGCCGACTACGGCTACATCGAGAACACCCTCGGCGAGGACGGCGACCCGCTGGACGCGCTGGTCCTGCTGCCGGAGTCGGTGTTTCCGGGCTGTCTGATCGAGGTGCGTCCGGTCGCGATGTACAAGATGGTCGACGAGAAGGGCGGCGACGACAAAGTCCTGTGCGTGCCCGCGGGCGACAAGCGCTGGGATCACATCCAGGACCTGGCCGATGTGCCGGAGTTCGAACTGGCCGCGATCAAGCACTTCTTCGAGCGCTACAAGGATCTGGAACCGGGCAAGTTCGTCAAGGGCTCGGAGTGGGTCGGTCGCGCCGAGGCCGAGGCCGAGGTGGAGGCCTCGATCAAGCGGCTGCAGGAGAACGGCGGGCACTGAGTCTTGTTGGGGCGGTGGATGATTCGCTCCTGACCGAAAAGCGGGTAGTCCGGCGGGTTCGGACTACCCGCTTTCCTTGTCATCGCGGCACGGTATCCAGGTGCCCCGAAGCGGATGGAGACAAACGTCAACGACTGAGCACCATGGTTACGGAGTGCTGCCCGGGGCGCTCGTGACTACGTCGTCGGGCTACGAGTTCTCCCCCGGTTCCCTGGTGACGGGGAATGGATTCATGTTGTCGTCGAATCCGGGAACATCACGCATCTTGTCACGAAGGCTGTCCGGTGCGTAGTTGCCGGAGTTGTCGAGGCTGTCGAGATAGTCCCAGCGCAATTTGGCAAATCTCTCTCGGTCCTCGGGTGACAGCGCCGCCTGTTCGGCTTCGGATTCGGCCCGGATTCGTGCGAACACCTCGGGATCCCAACCCGGCGGGGTCTTCTCGGTGCCACTCATTGTCATGCACCTCTTCTATAAGTCGTTTTCACCGAGTGTCAGCGAACCCCCTGCATCAGTTCAGGATTGACTGAACTGTTTGCCTCCCATTCCAGCGTTATCGCCGGCGGTAGCCGCCGAGCGGCGTCAAAGGCAATGTCGAACACGGGTTGTCGAGGTCAGTCCGGTTCGGTCGTGGTCGACGGCGAATGTGCGCAACCCCGCAACTGAGAACTGGTCGAGGGCAGCGTCCACGTCGAACCGCGCCGGATCGAGCGGCTCGGCAATGGTGTCGACGGTGACGGCACCGGCCTCGGCGGCCGTAACCCATACTGCCACCGCATTTCTGGCTCGACGCCCTGGTCCCGCTGCCCGAACCGGTATGAGATTCGGGGCGGGTACGACGATGCCGCACCTTTTGCCCTTCACAGCTGCCCGATGTTGAAATCATCCGATCGATGGAACCGACAGCCACTGCGCCGCGTCGGAACTATTGACAGACCGATTTCCGGGAAGTGGGTGGGCGTGTGGCCGGCAGCGAGCAGAACGCACTGCGTGCGCGCAACGACGCGCTGCGCGACCAGGTCGATTCGCTGATGGAAATCTTCGAGCGGCAGCGCCGCGAGCTCGCCAACGCGCAGTCCCGCCTGGCCGCCACCACCGGCGAGGCCTGGTCCAGCGACAACCTGGTCCGGGTGGTCGCCAATATCTCCGGCATCCCGCTCGAAGTACATCTGGCCCCGGAGGCCTTCAAACGCTCCACGCCGGAAAAACTGGGCCACTCCATAACCGAGGCCGCGCAGGCAGCGGCCGCCGCGGCCGCCGAACAGTCCCGACAGGCGTTCGCCCCCATCCAAGCCCTCGCCGGCGACATACCGGACCTGCCAGACCTGGTCCCGGGCGCGCCCAGCATCAAGGACCTGCTGCAACCATCCCAGCCCGAATCCACCTCAAAGCCCGCGGCATCGCCGCCGGACAGCGACGATGAAGACGACTATTACCGCAGCCGCTCCTACCTGCGCGAGCGCTGATGAGCAGCCTGAAGGCGGACCCGGACGCCCTGCGCGCCACCCAGCCGAAATTCCGTGATGTCGCCGAACGCGTCAAGACCGCCGCGGCGAATCTGCAACGGGTCATTGACGCGGAGGGACCATGCTGGGGTTCGGACAAGCCAGGTACGGAGTTCGCCAAGGGCTACGCCGAACCGGCAAAGAAGACCCTCGAACAGGTCGGCAATCTGTCGGGAGTGCTGTCGGGCTTGGGCGACAACGTCAAGACCGTCGCCGACCAGTTGCAGCAGCAGGACCAGGCGCGGGCCGCCACACTGACGCAACAGCAGTCCGAGCTCTGAGGTGGGAATCGAGATCCCTGGCGAACTGCAATGGGTCGCCAAATACGTTGTCGGCGCAGGAGATTGGCCCGAGGGTGACGAAACCGCCATGCGGCGGATCGGTCATGCCTGGGACGAGCTTGCCACCGTTCTCGGAGAAGTCGAAACCGACTCCGACCACGCCGTACAGGCCGCCCTGAGCGCATTGTCAGCCGGCCAGACCCACGACGCATTCGACGCATTCTGGAAACAGGTCGGCGGTCAGGAGGGCCTGCTGCCGCAACTGATCGAAAGTGCCCGGGAACTGTCGGACCAAATCGACGATGGCGCGGCCGATATCGAGCACACCAAATACGTGATCATCGGGGCGCTCGTAGTCTTCGCGATCCAGATGATTCAGGCGATCGCCACCGCCGCCACCGGCATCGGCGCCCCGGCCGCCGCCGCGGAAGAAGCCGCCTTCCAGGTCGCCACCCGGCTCACGATCCGCATGGTGATCAAAGAGCTGATTCAGAAGCTGATGAGCAGGGCCACCGCCAACGCCGCCTTCTGGGGCGTCATGCAAGGCGCCGGCGTCGATCTGGGCGCGTCGGTGTTGCAGATGGCCGAGGGGAAGCGCGGCGGTCTCACCCTGGATGAGGCGAAAAACCTTGGCCGCGAGACGCTCACAGGCGCCATTGGCGGCGCGCTCGGCGGGGCGCTCGGCTCCGGTGGCGTCGGTAGTCACGCGGTCGACGCTGTCGAATCCAAAGTGGGCAAATTCGCGACGCAGACCGCGACCGACGCTGCTTCGGGCGCGGTTGGTGTGGTAGCCGGCACCGCGGCCACGGTACCGGTCGGCGGCAAGTTCGAACTCGACCCGACCACAGTCGCCACCTCGTCATTGGCCGGCGCCGCCGGCGCCACTGCCGGTCAACACGTCGGCGGCGCGATCCACGAGGCGCGCACCTCCGGAAACGACTCCGCCTCAGGCCATTCCGGAAATACCGATCACGACACCGGTAATCGCGCACCGACGAGCCCGTCCAGCAGCGAGAACCCCAGGGGAACTTCCTCAGCTGGACAACAACATTCAGGTGCTGCGGAACCTTCACCTACCAGTGCGACAGGGACACAACACACCTCACAGGACACGGGGAATACGACCGCACCCGGTTCGCACGACACCAGCAACACGACCACGCCCAGCTCGCACGACACCGGCAACACGCCCGGTTCACACGACACCGGGAATACGTCCTCCCCCAGTTCGGACAACGGCGGTAGCACTCAGCCCAACTCACACACAACCGAGGCACCCGCTCCCACACACGACGACAACAGCCCGACCGCCACCCAGAGCTCGGAAGTCGGTGCTCCGCAACATAATCCGTCAACCAGTGGGCAGGAAGTCGGCAGTACGCCCACGCACTCCGAGCACCCGGTCTCATCCACTCACGACAGCGCCACAACACAAACCCCCCACGACAGCACTCCGACGCAGACCGCTCACGACAGCGCCCCCGTCCAACACGATTCCAGCGCCAACACCCAAGGCGCACATCAGCCCTCGCCGACCGCACACGAGCCGTCCTCAGCTCACCATGACAACGGCAGCCCGACCGGCGCCAGTCTCGACCTACCACCGGTCGACAGACCGCCGACAACTACACCCCACGACACCGGAACCGTCGCCAACGACAGCGCTGCCACACAACACGACACCACCGGCCCGAGCCCGCACCAGAGTTCGCCAACTGGCTCAGCACAGCACGATGTCAACGCGAATACCACTGGCTCACAACATGATTCGTCCACGACGCAACCGCTTGGCCACACATCCACGCCCTCGCACACCGACAGTACGAGCAGTGCGGCGGGCCAACCACATCCGTCCGGCGCCGAGCCGACCGTCTCCGCTTCCCCCAGAGGCGCGGATCAAACAACTTCCACCACAACGCACCAGTCCAACCAACCGGACAGCACTGCGGCCTCCACACAGGCAAGTTCCGCCGACACCGCCACCACAACGGGTTCATCCACCGGCATGCCCGCCACGAGCGGCAGCCTCGGCACCCACGCCGGAGCGGGCTCCAACGCCGCCGAGGGCCACCGCTCCAGCATCCCCAACTACACCCCGACCACCGACACCGCCCACGCACCATCGCGCACTGGCACCTCCACTGCCCCAGGCCATCCCAATGCCAGTCCACGATCGGAACCCGCCAGGGCCGACACCGCCCGGCCGCGCCCCGACCGCACAAACCTCACCCCCGACATCCCTCGTGCCACGCCACCCGATCCAGCACGCACAGCACCAGCACGCCCCGACGCGGCCGCACCCCGTGCCGACCGAAACCCCACCCACACCAACACCCCGTCACGCGCACCGCACGAGCCACCGGTTGCGGCACCGCGCAGCGGCGAACGCTACGACACACTATGGGGACGACACGATGGCGCTACTGATCTACTACAACCGAATCAGGAACGACCCGAACGAGGTGGAATACCAGTTCGGGGAGACGAGGGACAATCTCGACCGCGTCCTGACGATCGACACGACGAACAACACCGCCCGCACGGACCAACCGGAGGACGTGCTTCTCCGGTCCGCGGCGGGACAGATCACGCTCCGGGCGAAACGCGAGAAAGCGTGGCCCCAGAACGGGGTAATCGCCTCTTAACCGAGGGCGGCGAGCGCCGCGACACATCGGTCCCCGAACCGGTCGATAGTCCATCTCGGGGTGCAGCGCCTGGTGAAGGTGAGCACGGTACCGATCATCAACCGCCCCTCGACGGTAGCAGTGAGCACGCGGTGCCGGAGCAGTCGCAGAGCGGCGGGACAATTCGTCCACGGAATCCGCTTGATTGTGCCGCGCAAGATAAGTGGGCACGCGATGCCTACGAAACCATCCGCGCGTCGGGTACCGATGTGCACGACATGGCCGAGAACCTGTCGGCGGTGACGCGCGGCGATGGTTCGATCGGTTTCAGCGAGCATGAGATCGAACAGGTGAAGCAGCATCTGTTCGAAGACGATCACAAGCTGAGCGTGTTCGACGACGATGGAAACGTCGTAGGCTACGAGAACCGCCGCTTCGACGCCGATCCCGATATCGCCGAGGCTTGGATGCGGCTTTCTCGCGGCGAGCCGCTCCCTGCCGACATCAGGCTGTTGGAACATGAACTCGCGGAGGCCGAATACTTTCGGGATCACCCGGATGCCAGCTACCACGAAGCCCATGCGCACGCTAATACGAAGGCCAACTGGGAAAACGATATCCCCGGGCGCACCGGCGAGAACTACCGAGATTGGGGAAACAAAGATGGCGCTGTACGTGGTCTACCGGAAGACGGCGGAAACCGGGACCGAGGTGACCTACCGGTTCGGGAGCAACGAGACAGAACTGAACCGGGAATTGGTGATCGAGAAGGACGGCTCGGCCGTCAGAGCGGTGGACGCAACGACCGACCCACTGGTGATGAAGGTCGCCGCACGAATACTGGCGCGGAAGGGGACCGATCCGAACTGGCCGGGCGGAGGCGGAATCCAGGCCTGAACGATCGATCACCGGAGTCTCCACGCGAGGAACTCCCCTCTGGTCCGGTGCACCGGGAAACTCCCGAGTCTCAGCCTGAACCGGGTCTGACGCCGGAGGAACAAGCCGCCAAAGATGCCTGTGATCAGCTACCACAAGCTGAACGCGAGGCTGTCGAGGACTACGCGGGCGACGCATACAACGAGATCAACCGCCATTTACGGTTCGGCGAGGAGCTTCAGACGGTCTCCCCCGAGACCATCGAGTTGATTCGCAGTGGTCTGGACAAGCTCCCGGACCATGCCGGCCCGGTGAAGAGGTCGATCATGCTCTCACCGGAGCACCTGGAGAAGTTCTGGTACGACAACCGCCCCGGCGCGGTCGTCGAGGATCCCGGGTTCGTGTCGACGTCGAAGACCCAGTTCAAATGGAACCCGAACGTCAAGCTGACAATCGTTTCGGCTACCGGGAAAGACATTTCGTTCCTGCGGCCTGCCGACAAGCGCGGTGAAGCAGAGGTTCTCATTCCAGACGGCCGACAGTTCCGCGTGCTGTCTCGTGACATCGACTCCGACGGAACCCTGCACATCAAGTGGAAGGAGATCACCGATTCACCACAGTCACCCGACAGCAGCGATTCGGACAGTGCTTCAACTCCGCGTGACCTGGAACCAGATCAACCTTTCCCGCGGGAATCCGTTCCGGACAGCAATGTGGCCTTCTCGCTCGACCTCTCGGATTCAGCAGCGACGGTCGAACCGCATCGGTCCGAGTCGCCACCTGGCCACGAGCCGAGTGCGCGCGAAGAGCTCGCTCCCGACGAACCACATCCTGAGCCGACGTCCGAACGTCCCTCTGAGCCTGTGCATCAGGAGGGGTCCGAACGTAACGAGGACTCCAACTCCGACAGGCACGCTTCACGCCCTGATGGGAAGCCCGACGATCAGCATGTCCCCTTCCGCGCGGATGAGCAACAGCACAGCCCGGCGCATGACATCGAGCATCAGCCCAATCCCGATCGCCCTGAATCCCTGACACAGCACCTGAAATACCGCTTCGAAGAACTGCGAACCCTCGCCACAGAGATCGGGCTGGCCGACCGCGACCCCGCCCGGCAACACGAACTCCCCAGTCTCCGTGCCGAATTCGCCCACCGATTCGACAAACTAGGACTGCTGGACGCAGACCCGGCGAGCACACCCTGGAGACTGCTCGATGAGCACCAACCAGAACTTGCCAAATACATGGCAGATCATCAGGGGTACCTCCTCCCGGCACGCCCACAAGAACATCCGGCGAGCCGCGAATCCACACCGGAACACCCCGGCACCCGCGAACTCACACCCGAACACCCCGGCACCCGCGAGCACAATCCGGAGACCTCCGGCAGACCAAACCAACCGTCACACCCCCAGGACGGCCCCGCGGGCGCACCCGAGCACCAACCGACCCGCACCGCTCACCCCGAAACACCGCACCACCCAACAGAACCGGAGGCGGCACCGCGATGGGCACATGAAGACCCGAACTACCACCTGAACGCCGCCAGACTCCCCGACTGGTGGCCCCGCGCAGGCGAGCACACCACACCCCGATCACCCGAACTCGATACTTCCCAAACATCCACGCCAGCAAGAGCCACTGAGACCCCACCCGAGGCCAGGCCCGATGAACCCGGCCGCCCGAACCCCGCGCCGTACCGCTCCGCTAACGAACATCTCACGCGCGCACCCGAATCCGAGCCTCCGGCACGATCCGAGCCTCCGGCACGCCCGGTGCCGTATGCGCGCCCGAACGGCCCTGTCGAGGCGTCCCACTCAACAGCGGCGCCATCCGCTCACGACCGCGTGCCGACGCCCCGCAGTCATGCCGCGGCCCCTGTCGAACAGCCACGAAGATTCGCAAGCGACGCCGAGGGCCAACACTACGGTGAGACGAACCTGGGGCCGACACGGGACAGTTTGCCTCCCCCTGAATTTCAGGAAGCGTACAAATATACCGTGAACTCGTGGGTCAACGAGTTCCTCCGGATCGGTGATATTCCTGGGCATGTACACAGGATCACCCAGGAATATTTCCGATATAACGAACTCGCTCATATGCTACAGGGCACGGGTATACCGACACCTGAGCTTCTGGCGCAGCACTTGCATCGCCCGGACTTGACTCTGAACCAGCGGCAGATAATCCACGATATCCTCAGCAGCCGCGACCCGGCATTCGAAATTTCGAACATCTGGAATAATGCCAGTAAGTACTACATGATGTCGCAGACGTTCGGTGCTCCCCTTACAGTCCAGCTCATCCAGTATCACATCGCCATGATGGATGCTGCTGTGAGTCACCCCATTCCAGAGCGGGTTGAGGTGGTCCGCGGGCTCCGCGATGTCGGGTTCATGGTTGGCCGCGACGGTCACCCACTTGGGTCCCGCACAGATCCTCGGCAACTGGTCGGCACGATCCAAACCGAAGTGGGATATACCTCAACCAGCATCGGTTCGCGGCCGCCTGCGCACTTCGACAATGACTATCGTATGGAGATCGAAGCACCAGCTGGGTCGCATGCGTTGTGGATGGGCGGCCGAAGCCATTATCCGGACCAGCGCGAATTTATCACCCCGCGTGGTAGCCGATATGAGATCACCGCTGTAATTCCGAATCCGGTCGGTGACCGCTACAACGGTGTCAAATGGTTGATTCGAGCCAGGCTACTGCCACGTGAGCAGTAGATAGCGCGCCACGCGCAGTACACTTCCAACGCGACGAAAGGCATGCAATGCAACCGGACTGGAACTTCCCAGCGCTGCCGGGTTCGGACCTTCCCCCTGCGCCGCCACCGACGTTTCCCGAGGCTTTCGATCGGTGGACGCGGAAAACCCTCGCCTACCTTCCGGTTGCCTCAGGCGGGCAGCTGGTCGGCTGCCTGTATGCGTCGAAGAGCAGTAAAGCGGCAGGATACATGCGACGAATCGCTGCGGACCCGGACAACATAACCCGCCCCAGCTTCTGGAACGACCGGCTGGACGAGCAGTACCGCCGTGGCCTGTCGCCAGTGGAGGCGATCCGGGCGTGGATCGGCGTGCCCGAGGATCCCCATATGGGCGGGGTCCCCGCAGATGCTCACGAGCATGACGCCGACAGCATGCAGCAACTGTGGGCGCAGCTCAACCCGGGCGATGAACCACTCGGCGAAGGCCCCTGGGTGCAGGATGACGAATTCCCCAGCGGCACACCACTAGACCGATCGAAAGGCTGGTCGGTGCCGCACATCGTGCAGGTGCCGAGCTACGCCACCGACACCACCACACCTGTGCACTACTACCCGGTCTACAGGAACCGCGACGTGATCGGATACCTGTGGGCTGCAGCGGCCGAACCGGCCGCCGATTACCTGCCGCAAGACAACTTCGGACCCGACGGCTACAGCGGCCGCGGACTGTGGATCGCACGGCTACAGGACGCGTACGCCTCCGGACGTACCGCACTCGAGGCGATCCGCTGGTGTGCCAGCCTGCCGTACGACGAATACTCGGGCGTCATAGGCCCAGGTGTGGCTGAGCAGTATGCTGAGAGCCTCGCGGACCTGCGCGATATCGCCGGCCAGTAGCGCAGATGGCCGAATTCGTAGTCGGCAGACTAGTCGGATAACTGGTGCGGCAGATCTTCAACGTCGTCGACGCCATTGTCGAGGCACTCGATCCAGCGCGGTTCGACGTGGACGCTGCCCTCGACCAGTTCTCAGTCGCGCAGTTGCGCACATTTGCCGTCGACCACGACCGAACCGGGCAGTGACCTCGACAACCCACGTTCGACATTGCCTTCGACGCCGCTCGGCGGCTACCGTCGGCGATAACGCTGGAAGGGGAGGAAAACCCAGTCATGACTGGATAAGTTCTGGTCGATCCCGAACTGCTGCAACGGACATGACCGCCGGTGGCGCACACCATCCACCAACGCCACGCTCGCGACAACCGGCCGAGGCGGCGTACCGGTTCAAGGAAACCAGCGACCGCATGGAGTTATCGGCTCCGGTTCGGATTGGGCGGATGATTGGCGAGCGGCTGAAATGGCTGCGCAGCAGGGGGTTCGATGACACTCAGTGATGACAGCTTATGGAAGAGGGAGAATAACAATGAGTGGTACAGAGAAGACCCCGGCGGGTTGGGATCCCGAGGTGTTCGCACGAATCCGGGCCGAATCCGAAGCCGAACGCGCCGCGAGGTCACCAGAGTTGCAAGCAGAACTTGACAAATTGGACTGGGACTATCTCGACAGTCTCGACAACTCCGGCAACTACGCACCGGACAGCCTTCGTGACAAGATGGGTGATGTTCCCGGATTCGACGACAACATGAATCCATTCCCCCTCACCAGGGAACCAGGGGAGAACTCGTAGCCCGACGACGTAGTCACGAGCGCCCGGGCAGCACTCCGCATCCGCGGCGCTCAGCCGTTGACAGATCTTGCGTCCCACTCGACAGCGGCACCGCATCGTCAATTGTCTTCAGCAAACCCTCATGGACTTGGATCGGGCGGGCCGGGAACGGGGCACCTTCGCGGTGCGGTGGCGGTCTTCGAGGCGTTGGTCGCCGTCGTTCCGGTTCCCGGACCCGAAGCAGATCATGGTGCAACGGGTGGCATCAGCTGGAACTGGCGTTGCGCAACGCCGCCCGCTACACAGGCACGTAGATCGTCAAGGTACCGGCTGCGTACACGTCACAGGCGTGTTCTCGCTGCCTACATGTGGACCCGAAATCGCGTGAGAGCCAAGCGCGGTTCCGGTGTCCAGCTGCGGGCACTGTGAGAACGCGGACGTGAACGCGGCGAAGAACATCCTCGCCGCCGGGCTGGCGGTGACAGCCTGTGGAGACCTCGCCGTTGGGCGGTCCGTGAAGCAGGAACCCCCAACCATCAACGTTGGAATCCCCCGGCTCCAGCCGTAAGGAGGACGCCAATCGCATTTCACTGCTCCTGAATCTGAAATCGGAACACCGAGAACCGACGTAGCGCGAATCGGGCACAATCGACTCGCTGCCGATCCGGCGCGCGCCCTTCGACAGCCGGACCCATCAGGGTACGGGCACCGGCCGCCCGGCGACGCGTCCGCCCGAGTTGTAATTCCGCGTCTCCGCGCGGGCTTCGGCGATGCCGCAACCTCTCGGCCCTCGTGTTCGGAAGTGGCGGGGCGGGTTCACGGGCCGCCGGGGAGTCGGCGACGGCCCTCGGCGAGTTCGTGCGTCAAGTCCTCGTAGCCGATGGCCAATTCGGCCAGCGCCTCCCAGGCGTCGCCGAGGTCGTAGTCCGTGGCGCTCGCCAGGGCGGCGTAGGCGGTGGCTGTGTATTGGGCGAATCGGTCGATCACCGCGCCGAGCGTTTCGGTGTGCACCGAGGCACTACCGTGCGCGGGCGGCAGCTGCGCACGGACCCAATGATTGATCTCGCGCACCAATTTCACTCTCCCGCAATCGATGTCATCGACGCGTCCGCCGTTGGCGAGTCGACTCTCGTGCAGGCAGGTGAGTTCATAGGCGGCGTGTAGTAGCGGGTGTTCTGCGTACTCGACGCCGCGACAGGCGCGCAGTACCTCGCCCCTGGTCGGCAGCGGTTCGATCAGCAAGGACGTCCTCGGTGCGCACGTGGCCGGATCGCGTCGGCGGTCGCGCTATGGTCCACGGGATTCCCGATCCGCCTCAGTGCGTACGGACACGCCCAACCGAACCTCGACATACGCGGCCGGACCACATCACCGAGCGCGCTGCCGCCCACGGAAATCCCGATCCGCCTCAGTGCGTACGGACGCGCCCGACCGAACCTCGGGATGCGCGGCCATCTCCGGTGATACATCGGATTGCCTCGATTCATGTCGATGAAATTCGGTGCGCCCGGCCGAAACTGCGGATAAGCGGCAATCCGTTGTGATCCAATAGGTTTCTCGAGTTTCCTACGGCTCTCCGACCGGGCGCGGCAACAGCACAGCATGCGACAAGCGGAGGAGTCAGCGTCTACATGGGGTCTGCATTCGAATCGCGCCGAAAGGCGAGGACAAGTTCCGTGTCCGCGGATCGGTACGTCCGCGGCCACATCACACTCGTTTCCGAAAAACTGAGGTAGGGGGCCATGACAGATTCCGGAAGTACAGTGCCGCGACGACAACTCGGCCGCCATCTGCGTGACCTGCGCCTACAGGCCGGGATAAGCATGCCCGAGGCAGCGCAGCTGATCGAACGCGGCACAACGACCTTGCAACGGTTGGAGACTGGGCAGGCCAATCGCATACGGCTGCTCGATATTCGAGAGCTGTGCGCGGTGTATGACGCGGAAGAGGTGGTTACGGCGGGGCTGCTGGGGTTGGCGCAGCAGGCGTCGGGGAAGTGTTGGTGGCATGAGTATGGGAAGTTGATTCCTGAGGACTTCGATGTGTACGTCGGGTTGGAGGCGGCGGCACGGCGGCTGACTTCATATGCGCCGGATGTGGTGTTGGGGTTGCTGCAAGCACCGGACTACTCGCGCGCAATGCTGCGACGGGGTTTCCCAAACGCTTCGACCGAAGAAATCGAGCGGCGCGTCGAGCTGAAGCAGCGCCGCCAGCGGATCCTCACTCGTAAACGCCAACCAACCGAGTTGAGAATCGTGCTGCTCGAATGCGCACTCCGCCGCGTGGTCGGCAATCGTAGAGTCATGGCGGCGCAGATGCGACACCTTGCCGATATGTCAACGCTGCCGAACATCACACTTCAGGTTCTGCCGTTCTCAGCTGGGATCCCGCTGGGTGACCCGGTTGGGCTGTTCACCATCATCGAGTTCGGGGTGGATAAGACGAGGCAACCAATCGAGCCATCGGTTGTATATCTCGAAAACCTCACTGGCGATTTGTATCTGGAGCAGCAGGATCACGTCGGGCGCTACGATGTAGCTCATGAAGCGATCCGGCGCGCAGCGCTGGATGAGACAGCGAGCCGAAGCTTTCTTCGGCAGCTAGCGAGGGAGTACGCCACGTGACCGACAAGCACGACACCGACCTGTCAAAAGCGTACTGGTTCAAGAGCACCCGCAGCTCAGCCGCAAAAGACTGCGTCGAGGTGGCATTCCTCTCCAGCGGCACCGTTGGCGTGCGCGATTCCAAGAATCCGGACGGACCGGCGCTGGTGTTCGGCGGCGGTGAGTGGGACGCCTTCACCACCGCCGTCGCCGATGGGAAGTTCAACCGGTCCTGAGGATCGATTCGAAGCCCTCCCGCACGATGTGATTGCGGGAGGCTTTGGGTGTCCGATCATTTGGCTCGTCTCATTGCCGGTCTCCCGCGCCAGACGGTAGGGTTGCGGGGCAATGGGGGATTGCGTGTGGCCCCTCGGAACGGGTGGCAGCGAAGGGGCTCGCAGATGGCCGGTACAGCGAAAACGCCGCACGCTGCGGCCCTGATCCTCGGCGCGGCGCTGGCGCTTGCCGGATGCAATGACAACTCAGCGGATAGCGCTCCGACGCCGAGCAGCACGAAAGCATCAACAAGCACGACAGTAACGGCCACTACGTCGAAAGATCCCGAAGCTGCGATCTGGAATCCTTGCGACATACCTGATTCCGCAATATCCGCACTCGGACTGAACACCGCCAGCAAGGACACCACTGTCGCTGGAGTCGACCCTACCGGCTGGAAGGTCTGCGGTTGGCTATCCGCGGCGAAAACGTACAACTTCGGAGTCTTGTCGTCGGAACACACGCTGGAGGAGAGCAGGCAGAGGACCGACTACGTGGACTATGTGTCGACGACGGTTGGTTCCCGCACGGCACTCCAGTTTCGCCCACGCGGCGCAACACATGACCAGACTTGCTGGCTCGCCGTTGAGGTGCCGCATGGGATAGTCGACTTCAAGGTAATGAACCGGTCTGGAACTGTCGGTGCCAGCGCTGGTGAGCCATGCGCTGAAGTGCGTCGCCTCACGGAAGCCTTGGCGCAGTATCTGCCTGAACGTTGAAGGAGGGGGAATGATCAACGGTATCGATCCGGGGGAATGGAAGCACCTACTCGACCAGGCCAATACCGGTGAGCTCTCACTAGACCCCGAAGTCGGGAAGGACTTGGACAAGGTCTGCGACGACCAAATCGACCGGTTGAACTCGGTATTGGACAAGATCGGCAACATAAGCCTCATAACGGGATTCGGTGATTTCAACTCCGGCAAGATCCTCGAGAAGAAGTTCTCCGAGACCGCTGCCGGGACCAACCGGTCGCTGGACACTGTGATCAATCAGCACATCGAGACTGTCGAAACCGTGAAACAGGTTGTCGCACAGGCGATCGCGAACTTCGTCGCCCAAGACCAAGACCGCGCCTCCCAGTTTGCGCAGGTGACACCGGAATGACCTACGAGGACTACCAGCGCCGCGTCATCGAGGCCCAAGAGCAGTGGAACCAGGACCGCGACTGGATCTACAAAACAGAATCGGGCTACAACGGTTTCGACGGCGAGACGCAACCGCCGCACATCACCACTCCGGACAGCTACGACCATCTCACCCTCGAGCAAATGCAGACCGCCGTCTCGGCGATGAAACCGAAACTCGTCGATGACGCGGTCACCATGTGGGCGAATATCGGCGCGGACCTGACCGGCACCTTCGAGGTCTTCAAGCGCGAATTCAGTCGCACCATCACCGGCCAGAACGGTCACACCGGATGGACCGGTGCCGCAGCACAGGCAGCCACCACCGCGGTGAACAACTACTACGACAAGTCCGCCCCGCTGGCGCAGGCAGCCACACTGACCAGTCTCAAGCTCTCGGAAATGAAGACCGGCCTGGAGCAGACCCAGACCTTGATGCCGGGCCTGACCGAGCGCCCGGATATCGCGGGAAAGACGCTACCCAAAGACGGCGTCATGAAGACCGGCGAATACACCAGCACCGAGGCCGAGCAAGAGGGGCGCAGAATCCTGCGCACGGTTTACGGCCAGGTCGCGGGCCAGACAGATGTCGGTGTCCCCTACATGCCCACCGCGCCGACGATCACCGATGGCCCCGGCCCGGCCACCCCGGGCCGTGATCCCGGTGGCTCACAGGGACTTTCAGGTTCCGATGACGGTTCCTCGGGTTCCGGTGGCGACGGCTCGGAGGGCTCGGGCAACCAGGGCCAGGATTCGGTCCAGCCGACGGGCGCCGACGAATCCACAACCCCGTCGACGACATCACCGGACGCCACCACCGCCGCCAGCACCACGCCCCAAAGCGCAACTGCGACAACGCAATCCGCCCATCCAACGACCGCGACCCCGAGCACGCCCACCCCGGGCCTCAACACGCCCGGCATCGGAACCACCACCGGCCGCCCAACCGGCACCCCAGGCACCACCCAGGGCAGCCCCGGCCGCAGCCTCACCGGCACACCAGCGACCGCGACGACCACAGCCGCCGCAACCACCCGCCAGAGCACCGCGACAACAGGCCGCTCCGGCATGTCCGGCATCGGCGCCCCCGGCCAGAGCAAGTCCAACGACGAAGACCGCAAAAAGGGCATCCCCGACTACCTCATCACCACCGAACACGGCCAAGAACTAACGGGCCTGGACTCCCCGCCCAAAACCGTTCCCCCAGTGATCGGCGCAGACCACGACAGTGAATCCCGCTACTAGTGCCGTGCCCACTCGGTTGCCCCACCACCAACGCGCCCGATACCAGACTCCCGCACACCAATTCGCACGCCACGCACGAATTCGCGGGCCAATAACATGCACGCCGTGCAAACTGCTCCGTCCAGATAAGCTGCCGCACTATCCGGTCCGGCTCGCTCGTCGAGCGCAGTCGAAACGCGGCATGAAACGCCCAGCGACACCGCCATACGACTGCGCTCGACGGATCTCGATACCTCAGAAGCTAGCTGGACGCAGCGCCGGTCGGTATCGGCGCTGTACAGGAATCTGTGCGCGACAACAGTTTCAGCGAAACCAGTTGCGCGGCAAACGAATCAGCACGCGGTGGCAGCATCAGCGAGACAACGTAGGAGGCGCGCGGATCGATGCGCGACAGCAGCGCGAGCGAGGCCGGGCGGCGGAGCTGACGGACTGAGATAAGCGCAGGGAATGGCAACGGGCGAAGGCGGCGGAGTGGGCATGGACAGCAGGACGGCGGTCGGCAGTGGCGATGGGGTGGGTAGGCACAGGCTCACCGGACTGGAGTTCGAAATCCTTTGCGCCGCATACGGTCGCGACCGCCTGCCCTATCCACTGCACTATCGCACCGACATCGCCGACTTCGATGAGCTGAAGCGCCACCGGGAGGCCGCCGTCAGTTCCCTGCTCGCCAAGTACTCACCCGAACTCGAACGCGCCATCGAGGTGTTACTAGAGCCGGATGTCCGTGTCGAGTCGAAGGGATTCGGGGGTGCCGATCTGTCGCACACCTACCGGTTCCACGGCGCGATCCGTGCTCATGCCGGTGCCGCCCTGCACCAATTCCCCGGCCCGAATCCGGACACCGGCGGCGATGTTCTCGTAACCTATTGCACCGCAGAGCAAGTCGCCCGCTACGCAGTGGCCGCGTTACCCGCGTGCGGACCCGGCACCCACCCGCCGTTGGAGATCCGCCGCGCGGAAATCATCGCCGAGCGCGACCGCCACATCCGCCGCGCCCACGACCTCAGCCCAATCGACCAGCTCGACCGCATCTTCCAGCGCCCCCGTTCCGCCTTCGGCGAAATAACCATCTGCCCCGGCCCAGCCCTCGACGCACGCCCTACCCCGGCCCGCGGTTTCTGGTGGATGGACTACCCCGACGGCCGCTACTACGTGAAACCCGGCGACCCGATCATCGCCAAACCCATAGCCCCCCACGCCATGTCCACCGAAATCCACCGCCTCACCACCCTCACCCAGCGCTACCACCACGAAGACCGCGAACACGACGAATACCTCCGCACCCGCCACTGAACCGGCCCACGCCGCCATGGCTGAGACCGTAGGATCCGGGGCCCAGCAAGTACGTCAAGGGCTCGTAGTGGGTCGGTCGCCCCGAGGCGGAGGTGGAAGCCACGCTCGAGCGGCTGCAGGAGAACGGCGGCCACTACAGCACAACGAAAAACGGGAAATCCGGTGCGTTCGGACGTCCCGCTTCTCGATCTCATTCGACTCAGTAGTAGATGTAGAGCTCCCAGCCGTTGTAGGTCTGGACGCACTTCCAGTAGTTGCCGCCGGTTCTGGGCGAGGCGCCGTCCGCGGCACACGCCTTGGAGGTGGCGTAGGTGCCGTAGTAGTAGCCGGTGGCTGCCGACGCGGTCGCTGCCGTCGACACCCCGGCGAC
This sequence comes from Nocardia pseudovaccinii NBRC 100343, assembly GCF_001613225.1. Lineage (GTDB taxonomy): Bacteria > Actinomycetota > Actinomycetes > Mycobacteriales > Mycobacteriaceae > Nocardia > Nocardia pseudovaccinii. Next base: position 36,639 of record NZ_BDBY01000155.1, read on the forward strand.
GGCGGCGGCGGAGAGAAGACCGGCCGCGATGATGGACTTGATTCGCATTCCACACTCCTGAAGCGAGGTTGATTGATTACCTCACCTACGGTAGGGACAGCTAATCTCCAGCACAGCCAACCCTAGGGCTCGGACAACCGCCCCCTGGGGCAATTCCACCTACTCCACCCTGTGTCCGGACGGGTTCGGTACGCCGCCGCCGGGACCAGGATGCCGCCATCGACGCGCGCATGGAAAAGCCCAGTGCCGTAAGAGCATTCGGCTGCGCAAGATAGGTGCGAACGGAAACCGACACTGCCGAAAGTTCAGAATTCGATGCGTTCCAGCCAGGTCGTGAGCACGGACAAATCCCCGGAAATCTGCAACCGTGGGCTGTCGGCCGGGATCCGGCTCAGCGACAGGAGCAACAGTTCCACGGCCGTACGGTGAACCGTCAGCAATGCCGGTTCACCGGCTGTCGCCGATGGCGATCGTGTCGCCGGGTCGGACAATTGTCCAGCTGTCAATGTCCGCAACCCAGTCGATATTGTCGATCACCGATCGCGCATCGGCTCGCAGCCATCGGTCGGTCTCATCCATCTCGCGTGACCGACGGATATCGGGAACCTGCTGGAATTCCAGGAATTCGGTGGCCCGGTCGGCGATCATCGCTGCGGCCCAACGGTTTCCACCGCCGAATTCGACTGCACAGCTTCGATTCGATGAGCGTTGGTCGAACTCCGCTGGCGGGACTGAGCGCCTCGCTGCCCGCGGTCGACAACCCGGTGCGCTCGAGCACAACGGCGGGCGCAGTTTCTTCGTCCGGTCTGTCGGTGGTCGCCGATACCATTGCGCCACTTGCGAACAACGATCGGTCGGAGGGGCCATGCACAGTATCAAGAGGGCTGACGCGCAGGCCGATGCGATGGTGCAGGCCGAGGAGTGTTTCGTATGGCCGAAGGCGTGGCGCACGCGCGTCCATCCTCGGAATGGTGGAGTCACGGGGCCGCGGATCGAGGTCGATCCCACTGCCGTGGCACGGGTCGACAGTTGGCGGACCGCCGCGGAAGGCTGGATAGCGGAAGTAGTCGCGCACAGCGACAGTGACGCGCGCCTGGTTGCGGCGGCTCGTGCCGCACTGGGTGGGGAGAGTTCTCCGCTGGGCGCCGCGGTGCTCGCGAGAGTGGCCATCAACAAGGCGGGGGTCTGGGACTCGGCACTGATCCCGGTCGTCGACTACTGGGTTGTCACCCACGGCCTCCCGTTCGCTGCGGCGGCACTCGTGGAACTGTTCGATCTCACCATGGGCTGGGATATTTCGCGCCAGACCGTGATCCGCAGCGTTGCGGTGCTGGGTGACGGCGACGCCGCCGGTTGGTCGAGTTCCTTACGCCCCGCTGCCGATCATCTGCGGAGCATGGTGGCGCGCTGCGAGGCCGAACGCTACCGGGAGATTGTCGCGGCGCTGGCATCGCATCGGCATAGTCCGAGGCAGCGGGTAGCCGCGTCTTACCTGGTGCCGACGGAAAGTGCGTGGGTCGATGAGTGCTGCGCCGACCCTGGTGCCAGTGCTCGTGACGACCTCACCATGCAGTCGATGTTGTATTGCTCCGTTGGGTCCGCGGAGCAACTCGACGCCGCCCGGCGGTCCGTAGGGTCGTTCTGGTGGTACAGGACGCGGATCGAGTTCGTTGCCACCGTCGTCGACGGTGTCGGCACCTCAGCCGCGTGCTTCTTTGCCGAGGCTCTGGACGGTTGGGCCGACGCGTCCACTCGGAAACTCATGCTCAATGCCTTGGTGGAGCTTCCATCGGACGAAGCGTTCGGCGCCATGCTCGCACGGCTGGACCAGCCGCACGTACCGGCCGCGCTACTCGAGGCGATGCGCCGGTATCCGTTGCGGGCGTTGCGGTTACTGGCCGAGCCGGTGGACTCATCGTGCCAGGCGGCGGCGACCAGTCAGCTGTTGACAAGTCACGTCATGGCGAACCGCGATCTGCTCGAGATGGTATCGCCGATGTTGAGCGAGGCGGCCCGCGAGCGTGTCGGTGCGATTGCTCAGCAGCATGTCCGAATAGCCGACGCTCCAGTCGAATTGCTCCCGAACGCGTTGACCGACCCGGTGTGGAAGAGCCAGCCCAAAGTCGGCGTCTGGGTCGATCCGTCCGCGCTGCCACAGATCCTGCTGGCCGAGCGAGATCGGGCGCTTCCGGTCACCGAGGTGACCAATCTGGTCAGGGCACTGTCGTTGTCGAAGACCGCGTTGCACGAGACAGTTGTGGCCGTCAAGGTGGAGTGCGACCGCGCGTCACTGGCCGAGTTCGGGTGGGCACTGTTCGAGCGTTGGCGACTGGCTGGTTCGCCTGCTGCGGACAACTGGGCACTGGCCGTGCTCGCCTGGATCGGCGACGACGAGACGGTGCGCAGACTGACGCCGATCATCCGAGCGTGGCCGGGCGAAGGCGGCCACCATCGCGCAGTCGCAGGTCTCGATGTGCTGGCCGGGATCGGTACCGAGACTGCACTGATGCACCTGCACGAAACAGCACAGCGGGTGAAGTTCAAAGCACTGAAAACCCGCGCTGGCGAGAAAATCGCCGAGGTTGCCGCAGGCCTGGGCCTTACCGGAGAACAGCTGTCCGATCGGCTGGTGCCTGACTTCGGCCTCGACGCGCAGGGCCGGACGGTCATCGATTACGGGGCTCGCCGCTTCACCGTCGGGTTCGACGAGCAGCTCCGTCCGTTCGTCGTCGACCAGGACGGCAAGCGTCGCAAGGATTTACCGGCACCTGGTGCCCGCGACGACACGGCACTCGCCGCGGCCGAGCGCAAGCGGTTCGCGGATCTGAAGAAGTCGGTTCGAACCGTTGCGTCCTACGAGATCCGAAGGCTCGAATCGGCGATGGTCACGCAACGGTCGTGGACGCGAAGGGAGTTCCAGGATCTTTTCCTGCGGCATCCCCTGATCAAGCATCTGACCGAACGACTGGTGTGGACATGCGAGATCGAAAGCGTCGTCACCGCCTTTCGAACTGCCGAAGACGGGACGTTCACCGACGTCGACGACGACAGCTGGATCATGCCTGACGTAGCACAGATCCGCATCGCGCATCCGGTCACGGTCGGCGACATCGAGATGCGGCGATGGTCAGAGTTGTTCGCCGACTATCAGATCCTGCAGCCGTTTGCGCAATTGGGCCGAGAAGTGTACGCGCCCACAGCAGCTGAGGCGGGTGGGTCGCGACTGCCCCGTTTCGAAGGTGTCACGGTCCCCGTCGGGAGAGTATTGGGGCTCACACGACGGGGCTGGGACCGTGGCGCGCCCCTGGACAACGGGGTTGAGCGCTGGATCTCCCGTCAGGTCGCACCCGACGCCCACCTCGTAATCGCGTTGGCCCCGGGTATCGCTGTCGGCATGGTGAATGAACTCGGGGATCAGACGCTCGAGACGGTATGGCTGGACAAGGCGCCAGGCGACCACTGGCCGAGCAGGGAGTACCCGCTCCGGATGGGCGCACTCGATCCGATCATCGCCTCAGAGGTGCTCGCGGACCTTGCGGAGCTGACCGACGGGTTCAACTGAGCCAGGAATCGCGCTTGCCTCACCTCGAAAGGTGGCAGCCCACCTGTGAACAGACGGCGAGCACGACGACTGCGCCCGGCACCGAGCGGCACCGGGCGCGTCCGCCGGACTCACACCGAACCAGCGGCGCCCGTCGACTTCGGTCCCGAACCATTGGTCGAAGCCAGGGCATCCACCGTGTCCTCGGACGGACTCGAGGTTTCGCCGCCCGCGGTCAACAGCCCGGTGCGCTCGAGCACATCCGGCCCGGCACCGTCGGCCGCGGTATCCCCCTTGGCCGCCTCGATACCGCCGACCGTACGCAGCGGCACTTCCTTCCAGAACAGCACCAGGATCAGCCCGAGCAGTGCCATGCCGGTCACCGACAGGAGCACCGTCGACATCGATTCCGCGAAACCGACCTTGAACGGCCGCGCCAGTTCCGGGCTGAGCTGCTGCACAATCGAGCTGTCCTTCAGCACCCCACCGGCAGCCGAAGTATCCTGCGCGAGTAGACCTTTCGCGAGCGCCGCGTCGGCGGGATTGCTGCTCTGCGCTGCCTCGACCACCGCATGCTGGAAGGCCGGATCGGTGGCCGCGGACTTCATCTCGGTGGAGATATTCGGCGTCAACTGCGCGAAGAGGATCGAAAGGAATACCGCGACACCCATTGTGCCGCCGATCTGCCGGAAGAAGGTCGCGGCGGCGGTGGAGACGCCCATATCCTTGGGCGGCAACGCATTCTGTACCGCTATGGTGAGCGGCTGCATGAGATTGCCGAGTCCGAAGCCGGTGGCGGCCATGAAGATCATCGCGACCCACAGTGGACTGTCGGCGTTCACGAAGTGCAGCAGGAACAGGCCCAGCGTCAACATGGTCGCGCCGATGAGCGGGAAGATCCGGTAACGACCGGTACGCGAGATCAGCTGGCCGGACACGACCGAGCCGGTCATCATCCCGAGCACCATCGGCAGCATCTGCAGACCCGCCAGCGTCGGACTGGATCCCCGCACCACCTGCAGGTACTGCGGCAGCAGCGAAATACCGCCGAACATCGCCGAACCGACCACGACCGAGATCACCACGCCGAGCGCGAAGGTCTTATTGGCGAACATCCGCAGCGGAATCAGCGCCTTATCCTTCATCGCCTTCTCGACCAGCACGAATCCGATGACGCCGAGCACACCGATCACATAACAGAGGATGGATCGTCCACTGCCCCAACCCCATTCGCGCCCCTGCTCGGCAACGATGAGCAGCGGCACCAGTCCGATCGCCAGCACGAGCACACCCCACCAGTCGACCCGGTCGGTGGAATGCGGCCGCTTCGGCAGCTCGAGCACCCTGGAGACGACGCCGAGCGCGACCAGGCCGATCGGCACGTTGACGAGGAAGACCCAGCGCCAGCCGCTGATCCCGAGGATGCTGTCCTGCCCGGCCAGCACACCGCCGAGCACCGGGCCGATCACGCTGGAGGTGCCGAATACCGCGAGGAAGTAGCCCTGGTACTTGGCGCGTTCACGCGGGCTGACGATATCGCCGAGGATGGTCAGCGCCAGCGACATCAGGCCGCCCGCACCGAGTCCCTGGAATGCGCGGAATGCCGCGAGCTCGTACATCGACTGCGCCATCGTGCACAGCAGCGAACCGACCACGAAGATCGAGATCGCCGCCATGAAAAAGGGCTTGCGGCCGAACATATCGGACAACTTGCCGTACAGCGGCGTCGCGAGCGTCGCGGTGATCAGGTAGGCAGTGGTCGCCCATGCCTGCATCGAGTAGCCGTCGAGATCGTCGGCGATGGTGCGGATCGCGGTGGAGACGATTGTCTGGTCCAGCGCCGCGAGCAGCATGCCGAGCAGCAGACCGCTCATGATGGTCAGGATCTGTCTGTGGGTGAAACCGGTGGGCTCCGCCACGGTGGCCGGTGCGGTCACGAATCGTTCTCCGTCCGAAGGTCGTAAAGGTTGTGGTCTTGGCGGATGGCCGCGATCATGGCGGGCTTGGCCTGCTCGTAGTCGTCGACGAACTTCCGCAGCAGCCCGGCGAAGGTGGCCCGGTCCTGCGGCGTCCAAGCCGCCATCACCCGGGTCAGATTTTCGTGTCGACGCCTGCGGATCCGCTCGGCGACTTCCCGGCCGCGCTCGGTGACGACCAGCACGGTGGCGCGACCGTCATTGCGATCGGCCTGCCGCTCGACCAGCTTCCGTTCGACCAGATGGGCGATGTGCCGACTGACCGTCGACGCATCCGAATGCACCGCGTCGGCGAGTGCGCCCGAGCGCATCGGCCCGTCGCAGAGCAACCGGAACAGAATCGCGAAGGCCGCGGGATCCACGCCGTCCCGGCTGCGCAACTGCGCCGCGGTCCGATCGCGCATTCGCTGCAGCCGGGTGAGCTGAATCGCGATCACCTCGACCGACAGCCCGTCCTCATCCACTCGACTCCCCTTTACTTGCGTCAATCAATTAGTTGCGTGATACAAGTATGTGTGCGAGCCAACGGCTAGGGCAAGCGAATATGCGGCCTTTACCGGCCCTTGAACTCCGGCGGTCGCTTCTCGAACACCGACTGGATCGCCTCGGTCAGATCCTCGGACGGCAGGAATGCGGCGTTCCACGCGGAGACATAGCGCAACCCGGCGGCCACCTGATCCTTGGTGCGCTGCTCGAGCACATCCTTCGCACCCTGCACCACCAGCGGCGGATTCGCGGCGATCTCGCGCGCGATGGCGTGCGCCGCGGCCAGTACCGCCTCCTGATCGGCGAATATATCGTTGACCAGGCCGATCTTCTCGGCACGCGCCGCGTCGATGTCCTTACCGGTGTAGGCGAGTTCGCGCAGATGTCCCTCGCCGATGATGCCGGGCAGCCGGTGCAGTGACCCGATATCGGCGACGATCGCGACCTTCGCCTCACGCAGGCTGAACTTCGCGTCCGCGCTCGCGTAGCGAATATCGGCGGCGGCGATCAGATCCAGCCCGCCGCCGATGCACCAGCCGGAAACCGCGGCGATGACGGGCTTGCGGCAATCGGCCACCGCGGTCACCGAGGCCTGCATATTGCGCACCTCGTAGAGGAAGTCGGTGCGCGGCGCGGCCAGCGCCTTATCCGCCATCAGCGGACCGAACGTACCGGCCATGGCGGGCAGGTCGAGTCCGTATGAGAAATGTTTTCCGGAACCGGTGAGCACAATGGCGCGAACCTCGGGATCGGCGTCCAGCTCACGGAAAATCTCCGGCAGCTCCCGCCAGAAGTCCGGACCCATGGCATTGCCCTTGCCGGGGCCGGTCAGCGTGACCTGCGCGATATGGTCCTTGGTTTCAACGGTGAAAGCCTGCCAATCAGTCATTCGTATAGCGTAAAGCAGATGCGGCCGAGCCAGCCGACCAGTCCGTGCTGCCCGCAAATGCTGTGCAAAGTCGGTGCGCCGCACTGGTTCTCCGTCGCACATCTCGACCACTGACCGAAAACTCGACCGGCACACTGCCCGCAATCGCTCTACTCTGGTTCCATGCGCAGGTCGCTTCCACCAGTCGCATGCCGGGTCGCGGATACCCTGATCGCGCGCGGCCACCATGGTGTCATCGTCACTCAGCCCGCCCCCACGCCCACCGCCGCCGATGCCGCACGGGCACTCGGCGTCGATGTGGGCGCCATCACGAAATCACTGGTGTTCCTCCTGGATGATGATCCGGTGCTGCTGCTGGTTTCCGGTGCACACCAGGTCGACCTCGGGCGCACCGGCGAACGGCTGGAAGGCAAACTCACCCGCGCCCCCGCCGCGATGGTGCAGGAAGTGACCGGTCAGCCCATCGGCGGCATCGCACCGGTCGGCCATCCCACCAACCTGCCGACCTGGGTGGACAACGTGCTGTCCACGCACCGGGAGGTCTGGGCCGCTGGCGGCCATCCGAACACCGTGTTCCGCACCTCGTTTCGCGAACTGGTACGCATCACCGCCGGGCTTCCGATCGACGTGGACTGAGTGCCACGTAGACGCTCGGCGTAGTTTCGTCATGTGACTGAAGCTCAACCCCCCGCCACGGACATCCAGATTCCCGATGATCTGAGCGGTATCACCGCCGAGCTGTATCGCGCATCCATGCGGCACTATCCGGCGGGCGTCACCGTCGTCACCCTGGGCTCCGCGAACGGCCCGGTCGGCTTTACCGCGACCTCCTTCGCATCGCTGTCCCTGGAACCCCCGCTGGTCTCGTTCAATATCGCCCACACCTCGTCGAGCCTGACGGCATTGCGGGCGGCCGACTCCGTGGTGGTTCATTTCCTCGGCGAACACCAGCACGATCTGGCCAAGCGCTTCGCCCGCACCGCCGATCAACGCTTCAGCGACCGATCCCTGTGGACCACGCTGGACACCGGTGAGCCCGTGCTGCACGGCACGCCCATCTGGATCCGCGCCACCATCCAGCAGTTGATCCCAATCGGTGACCACACCCTCGTCGTCGGCCTGGTCACCCGGGTCCACGACAACACCGACGAACAGCCGAGTGCCGCTCCCCTGCTCTACTACCGCGGCCGCTACTACCGCCCGACCTCGCTCGAAGACTGACCGCTACCGGGCGGATTCGCCTGCGCGGCAACGCTATAGATCGAGCGATGAGCCGGTGCGCACCTCGATGTGGAAGGTGTCACCCGCGCCCATATCCAGTGATGAGGGTGAGGTCGGGGTCAGCTCGTCTTGGCTGGGTTCCTTCGGTGGTGGATCAGTGGTCGGCTCGGGTGGACTCACGGGCGGGGTGCTCGTGGTAAACGGACCGTGCGTCGACGTCGGCACGGTCGTGTCGTGGATCGAAGTCGGCGTCGTGGACGGTGCCACATACGGCGCGTGCTGCGGCGAAGAATCATCGGTCGGCGTACCGGCGGTAAAAGTGGTGCCCCCGGGCGACGGACTCACATACGGCGCGTGCTGCGGCGTCGATGAGTCGTCGCCCGATGTACCGGCGGTGAAAGTCGTACCCCCGGGTGACGGGCTCACATAGGGCGCGTGCTGCGGGTTTGTCGTGTCCGACGTGTCGGTCTGTTGCGAACCATCGTGCAGCGCCTTGTAATTGCGCGCCGGTCCGAACGCCGTGGTGGTGAGCTGCTCCGCCAACTTCTTCGTATCGGTGGAATTGAACCCGAGCTTGTTCAGCGCCCCCTGGATCGCCCCATCCAGTGCTCCACGCTCACCCGATTTGACCAGCCGATCGACGTCGTACCCCTCGCGCGTACCCATCTCGATCCCGATGGTCTGTCGCAGGAATTCCATTGCGGTACTTGTCAATGCGCCGGTGGCCGCCTTGATCACCGTCTGGGTGAGGATCTGCTGGATCAGCTTGCGCAGCGCCTGCGTGATGGCGGTGCGGATCGCGACCTGCATCGCCGCCGCCTCGGCCGTACTCGCACCGAGGGTCGGCACCGCCGCCGCGGCGGCCGCGGCCAACTGAATGGCGGTGTAGATCAGCATCGAGATGATGTACAGCTTGATGGCCAGAATCAGCGATGCGTAGATCCGCAGTGCCAGGGCGATATCGCGGAGCAGATCGGTGAGCGTCTCGACCGCCTGCATCGTCTTCTGCCGATAGCGTTCGATCGCGTCGTGGGTCTCGCCCTCGATATGGCCGAGTGCCTCTTGGAATTTGGTATCGATCTTGCCGGAGTACTTCTCCAGCGTATTCGCCATCGCCTCGGCCTTGTTGCCCAAACTGAACAGCTTGGTCTCATCCGCCTTCGGCCAGCGATAGACGACGACCGCCGCCACCGGCTCCAGCGCCACTGGTATCTGCAATCCCATGCGGCTACCCCTTGCCGTTCTCGTCGAGCAGACCGGTGATCTTCTCGACGGCCGACTCGAAGTCCCTATCGGTCGTAGTCACGGCGTCCGCGACGGCGGTGAAACGCTTTTGGAGCGATCCGAGCAGGCTGACCACACCGTCGAGCATCTCGGTCGCATCCTCGACAGGGCCCAGGAAGTTCTGCAGGAAGGCCTGTCCGAATTCGTCATCGCCGATGCCGTCGCCGTCCTCGCTCAGCGCGCTGGTGAATTCCGCTACCTCGGTGGCGAATTCGGTACCCAGCGAACCGATTTCGGTCGCGATCGAACGGAACTGCTCCGGATCGAGCCGGAAGTTGCTGTTGCCCATGACCTACCAGCCCTTCCAGTGCGGGCCCTCGTCGTCCGGATCCTCGTCCAGCCGCCGGGGGAATTCGATCTGCGGTTCCGTTTCGGGCTCCGGCGGAGGCGGCGGCAGGATATTCCCGTCGGGCCGGGCGATCGTCGGCAGTTCGCCGAACGGATCCTCGGGCAGCCCGACCTCCGATACCGCCGCCAGCACCGGCGCCAGGCGCGCGTCGAGCTGCTCCTTGGCCGCCCGGGCCGCGGCCTGCGCCGCCTCGGTCATCGCCGCACCGAGCCGCTCCGGATTCGAGCGCTTGAACGCCTCCGGCGCCACCCATACATCCAGCGGAATGCCCGCCGAATTCGCCGTCACCCGAACCAGCTGATCCTGGGACCAGCCCTGCACCGTCAGGTTGGCCAGCTCGGATTTCGCCGCGCCGAACTGCTCTAGCTGCCGCTCATAGACATCGGTCATCTGGTCGACTCGGCCGCGCATCCCGTCCGTCCAGGACTGGAGCGCGTCCCGCTCTGCCGAATTCATTCAGCCGCCTTTCCGTTCCCCCGCCCCGGCCGGACGAGTGCCATCACCTTTCTAGACGCAAGGGCTGGAGCGGCGGTTCCGTGGTACCGCAAATTGTTTGGTGAATTCTTCAGAGCGAAGCCCGCGCGAGGGGTCACGCCAGCCTGGCCGAATCCGCTGGCGAGGTCCCGCGCATGTTCATCCGCTGCTCATCGATTCAGCCGATCCTCGGACCGCGTCGGCCCAATACCGCGCGGCGGCTACGACTGCGGGGGCGGCTCCGATCAGCCGATCGAGCAGGGCGCGGCACCGTCGTTGGTGTCGGGGCGCGCAAAGGGACGGGTCTCGGGTGTCGGATTCCAAAGTCCTTCAGTACTGGCGTATTTCCACGACGCCCCCTCGTCGACCAGGGTGGCGATGGCATCGACCAGCCGATCCACATCGCCGGAGCTGGTGCCGAGGCCGATGCTGGCACGCAGCGCACCGTCCAGGCCGAGCCGCTCGAGCAGCGGGTGCGCGCAGAAACGGCCGTCGCGAATGCCGATGCCGTGTTCGGCGGAGAGATAGGCCGCGACATGTCCGGGGACGAATCCGTCCAGAGTGAAGGCGACGATGCCGACGGTGTCGGGGCTGTCGTCCCAGATGCGCAGCAGGCTGACACCCGGAATCGCGGACAGCCCGGCGCGCAGGCGATCGGCGAGCCGTCGCTCATGCGCGGCAAGGGTTTCCGGATCGATCGCGCACAGCGCGTCACATGCGGCGGCGAGTGCGGCCGCGCCGAGGACATTCGGCGAACCGGCCTCGTGACGCTGCGGTGCCGATGCCCATTCCGCGCCGGTCGTGGTGACCTCGCGGACCGCCCCGCCGCCCGCCAGATACGGTTCGGCGGCATCCAGCCAATCCCGGCGTCCGACAAGCACTCCCGCGCCGAACGGTGCGTAGAGCTTGTGACCGGAAAAGGCGAGGTAGTCGATTCCGGTGGCGCGCAGGCTGATTCGACGATGCGGTGCCAGTTGCGCGGCATCGACCAGTATCCGCGCACCGCACTGGTGCGCGATGGTGGCCAGGCGCTCGAGCGGCAGTACCTCACCGGTCACATTCGATGCACCGGTGACCGCGAGCAATGCCGCGGGCTTACTGCACAATTCGGCGATCAGCTGACGGATCGTCTCCTCGACGGTCGCCGCGGCCTTGACGACGCGGCGACCGCGCCGGGTCCAGGGCAGGAAGTTCGCATGATGTTCGATATCCAGCACCACGGTGTCGCCGGGCACACAGGCGGCGAGCAGATTCAGCGAATCGGTGGTGTTGCGGGTGAAAACCACGACCTGGTCGTCGGCGGCGTCGAGGAAGCGGGTGACCGAACCGCGCGCGGCCTCATAGCACTCGGTGGAGATCCGCGACGCGTAACCGGCGCCGCGGTGCACGCTCGCGTAGAACGGCAGCAGCTGCTGCACGCGGTCGGTGACCTGCGCCAATGCCGGTGCGCTAGCGGCGTAGTCGAAGTTCGCGTAGGTGGTCGTTCCGCCCTGCACGAGCGGCACCTGGAGGTCGTCGCCGGAAACCCGGGCGAGGGCGGCACAGGGGGACGGCAGTTGGTGGGGTGGGTAAACACAGCTCTGCTCAACTACAGCGGTCATCACAAAATCCCATCGGCTGTGGGACCCGAAATCAGGCGATCATCCGAGTCCGCGCTTGCCGCACCCGGTCGGGCTGCGGCCCGGTCGTCACCCGGAGCACCCCACCGCGGAGGAGGGTTGCCGACCAGCTAGCCGGGGCTTGACGCTGGTACTCATGACCTGAACCGAGATTGGCAGATGCCGCACCGCCCTGTCAACCGCCGGAATGCTGCATATACATGCAGCTGAATAAATAACCTTGCAATGCTGGGAGAGGTGCGATCTGATCGACAGGTGACACTTTCCCTGCTGCTCAGCTTCGTCGGCCTGTGCATTCTGCTGTCGATCACGCCCGGCCCGGATTCGTTCCTGGTGCTGCGATTCTCGATCGTGGACGCGCGCCCCGGCATTGCCGCGGCGATCGGCTCGGCATTGGGCGGGATCGTGTGGGCGGTGGTGGTCGCGGCGGGCGTCGCCGCCCTGCTGGAACAGTCCGCGACCGCCTACCGGATGCTCAAGGTGATCGGCGGAATCTACTTGGTGTACTTGGGCATTCGCGCGCTGATCGATCACCGCAAGCAGCGCAGGGCGGGCACCGCCGCAGCGTCCGGGCGGTCGGTTGCGGAGGCTCCCGCCTCGATCCGCTCGGCATTCGCCGCAGGCCTGGTTTCGTGCATGTTCAACCCGAAGGTCGGGCTGTTCTACCTGGCGGTACTGCCGCAATTCCTCACCGATGTCACGTTTTCGAACACTCTCGCGCTCGGGGCCATCGAATGCTCCATCGCCGCCGTCGAGATGATCCTGCTCGCCGTGCTGGCGTCACGAGCGGTTGCGATGTTGCGCCGCCCACAGGTTCGCGATCGGCTCGAACAGATCAGCGCGGCCGTTCTCGCCGCACTCGGCATCGGCACGGCCGCTTCCGCCGCGTGATCCGTCATGCGCCTGGCCGGTCGCCACCGACCAGGCGCACGATGTTACCGGTTCGGCTGAATCTCCTTGCGCCACAGCAATAGTGACGCTATCAAAGAGATGACCGACGCTGCCGTGAGCCACCAGAACGCTTGCCGGAACCCGCCATCCACCGACAATCCCGCAGCGGCCGCACGATACAGCACCACCGCGAGCAATGCCGCTCCGATCGACCCACCGACCCGCTGCAGAATATTCACCAACGATGCCGCATCCGGCAGCTGCTCGGGCCGTGCCGCGGCGTAGGCCGCAGCGATGATCGGCACCCCGGTCAATCCGGTCGCCACGCCGCGGATCAATAGAAGCGCCTGCACGACAACGGGATTCATCGAAGCATCGCCGAGCGCGAACGGCACGGTGACCGCGGCAGTCACCGCACTGCCGACCACCGCGACCACGCCACCGCCGTACCGATCGGTCAACCGGCCGCCGATGGGCAACGCGATGATGCCACCGATCCCGAAGGACATGAGCAGCAAGCCCGTCGCGATGAGACCGTCGCGGTGCAGCACTTGAAAGTACAACGGCAGCAACAGCATTGCCCCGAACAGCGACGCACCGGCGAAGAAGTTCGCCACATTCGCCGTCGCGAATACCGGATGCCGGAACAGTCCGACATCGAGCAGGCTCCCGCCCCAACCGCGCACCGACCGCACCACGAACAGGCCGAGCGCCAGCACCGCGGCCACCACCGACACCCACACCGTCGGCGCGGAAACGCTACCGCGACTGCCGAATTCGCCCAGCCCGTAGACCAGCGCCGACAGCCCGACCGCGATCAATGCGAATCCGGTGGCATCGAATCGGCCGCCGTTGCCCGACGCCTGCGCCCGCGGTAACAACCGGCGCCCCAGGACGAAGGCCACCAGCCCGAACGGGATATTGATCAGGAACAACCACTCCCAGTCCAGATTCGCCAGCATGACGCCGCCGATGGTCGGCCCGACCGCGGGCGCCGCGACCACCGCGATGCCGACGACACTCATCACCCGCCCCAACCGCTGCGGACCCGCGACCTGCCCGAGCAGCGTCTGCCCGGCGGGCACCAATAATCCCGCGGCAAGACCCTGCGCGATCCGAAAACCGATGAGCCAGCCGATATTCGGTGCCAGCGCACAAAGTCCGGAGGTCACCGTGAATCCGGCGAGCGCGGTCAACCAGACCCGGTCCATTCCGAATTGCCGTCCGAGCCAACCGCACAGCGGCAGCGTGACGGCGAGTGCGAGCAGATACCCGCTCGCGATCCACTGAGCACTGTCCAGTGCCGCACCGAGATCCGTCGCGATGGAGTTCAGCCCGATATTCACCAGCGACGTGTCCAACATGCTCATGACGGCACCGAAGACCACCACACCGGCCACCCGCCAGACCCGCGCGGGAATTGGTTCGAGTGCGGGCGCGGTGGCGGCGACTGCCGTTCGAGTATCCGACATGGATCCTCCGCTATTTGTAGACAACCTAGATTGCGGAGATTATCAACAATCTAGCTCCTCAACAATAGATACAATTACCGAATGCCCGCTGACCACATTCACCCCCGCGGCCTGCTCCGCTTCCCGACGTACGCGCTCGGCAAGCTGCACAAGGCCGTACATGCCGAGATGGGCACGTCATTGCGTGAACACTGGGTGCTGGTCTGCCTGGAGGAATTCGACGACCTGTCCCAGCAGCAGGTCTCCACCGCGCTCGGCATCGACCGCAGCGAGGTGGTCCGGCTGATCGACGGCTTGGAGGAGTCCGGTTTCGTCATCCGCACCCGCGATTCGACGGACCGGCGCAAATACCGGCTGTCCATCACCCAGACCGGACGCGCCGAGCGCCGCAAGACCGATGAACTCATCGAAGAGGCCGCCGAGCGGGTGCTGCACCGCCTCGACGAAGACGAGCGGCAGACCCTGCACCGCCTTGCGCTGAAGGCACTTGGCGAAGAACTCTGACCGATACCGCAGGTACCGTAGACAGTTGGTCACCGTGGCGTTTGCCCACTGGTAACCCTGCTGTGAAACAACAACGAGGAAGCGCAAGGCAGGTCTATGAGAGGTGGGCAGGACGTGATGCTGCGGCCGCAGGTCGATACCGCGGCGGGCACAGACCCGACCGACGGGCTCCGCACGCCCGAACCCTTGCTACGCGCCGCACTCGCGCCGCAGGCCAGGACCCTTGTCGACATCCTCAACAGCACCGCGCAAGCCCATCCTGAGGCGCCCGCGATCGATGACGGTCGCGTGGTGCTCAGCTACACCGAATTGCTGGCCGAAATCGACGCCGGAGTCGTGCGCTTGACCGCCGCGGGCGTGCGCCCCGGCGACCGCGTCGGCGTGCGCATGCCGTCGGGCACGCATGAGCTTTACGTCACTATTCTGGCGATTCTTTTTGCCGGTGCGGCGTACGTCCCGGTGGACGCCGACGATCCGGACGAGCGCGCCCGGCTCGTCTTCGGTGAGGCACGCGTCACCGCGATCGTGACCGCGGCAGGCATCGAGCCGACGGCCGTCGAACGGCCCGAGGCCGCTGACGCCTCGACCGTTCGCCCCACCCCCAGCGACGACGCGTGGATCATCTTCACCTCCGGATCCACCGGAACCCCGAAGGGCGTCGCGGTGACCCACCGCAATGCCGCCGCCTTCGTCGACGCGGAGGCGCGCCTGTTCCTGCCGGATGCCCCGATCGGTCCGGACGACCGGGTTCTCGCCGGACTCTCGGTCGCCTTCGACGCCTCCTGCGAGGAAATGTGGCTGGCCTGGCGCAACGGCGCATG
Source organism: Nocardia pseudovaccinii NBRC 100343 (assembly GCF_001613225.1). Taxonomy (GTDB): domain Bacteria; phylum Actinomycetota; class Actinomycetes; order Mycobacteriales; family Mycobacteriaceae; genus Nocardia; species Nocardia pseudovaccinii. The sequence goes on from NZ_BDBY01000155.1 coordinate 52,166, forward strand.
CCTGGTGCCCGCGCCGCGCGCCCTGGTCCGCACCGGCGCGGATCTCGGTCCCTGGCTGGTCCGCCGCGAAATCAGCATCGTCTCGACGGTTCCCACCCTCGCCGCGACCTGGCCCGCCGAGGCGCTCGACCCGGTCCGGCTGCTGATCTTCGGCGGTGAGGCGGTGCCGCCCGAACTCGCCGAACGCCTTGCCGGAAAACCCGCGGCGCGAGCGACGGGCCCGGAGGAACCCGGTGAGGGCCGTCAGAGCGGCGCCCGGCAAGGAATACGCGCGCACGCAGGGCCCCGAGAACACCGCAAATCGGACACAGATTCGGAACGCGAGGTCTGGAATACCTACGGCCCCACCGAAGCAACGGTGGTCGCCTGTGCGGCGCTGCTCGACGGCGGCTTCCCGGTCCGCATCGGACTACCGCTGGACGGCTGGGATCTCGCCGTCGTCGATGCCGCCGGAAATCCGGTGGACGAGGGCGAATCCGGTGAACTCGTGATCGGCGGCGTCGGCCTGGCCCGCTACCTCGATCCGGTCAAGGACGCCGAAAAGTACGCTCCGCTACCGTCACTCGGCTGGGAGCGCGCCTACCGCAGCGGCGATCTGGTTCGCAAGGACAGCGCGGGTCTGGTCTTCCTCGGCCGCGCCGACGATCAGATCAAACTCGGCGGCCGCCGCATCGAACTCGGCGAACTCGACAACGCCCTGCAGCACCTACCCGGTGTCACCGGTGCCGCGGCCGCGATCCGAACCACCAAGGCGGGCAATAAGATCCTGGTCGGCTACCTGACCGGCACCGCACCCGATTTCGACCTCAAGGCCGCCAGAGCCCAGCTCGCCGAACAACTTCCGGCCCCGCTGGTCCCCCGGCTCGCCATCGTCCCCGACCTGCCCACCCGCACCTCGGGCAAGGTCGATCGCGACGCTCTGCCGTGGCCGCTGCCGAACACCGCCGAACCCGACACCGCGACCGGCGATCTCACCGAAACCGAGCAATGGATTGCCGGACTATGGGATTCGATTCTCGGCGCCGAGGTCACCGGTCCGGATACCGACTTCTTCGACCTCGGCGGTGGCTCGCTATCGGCGGCGCAACTGGTCACCGCACTGCGCGAACGTTATCCGCGGATCACCGTCGCCGATCTCTACGACCATCCTCGCCTCGGCGCACTGGCCGAACTGCTCGACGAAACCGCGCCGAGCGCAGCCGTCGAGGAACGCATCGTGCGCCCGACGCCGCCGCGCGCCCAGTGGACCCAGGTGCTGGCCACCATCCCGCTGACGACCCTCACCGGACTGCAGTGGCTCACCTGGTTGGCCATTGTCGGCAATATCGCGGGCTGGTCCGGCTCGCTGCCGTGGTTGCCGCATCTGTCCTGGTGGTGGACGCTGGCCGCGTTCCTGCTGTTCATCTCACCGCCCGGTCGCATGGTGATCTGCGCGACCGGCGCCCGGATTCTGTTGCGCGGGGTGCGACCCGGCAGTTATGCGCGCGGCGGATCGGAGCACCTGCGATTGTGGGCCGCGGTGCGGCTCTCGGAGGCCAGCGGCGCCGAGAGTCTGTCCGGCGCACCGTGGATGGTGCCGTTCGCACGGGCGCTCGGCGCGAAGATCGGCACGGGCGTCGATCTGCACACCCTGCCGCCGGTCACCGGCATGCTCGAACTCGGCGACGGCTGCAGTGTGGAGCCCGAGGTCGACCTGTCCGGCTATTGGATCGACGGCGATGTGGTGCACATCGGACCGATCACCATCGGTACGGGCGCGGTGATCGGCGCGCGCTCGATCCTGTTGCCCGGCAGCAAAATCGGTAAGAATGCCGAGGTCGCGGCCGGATCCTCGGTATCGGGCAGGGTGAAGGCCGAACAGGAGTGGGCAGGCTCGCCTGCCACGAAAGTCGGTAAGGCCCAGCATCGCTGGCCGTCGCATACCCCGGCGCGGGCCGCGCACTGGGTCGCGATTTTCGGCGTGACCTCGATGGCATTGGCGGCCATGCCCATTCTCGGTCTGGCCACCGGCGGCGCGTTCATCGCCTGGTTCATCCGCGACGCCCGCACACTCGCGGGTGCGCTCGGCAAGGGTTTCGCCATCCTGCCTGCCGCAACACTGCTGAGCCTGGCCGTGTACGCGGTGGCCACGGTCATCGCGGTCCGGCTGCTCAGCATCGGACTCACCGAGGGCCATCATCCTGTGCGCAGCCGGGTCGGCTGGCAGGCCTGGGCCACCGAGCGGCTGCTGGATTCGGCGCGCACCTTCCTGTTCCCGCTCTACGCAAGCCTGCTGACTCCGCTGTGGCTGCGCCTGCTCGGCGCGAAGGTAGGTAAGAGCGTCGAGGCGTCCACGGTGCTGTTGCTGCCGAAATTCACCACCGTCGCCGACGGCGCGTTCCTCGCCGACGACACCATGATCGCCAGCTACGAACTCGGTGGCGGCTGGCTGCACATCGGCGACGCGAAGGTCGGCAAGCGCGCCTTCCTCGGCAACTCCGGTATGACCGCACCCGGTCGACGGGTGCCGAAAAACGGGCTGGTCGCCGTGCTTTCGGCCGCACCGTCCAAGGCCAAGGCGGGTTCGTCCTGGCTCGGCAGCCCACCGGTGCGCCTGCGGCGCGCCTCCGAAAGCGGCGATACCGAACGCACCTTCGATCCGCCGCTGCGGCTGAAGGTGTTCCGCGGCATAGTCGAGACCTGCCGCCTCGTCCCGGTGCTCGTGAGCTTCGCCATCGGCCTCGGCGTGCTGTTCACCCTGGCCTGGATCGCGGAATCGGCCGGATACCTGATCGCCGGACTGCTCTGCGGTTTTGTCCTGATGGCCGCCGGTGCCATCGCGGGGGCCAGTGCGGTCACCGCGAAGTGGTTACTGGTCGGGCGAATCCGCGCCGAGGAGCATCCGCTGTGGAGTTCGTTCGTGTGGCGCAACGAGGTCGCCGACACCTTCGTCGAAACCGTCGCCGCGCCGTGGTTCGCGCGCGCCGCGACCGGTACCCCCGTACTGAATCTGTGGCTTCGTGGACTCGGCGCGAAGATCGGACGCGGGGTATGGTGCGAGTCCTATTGGCTACCGGAGGCGGACCTGGTGACACTCGGCGACGGCGCGACCGTGGAACGCGGCTGTGTGGTGCAGACCCACCTCTTCCACGATCGAATCATGGCCATGGACACCGTGACCCTCGACGCGGGCGCCACCCTCGGACCGCACTGCGTCGCCCTGCCCGCCGCCGGTATCGGAGCGGGCGCGACCGTCGGTCCGGCTTCGCTGGTCATGCGCGGTGACACCGTGCCGCCGTCCACCCGCTGGTGGGGCAATCCGATCGCGCCGTGGTCGAGTGCGGCGCCGAGCCTCAGCGAGGCGGGAGCGACCTCCTGATGGCGGGTAAGTACTACGAAGAGCCCGTC
>NZ_BDBY01000156.1 GCF_001613225.1 Nocardia pseudovaccinii NBRC 100343
AAATTGGGGCTACCGGGTATCGCGGTACGAACTCGAGATCACCTATAAGGTCGCCAGTAATCGCATGGCAGGCCGAGCTCGGATCATCGCGGTGACCGACGCCGTCCGTGACCGTTTCGCGCTCGACCTGTCCCAGGCACTCACCGTGTCCAAGGTGCTCGTCAACGGCACCAAGGCCGCGAAATACTCGCACCAGCACGGCAAGCTCGTCATCACACCACAGCACCGCATCCCGGCGGGTGGGGTGCTCGAGCTGGTCATCCAATACGCCGGGCTGCCGAAGCCGGTGCGCGGGCCGTGGGGCGAGGTGGGCTGGGAGGAACTGACCGAGGGCGCGCTGGTGGCCAGCCAGCCCAACGGCGCCGCATCCTGGTTCCCCTGCGACGACCACCCGAGTTCCAAAGCCAGCTACCGGATTTCGATCACCACCGACACCCCGTACTACGCGCTCGCCAACGGCACCTTGATGCGCAAGCAGACCAAGGCCAGTCAGACCACCTGGGTCTACGAACAGTCCGAGCCGATGTCGAGCTACTTGGCGACCATCCAGATCGGCCAGTACCGCAAGCACCGCATCGACACCCCGCGCGGTTCGGTGCCGATACAGGCCATCATCCCGGCCCGGCTGCGCGCCAACTTCGACCACGACTTCGAGCGCCAACAGCAGATGATGGAACTGTTTTCCGAGAAGTTCGGCCCGTACCCATTCGAGGCGTACACGGTCGTGGTCACCGACGACGAACTGGAAATCCCCATCGAAGCCCAGGGCATCTCCGTCTTCGGCGCCAACCACTGCGACGGCCGCCGCGGCGCGGAACGCCTTGTCGCACACGAACTCGCGCACCAGTGGTTCGGCAACAGCCTCACCATCTGGCAGTGGCGTGACATCTGGCTACACGAAGGCTTCGCCTGTTACGCCGAATGGATCTGGTCCGAAGCCGCGGGTGGGCCCACCGCGGACCAATTGGCCCGCGCCGCCCGGCACAACCTGTCCCGTGAACCGCAGGACATCATCATCGGCGACCCCGGCCCGCGACGTATGTTCGACGACCGCGTGTACAAACGCGGCGCGCTCACCCTGCATACGCTGCGCCTGGAACTCGGCGAACTCGCCTTCTGGGATCTGCTGCGCGAGTGGACGATCCGGTACCGGCACGGCTCGGTCACCACGGAGGAATTCACCGATCTGGCGAGCCACTACAGTCTGGTGCCGCTGCGGCCGCTCTGGGACGCGTGGTTGCTCGGTGAGCCGCTGCCGCAACTGCCGCCCTCCGGCGGGCAGGTCGATACGACATCGCGCTGAGGCGCCGTCAGAAGACCAGGTAGCGCGCTGCCAGTTCTTCGACCAACGGATCGTCGTCGGCGACGCTGTTCAGCACATCGAGATCGGACTCGACCGAGATCAGGCGCGGATCGTCCTGTTCCGAGTCGGGTGTGCCGTCCTCGGCGAGCTGGCGCAATAGTTTTGCCCGCACGCGTTCCTTCAGCGAATCACTCATATACAAAGCCTGCCTGAAAACCGCTAGACCGGCGTGAGCCAGGTCCCCCACGGCGTATTTCGCAACACCGTATAGCCGATGAGTAGCGCGAAGAACACCCACATCGTGGTGCGGCCGAGTTGAGGTAGTCGCATCCGCTCACCGCGCCAGGCACGGATCGACCAGTCACCGATCCACAGCACGAAGGCCAGCACCAGCGGCAGCACGAGCAGATTGCTGTGTATCGCATCGAAAATTCGGCCGTCGGTCAGATTGTGCATGCCCCGCATGCCGCCGCAGCCCGGGCAATACAACCCCGTCAGCGCGTAGACCGGGCAGACTCCATAGGAGCCTTCGCTGTGCGGATCCCGGAAATGCAGCAGGACCGCGGCACCGACCCCGACGCCCGCCGCCACCAGCGGCCACCCCATGGCGCGCAGGCCGGTTCGTCTCGGCTGTTCCGCCACCGCTTCCTGGTGTGCGACCGGTACCGCATGACTCATCTCCACAAGCACCAACGGTAGCCGCGGCGGCCCCACACCCGCCACAGCTCGTGCCCGCTATTCGGGTTGCGCGAACCGCAACGCATTGCCGAACGGATCGGTCAGTTCGAACCCCGGCCCGCCCGGCCCATCCTCCGGGCACCCCGGCTTCGCATACCGATAGTCCTTGCCCGCCAACTCGGCATGCAGTGCCTTGATGTCGTCCACCGCGATCCACACCACCGATCCTGGAGTGCCGTCACCGTGATGCTCGCTCAAATGCACCTTCGCCGACGACCGCGACACCTGCGCATACAACGGAAAGTTCGCACCGAACCGGTGTTCCCAGTCCACAGTGAATCCCAGATAGTCGCGGTAGAACTCGTACGCCTTGGCAATATCGAATATGCGTAGCACCGGAATCGGCGCCGCCAATCGGACCGCATCGGAAGCCATGGGCGAAATCATCGCAGCAGCTACCGACATGATCGATTCGGTCCGGCATTTCCGCAGCTAGAGTAGAATTTCGCGACGTGGACGCCGCTGGTGTTACCCGGCTCGACGGATTCGGGGGCAACGCGGCTCGCAAGCTCGAATTCGGGCATGTGGGCCACTGGTACGCACCCCCGGACAGCGATTTCTCCGGCTCGGTCGCGGTCGAAATAGACCCCGGAGACGGTTCGTCCGTTGTCGTTTTCGTGCGCGCCCCCAACCGCCGCGACATCCCCGGTGACTTCCATCCGGACGACCAGGTCTGCCTGGTGATGCCCGAGGATATCGCCGATTTCCTGACCCCCAGCTGAACCACCGCACCCTTTGTCGGGATCCGCGCCCCAGAACCGGGCCGATCCCGAGAACGGGTGCGGGATTGTGGGGTGAGACAGGGAGATTGGGGGCAAGACCGGGTGGGCGGCGGGGGTAACGGCCGCCTCGGGCACAGGCGATATCCAGGAAGAAGAGCTCGTGCCCGATGTTTCTTCCGGCCGGACTATTGGCCGACCTAATTTCGGGTATCCATCCGATAGAACCAGGATTTCCGCCACTGGGGCGCTAGCAGTAGCAAGCACTCAGCTTGCACTGTACTGTGGCGGCAGACACAAAGGAGTGCTCGAATGCTGGTCAAGTCGATGAGGACGCTGGCGGAAGTGCGCGGAGACGAACCGTTGACCGCCGCCTACCGTGCTGGACTACGGTCGCGGACATACCGGACCACCTCGCTCAACAAGCCCGCCGCCACACCCGAGATCATCCCGGTCACCACCGGTGACGGGGCCAAGCTCAGGGTCCATGCCTACGGTCCCGCCGACGGCGATGTCATCGTCTTGATCCACGGCTGGAGCTGCTGCATCGAGTACTGGAATCCGCAGATCAATGCCTTCGCCGACCGCTACCGCGTGCTCGCCTACGATCAGCGCGGCCACGGCGAGAGCACCCTCGGCAGCACCGGCCCGGGCGCGCAGACACTGGCCGACGACCTCGAAGCAGTGCTCGAGGCCGCTGTCCCGGTCGGCAAGCGCGCCGTCCTCGTCGGCCACAGCATGGGTGGAATCACCCTGCAGGCGTGGGCATCTCGCTATCCGGAACAGGTCACTCGGCGCGCCGCCGCGGTCGTCATGGCCAATACCGCGGCCAGCGATATCCGGTACGAAACCGACCTGCTGCCGCTGTTCAACAAGCCGCTCATGGTGGCCAAGCGACCGGTGACCGTACTCGGCGCCAGCGTCCGTGTCCCGCTCGTCATCGCGGAAACCGCACTCGCCGCGCCGATTCCGCTGCCGGGCGGGTGGCCGGTCAGCGCGGTGTTCAAGGCCCGCGTCATGTCCAAGCCCGCCACCCGTGACGAGGTGGACTTCGCACTCGGCATCGTCCGCTCGTGTCGCCCGCTCACCCGCGGCCTGCACGCCGCGGCCCTCGCCGATTTGGACCTGGACGATGCCGCGAAGCACCTGACGGTGCCGACCACGGTCATCGCGGGCGCTGAAGACCACCTGCTGCCCGAGCGCATGTCCCGCCCGATCGTCGAGGCGCTGTCAAAAGCTGGTCACCTCGCCGACTACCAGGTCTGGCCCACCGGCCACCTCGGCAATATCGAGGCCGCGGACCGCTTCAACACCCTGCTCGCGGACGTGGTCCAGCGCGCCGACCCACGCACGGCCGCCGCGGGCTGACCCCAACCTCTGCTGGGGCTGACCGACGGCGCCCGGTCCAGCGGAAAGTTCCTGGAATACCGCTCGTCACCGTCGTTGCCGGGATGGGAACTACTTATTGATCGGATGTTGGCGCAGGAAATGGCGGACCACGGCGTCGAACGCCTTCGGCGCCTCGAGGTTGCAGCAGTGGCCGACACCGGGAATCACGACCAACTGTGAGCCGGGGATACTCGCGTGCAATCCCTCGGCGATGCGCAGCGGCGCTCGCTCGTCGAGCTCGCCGTTGAGGATCAGCGTGGGGACGGCGATGGTGGGTAGCACGTCACGCAGGTCGGCCTCCGCAAATGCCGAAAGTATCGCGACCATGCCGCTCGGCCGGGAATCGGACATGATCGCCAGCATCTCGTCGATCCACTCCCGCGGTATCGGTGTGGCGAAGAATGTCGGGAGGTAGGACTCGGCCCACTCGGCCGGTGGCCGCTGGGTCTGCTCTCGTATCCGCCGCACCCGCTCGTCCACCACATCCGCGGGCAGCGATCCCGCCCACCCGGCGTACGCGCCGACGAGGATCAACGAGCGCGGCACATCGGGGTGGCGGCGATACAGTTCGATGGCCAGGCCGCCACCGAACGACAGCCCGAGCACATGTGGATGATCGATACCGAGTTCCCGAATCAATCCCGCCAGTGTGTCGGCGTAATAACCGAGACGCACACCTTCCGGCGGATCGTCGGACCTGCCGCATCCAGGTGCGTCCCAGGCGATGACCGTGTACTCGTCGGCGAGCGACTCCAGCTGCAGCCGCCACGATCGGCTGTCCTCCCAGCCGCCGTGGAGCAACACCAGCGGCGGACCGGCACCCACCATCCGGTAGGCGATCGACTGCCCATCGACCTCGATCCGAGCTGAATCGGCCGCGACCTTCATCGCGATCAGCCCGGCTTGATATTGGCGTTGCGGTGGAAAACATTCTCGGGGTCGTACTCGGTCTTGATATCGGCCAGCTTCGCGTATTTGGCGGGTCCATAGGATGCGCGGACCCGGTCTTCGCCCGCCTCCGCCATGAAGTTGACATACCCGCCCTGGTTGGAGGCGAAGGGGCACAGCGCTTCCCAGGTCGAGCGCACCCACGCCCTGTCGGCGGCCAATATCTCGGCGTCGGGTGCGGCGGCTTCGATATTGCATACGTAGTGGGCCGAGCGCGCGCCGCCGAATGCGGTGTCCTCCTCGCCGACGGCAGTGAATGCGCCATCGAGTACGAAGATCGGCATGAACGAGAGCGGCGATGTCTTCTTCCCGGCCTGGTCGGTCAGAATCGCGATCACTTCGTCGGAGAAGTCGTCGAGATCGAGCGCCTTCTCATATCCGTGGATACCCCACGGCGCCGCCACATCGAGCATCGACTGCAATCCGGTAAAGGGAATCGGCGCAATGAATTCGAAGAGCGGGGCGAGCGCACTCCGGATCGGCGCCACCATCTCGGCATGTTCTTCGGCAGTGCCGTAACCGGCGACGATAAGGGCGTGGCCCGGCACGAAGTGGTACTGCTCCGGCACGAAAGGCTCCGGCGGCGCGGATAAAGCGACGCCGACCAGCACCCCCGACCTGGGCGGCATCGTCGGTATGAACGCACGAATCAGATGTAGCGCGGCATCCCCATCCGTCAGCGGCCAGAAGAAGAATCCGACGTGCACTTCGGGCCCGATCCGATGCGTGCGATATTCGAATTCGGTGACGATTCCGAAGTTTCCGCCACCACCACGCAACGCCCAGAACAGGTCCGGATTCTCACTGCCGGACGCCCGCACGATCCGGCTATCGGCAAGGACGACCTGCGCCGAGACGAGATTGTCGATCGACAGCCCGGCCACGCGGGTCAGCCAACCCATGCCACCACCCAGGGTGAGGCCACCCACGCCGGTATCGCTGATCACGCCGCCGGGCACGGCCAGTCCGTACGCCTGGGTCGCGGCATCCATATCCGCCATCGTCGCGCCGCCGCCGACCACGGCTCTCCCGGCCATCGGATCCACCACGACGCGACTCATCACACCGAGATTGATCATCAGGCCGCCGTCGCAGACCGCCGTGCCGCTGTAGGCGTGGGCACCGCCGCGCACCGCTACCTCGAGGTCGTTTTCCCTGGCGAAAGCCAAGGCCGCGGCCACGTCCTCGGTGGAAAGGCACTGGGCGATCACCGCGGGCCGCCGGTCGATTGCCCCGTTCCAGATGGCCCGGGCATGGTCATAACCCGCGTCGTCAGGAGCGAATACCGGCCCGCCGATCGCGGATCTCAGTGCTCTGAAGTCGAAACTCATTGTTTGGGTCATGGCATTTCTCCAGCCACCGGTCCCCGACCACTCGTGGAAGAGCGGGTCACGCTGTCCGCGTCGCCGACTCTTGCTGCGGCACCGACACGTAGGTGGTGCTATCCGAATGCCACGCACACAACCAGCCCATCCGGGTGATGTGGCGCGCTTGACATATTAACGCTGGTGCACGGTAGCCGTACCTGGTTTCGGTCCGGTGCCGGCCTACCGGCGACGTGTCGGTGCGGCACCGGCCGGAATCTTGGTGCTAAAAGCTTGGGTATGGACAGGGGCGTAATCGGAGGAATACATAGATCGATAGTCGGCATCGCGTTGGTGGGGATGCTCGTCGGTACGACGCTAGGTGCGCCGTCGGCCTTTGCCGAGGCCACCACATCCACGCAGATTTCCACGGATACGGCGTCGGACGACGGTTCGCACATAACCGGCGTCGAGTACATCGACGACCGAAATATCCGACTTCAGGTATATTCCGCGGCGATGGGTGCTGAATTTCCGGTCGAGATCCAGCGGCCCGCAGACGACTCGGTTCCGCGGCCGACGCTATATCTATTGAACGGTGCGGGCGGCGGTGAGGACGACGCATCGTGGCAGGCACAGAGCGATGCGCGGCAGTTCATGTCGGACAAAGATGTCAACCTGGTCCAGCCGATCGGCGGCAGGTTCAGTTACTACACCGACTGGCTCGAGGACGACCCGGTACTGGGCCGCAATAAATGGAAGACCTACCTTACCGATGAATTGCCACCGCTGATCAATGCCGCACTCGGCACCAACGGAGTCAACGCGATCGCGGGAATTTCCGCTTCCACCGCCACGGTGTTGGCATTGCCGATTGCCAGACCCGACCTCTACCGAGCGGCGGCCGCATATAGCGGCTGCGCGCAGACAAGCGATCCGATCGGTTCCAGGTTCCTGAAGCTCGTGATCGCCTGGGGTGGCGGGAACGCCGACCACATGTGGGGCCCGGTCGGTTCGCCCGAATGGACGGAAAACGATCCATACCTGCACGCCGATAAATTGCGCGGCATCGATCTCTATCTTTCGTCAGGCAATGGCCTGCCCGGAAAATATGACACGCTGAACGGCGCGCATGCCGAGCCCGGCCTCGATGGACTGACAAATCAGGTGCTGCTCGGCGGCGCGATCGAAGCAGCGGCGAATTACTGCATGAAGAATCTGCAGGCGAAACTGATATCGCTCGGCATTCCGGCGACGTACAACTTCGACGAGGGCACGCACTCGTGGGGTTATTGGGAAGACGAATTGAAGCGGTCGTGGCCGGTCCTCGAGCACGGACTCGGCTTGTCCTAGTGCATTGAAACCGAACGCGGGGCGGTGCCATTTCGGCGTCCGCCCCGCGTTCGGTTGTAAAGGCTAGAGGATGGAGAAAATTATACCGAGCAGTGCGCCAATGGCCGGTCCGAGAATGCTTCCGAGACCCAGCAGCAGCACGAGCGTCCTCCTATTTTCGGGGGTGGCGATGGACCGGTGCGATCATCCCAAGCGCCACATAGCCGACAGTTCAACGGTCTCGGCGTGTCGGCAAGTTGTCCGGCGGTGGACATTGGGCTTTACCGGCGCGGACACCGACACGCTATGAACCAAATAGTCCGATTTGTGACGCATGTGACATAGCGTCATCGAATACTTCGGCGTTTGGTCAGGAGGCGGCTCGATGAGGTCGGGTATTCGTACGCGGCGGGCAGCACTCGGCTGCTGTGCCGCATTGGCAATGGCGGGTTCGATCGCGCATCCGGCAGCTGCCGCACCAAAGCCCGATACCGCCCCGCTGCCGCCCGGACTGATCGCGGCCGTGGCGAGTGACCTCGGAATTGATGCGCACGAATATTTCGTACGCGTCGAAACCGCCCGGCGGCTGGCCGAATTCGCACAGCAGGCCCGCGCCGCATACCCGGCCGTATTCGCCGGGATCCGGATGAGTGACGACCGTCCGATCGTCTCCCTCGCCGAAGGTGAGCGCGCGGCGGACGCCAAATCCATCGCCGAAAAGGCCGGATTCAGCGTGGAAACCGTCGCCGACAGTGAGCGCACCCTCGACGCCCGCCGCCTCGCCTTCGAACGTTGGTTATCCGATCAGCCGAGCACCGTGGTCGACTCGATCGTCGCCTACGGCATCGACGTGGTGACCAACAGTTTCGCCGTTCGCCTGGCCGATGACGTGCGGTTGCCGACCGATATCGGGCCGATCCAGTCGGTGACGGCCGTACTGCCGGAAGCCCGGACCGACGACACCGCCATCGACATCCAGGCGATCGCGGGAATCGAAGCCGACGGCGACATCATCGGTGGCCAGCCGTTCGGTATCAAGGTCGACGGAAAAGCGCACAGGTGCTCGTTCGGCTTCAATGCCACCGACGCCGACGGCAATGCCGTGAATATCACCGCCGGGCACTGCGACCCGAACAACGTTGTCGAACCATCCGCGAAAACCACTGCGCCCCAACGCGTCTACGAATTCGAAGATGGGCAGCTCGGCAAGGAGATCGGTGACTTCACGGTCTCCCGGTTCGCCCCCGAGGACTATGCGATCGTGCGGATCAACGGGACGTTCGCGCCGCGCTTCCGGAACAACCTGGTGTCCACCCAGAAAATGGATTCACCGGCGCAGGCGCCCGACGTGAATGTGAACGGCGGTAATGCGGGACATTCGCGAGCAGCCGGTTCGGATGTCCTGCGCATCGACGGAACAACCGAGCCGGTTGTCGGAGCGGCCGTGTGCAAAACCGGCTTCACATCCGGATATTCGTGCGGGACGGTGCTGGCGGCCGGGCAAAAGGGCCTGTTACGCGGTCACGGCGACCAACCGGTCAAGATCGAGAATATGTTCTATGCCGCCCTCTGCGGCCAGCGCGGCGACAGCGGTGGACCGATCTTCGCAGGCACCAAGGCACTCGGCATCAGCAGCGCCATCGTCACGGTGAGTTCCTCCTTCGATCTCGGCTGCGGCCACGTCCCACTGCTGCTCGGCCAGCCGATCAGCAGTGTGCTGCAAGACAATCCGGGTTTGACCATTCGGACGAACTGATTCAGGCGGGCCCATGACACCCATCGATATGGAAGGCACATACATCTAAGGAGCGAATCGATGCTGCGCGTTGTCGTGGCCGCCATCGCGGCCGGAGCACTCATGGTTTGTGCCGGTCCAGCCGTTGCCGAGGGTTTGGGCGACAGTGTCGTCACCCTCGCCAATGCCCCGAACGACGAGGGCGCAACGTCCGCTGACAGTCTGGCCGAGAGCGGCACGACATCTGCCGACGGACTGAACAACAGCGCCGCCCTGTCCGCCGATGCCCCCGACAACAGCGCCGCCCCGTCCGCCGACGGTCTGGGCGAGGGCGTCAGCACTTCCGCCGATAGTCCGAAC
>NZ_BDBY01000157.1 GCF_001613225.1 Nocardia pseudovaccinii NBRC 100343
ACGGGTCGTGGCACAGCGTGAATCCGCGCTACGGGTCGTGGCACGGCGTGGAGCAGCGCTGTGGGGCGGATCCGGTGTGGTGATCGCCTGTTGGCTGGCCGGATATCTGACGGTGGTGGATGTTTCGGCGGTGCACACCAGTCCCTCGGAATTGCGTGACTTATTACCCGGCGCAACGTCATTGGGGATTGTGCCGACGCTGTTCGGCGGACCGTGGAGTTGGGAACGCTGGTTGCCGTCGACGCCGTGGGCGGATCCGCCGAGCTGGGCGGTCGTGGCGGCTTGGGTCGCATTGGGCGCACTGGTGCTGCTGTCGCTGCATGCCCGGCTTCGTGTGGGGCCGGTGTGGGTGACAGCGGCGGCATACGTGCTCGTCGCGCAGCTGCCGGTCGCATTGGCCCGCAGCGGACCGAACACCGCTGCCGAACTGATGCAGTCCCTACGCTATTTCGCCGATATCGCAGTGGTGTTGACCGCAGCGGGTGCGCTGATACTGCGTGCCCAACCGCGTGACCACACTGCTGGGTTGCCTTCAGATGAGCGCAGCCGCACCGCTGAATTGTTTCCCGGTCTCCGCGATCTCATGCGCGTGCCACTCCCCGGCCGAATTCCTGTGCCGCTCGCGGATTCGCGTCGCCGCACCCCAGCTGTGCGAGGGCGCATTCGTGCGCTGTTCGCGGGTCCCCACGACCGCGCCGCTGCGGTGCGTCCCGACTCGCAATGCGATGCGACCACCCCGCAAAACCACACGCAGGCGCATCCTCCCGATCCTGGAGAGCAAGCGGCTGTGCCGCACAGCGCGGCTCCCGATTCGCGCGGCGTGGCGAGCACGTCACGTGGCCACGCTGCCGCGGTGCTTGCCGATTCGCAACACGACGCGACCAACCCGCATGACCACGCTGCGGCATCGCACCCCGATTCGCGCGGCGACGCAACTACGCCGCAGGACCGCGCACCCGCGTATCGGGCAGATCCGCGAGAAGACGCGACCGGGCTGGATGGGCGTGCACCCGCGCCTCCTCCAGACTCGTGGGGGGATGCAGCTGTGGCACATGACCGCACCGCCGTAGTGGGTCCCGATCCGGGAGGCACCGCAACCGCGATGTGCGGTGAAGCTCCTGCATCGGCTTGCGATTTGCGGAGCGAGGCAGGGATGTCACGGGGGCGGGCTTCTGTGTTGCTTGCGGGGTCGAGCCGCCGGTTGGCCAGATGGGTTCTCGGAATAGGCAGGGGCAGAACGGTATTGGGTGGGCGCGGCCAGGGGTTCATGCCTGGATCGCGGGCCGCGGCTGTGTTCGGGGTGGTCTTTCTGGTCAGCAGTCTTTGGTCTACTGCGTCGTTTGTCGAGTCCTGGCGGGTTAATCCGACGAGGACGTATGTGACGAATGTGAAGGGGGCGCTGGCGGGGAGTGATGGAGTGCCTTTGCTGGAGCAGGAGGTGCCGTGGGATGTGTTGAATCCGACGGCTTATCCGCAGAATTTGGTCAGTCGAGTGCTCGCGCCGGTTACGAAGCCGACGACCTTCGCTGATTCGACTTCGCGGCTGCGGATGATTACCGATAGTGGGGAGATCGTCGAGGCGGCGGTTTGGTGGAATCGCAGTATTCTGCCTGGGCCCGAGCAGGGCTGTGGGTATCGGATACGGGGGCCGCAGCCGAGTGATATTCCGCTCGACGGGCCGATGCTCGAACACGAATGGACTGTGCAGCTCAACTATCTGGCCAGCGAAGACGGACGAATTACCGTCTCGTTCGAACACGGCGAGCCCGTGGGCGCGCCGGTTCGCAAGGGGTTGAGTACCGTCTACGTTCGCGTGGTCGGCAGCGGGTCCATGCTCCGAATCAGTCCTCGCACACCAGGACTCGACCTCTGCCTGGGGGTTGGGCCCGTAGGAGTTGCCTCCTACGACAACTGACCTCCGGGCCCATTTGCGTACGGCCTGCCGAACTCGCTGCCTCCCCACACCCGGGCAGGGACCGTATCCACTCAGCCGGAGTGAAACAACGCGGGACCGGTCGAGTTCCTGGAGTCACGCACCCCGACCATGCCGCCCCTCGAGGTGCACAACCTCAACGCATCCCCCATCGCTGGTACTGCGACGGCTCGTGAACCAAACAGCATCGGCCAGGCCGATATTCACAACTGAATTCGTCGTTACAGCCGTTGAACTCACCGTCTCGCACTCCGGCGGTGAACACGTCCCACTCCTACGGAGGGAAAAACACGGCGCCGGTCGAGTTCTTGGAGTCACGCACCCCAACCAGACCGCCCGCGAGATGGGCAATCTCGACGCAATCCTTACCCGCCGCACTGCGCGTCGACTTGAACCACTTGGCCTCGGACAGATCCGTGCTCATGGCCAACCGGCTCAACCGCTGCCCCTCCCGCAGCTCGCGCAACCGTCGCCCGAGCACCCGGCGCGGCAAGGTCGTGTTGTTCGATTCGGTCGCCAAGGCCACCCACCCTTTCGTTAGCTGAGCTCACTGTCATGTCAGATTGAATGGAACGATCAGCCCATTTGGAGTGATTTCGTCTCGCGTCGAATCCCCCAGGAGGACTCCGAATCTACGGCATTCGCTGATTTACTGGCCATGTGCCCGACGCAAAACCACCGACCTACCGGCCCGAAAACGAAGGCGGCCCTGCGATGTTCGGCCTACCACCATTCGACCACAGTTTCCTGCCCGGCATGACCGATACTCAAGCTCATGCGGTGCTGCAGAACCATGCCGAGTGCGCCCGATCGAGCTGTCCGCGCAAATTGCAGGCGTGGGCATTGCTGATCTACTCGGGCGCAATCGAACCCGCCGACCGTATCCGAATGGGGTTCTGACCAGGTACCCGAAATCCAGCGGAGGGCAGATGCCCAGACGACGAAAGCGACAGCGTTACAAAGGAGTTGGACCACACTCTGGCACAGCGATCCGGTATCCGCGCCGGTCGACGCTCGACGTGATCCTTCCGGCCATGATGGCGAAGCGCTGTGCGGAAATGGCGCACAACCCGAAAGCAGCCAAGTCCGTTCATCTCTGGGGTTTCGCGGCTGTCGACAATGTATCCACCCACGACATCGGATATCTCCCGGTCGACCTCGATACCGAAACCGGCGGTTCACCGATTCTCGATGCGGCCGGAGAACTGATATCCCGAATTCCGGGACGACTGTGGGGATTCGGATTGTCGTATTGGGCTGTCGGCGAATCGCTGAGCGGCAACGAATGCCTTCCAGAAGACCTACTCGCCGACGCCACAGCGGGTCGATTGCGCGAACGCCCGACCGCCGACGAAATCTGCGCGGCAACAATTTTCGACGCACGGCGGACGCGAATACACATCCGCGCCCTGTATACACATGCCGGAGCTGGGACCTACGACATGGGAGAGCAACACCCTCGACGGCACCGACTCGATCCGCGCGTGGATCGACCGCTTCGACGAGGGCGTCGTCTCGGCTCATGCATGGGCCGCCGCAATCGCCCTCGATCCCGACCGGAACCGGAACGTGCTCAGCCGATTGCGGGCGCACACATCCGATATCCGATAGTTCAAATGTTGAATCCGCCGCCACAGATCAGCGTCTGCGCTGACGTAGTCCGATTCCGGCAGGCACAGCAGATATACCGCCCCCGCCGCTTCGGCCGGTGTACCGGCGCGACCGAGCGGGATCATGTGCTCCATGGCCGCGAGCAGATCAGGATTCACGCCGACCTTGATCTGCTTGCCCTGCACATCGATGGTCGAGCCACCGGCCGGGGCTTCGGTGAGCCGGGTCTTGATCATGCCGAAGGCGACGCTGTTGACGGTCACGTTGTAGCGGCCCCACTCCTTGGCGATCGCCTTGGTGAGGCCGATGATGCCCGCCTTGGCCGAGGAGTAATTGGCCTGTCCGGCATTGCCGCCGGTGCCTGCCATCGAGGAAATGTTCACGACCTTGCGGCACGGCACCGGCTCACCGGCGGACTTGGCCTGCTTCACCAATCCGCTGACCACCGGCTGCGCGGCACGCAGAATCCGGAACGGCGCCTCGAGATGGACGTCGAGAATGGCGTCCCATTGTTCATCGGTCATCTTCTGGACCACCGAATCCCAGGTGTATCCCGCATTGTTGATGATGATGTCCAGTCCGCCGAACGCCTCAACGGCCGTCTGCACGAAACGTTCGGCGAAATCGTCGTCGGTGACGCTGCCGATACACGAAACCGCCTGTCCGCCCGCGGCTTCGATGGCCGCGACGGTGTCCTTGGCCGTTCCGCATCGAGGTCGTTGACCACCACCTTCGCGTCCTCCCCCGCCAGCTTCAGCGCGATTTCCCGCCCGGAGCCGGAGACGATCGCGACCTTGTTTTCCAGTGTTCCCATGGGTGCCAGAACCTTTCGCCAGTGCCGGAATATGGGATTTCAGTGTGATCCGCCGCACCGGGATTGCACCCGAAGAACTACAGAATGGCGAAGGCGACAACCAGACCGAGCGCGAAATGCGCCGCGGCAACCACGAGAACCTCGGTGGTGTAGACATCGGATGCCAGCGCCGCGCCGATATCGATGCCGAGTGCGCGCTCGATGACCCGCACCGAAATCACCTGCGCGATGATGCCGACCAACCCGTATACGCTCGCCGCGATGAGGCCCTCGGACAGTTTGCCCGCCGAGGCGTAGGTCGCCAACACCACGATCAAGGCCATGCTGACCATGCCCGCGGCCGTGACGATGATGGCATTGGGCTTACCCGCGGCGACCAGCGCGCGCAGCTTGCCGGGTGTGGTCAGATCGATGGCGTAGAAGCCGACGAGCATGAGGGCCAAGCCGACGATGGCGTAGAGAACGATGGCTCCAACGCCGGTGCCGAGCGAGTTCCAGTAACCCGATTCGAGGGCAACTGCGGTCATCGTGATCCTTCCGAGGTGAGGTCGCGTAGTTACTGCGTAATGCGGTGCGGGACGAAGGCCGAGCCGTCGTCGGTGATCAATCCGGCGGTTTCGCGAATCCCGAGTCCGGCCGCGTTGTCGCCGACGATCCAGGCAC
This sequence comes from Nocardia pseudovaccinii NBRC 100343, assembly GCF_001613225.1. Classification (GTDB taxonomy): domain Bacteria; phylum Actinomycetota; class Actinomycetes; order Mycobacteriales; family Mycobacteriaceae; genus Nocardia; species Nocardia pseudovaccinii. The sequence goes on from NZ_BDBY01000157.1 coordinate 5,022, forward strand.
CGAGGACCGGGCGCATATCGTCGAATTCCGGTAGCGGATCGAGCAATTGGTAGACGAAACCCTCTTCGCCGTAGACCCCGCCGGTGGCCGTCTCCAGGCCCGCGCCGACGATGGTCATATTCGCGCCCTCGCGCCCGAGCTTCGGCTTGCGAATGTATTCGGTGAGTTCATTGGGCTGATCGAGGTAGGCGGGCAATAGATTCGGGTGCCCGGGATACATCTCCCACAGGATCGCGAGGATCGCCTTATTGCTCAGCAGGGTCTTCCACAGCGGCTCGACCCACATGGTCTGCGGCAGGCTCGCGACCACGCGCTTACCGAAATCGTCGTCGAGCACCCACTCCCACGGATAGAGCTTGAAGATCGCGTCGATCGAACCCTCGGCCAGATCGACGAAACGCTCCAGCTCGCTGTCGAATCCGACGTCCTCGATCGGTAGCGCGATGGTGTCGAACCCGGCCTCGGCGGCGGTCTCCTGCATATACGCGGTGGTGACATTGTCCTCGCCGGTGGCATCCGCGCCGGACCAGGTGAAATGCAATTGCGCCGAGGGCAGGATGTCGCGCAGCTCGGTCCAGCGCTCGACCAGCTTCTCGTGCAGGGAATTCCATTGATCGCCGTCGGGATAGAGCGCGGTGAGCCAGTGCCACTGCACAATTGCCGCCTCCAGCAGTGAGGTCGGCGTATCGGCGTTGTACTCCAGCAGTTTCGCCGGACGGCGCGCGTCGTAGCGCAGATCGAAGCGCCCATAGACGTACGGATCATTGCGCTTCCAGGATTCCGCGATCGGCCCCCAACTCCATTCGGGCAGACCGAAATCCTTGTACCGCTCGGTGAGCACCACATGCTCGACGGCATTCAGGCACATCGAATGCAGCAGTTCGACATCGGCCTCCAGCGCGAGGATCTCCGACATCTCGAACTCGTAATGCACCGATTCATCCCAGTACGGCCGGGGCAGACCGCTCGCATCACGGCCGGGCGAGCCGTAGACCAGGCCCTGGCCCTCGATGATCTGCTGCCAGCCGGGCCGCGGTGTGGCGCGCACGCGTCGCATTACGAACCCCCGCTGCTCTTGCTGCTGGTACCGAGACCGCCGCGGGTAACGGTGCTGCCGCTCTTGGTCGAGATCTGAGCGCCCTTGGGCTGCACCGTGGTTCCGCCGCTGGGCGGTTTGCCGACGGTGTTGTTGCCGCCGTAGTAATAGCGGTACTGGTGCCCGTTGTAGATGAAGATCCCGTTGGTACCGGTGTACGCGCCGGTCGACCCGGATCCGACGGCGGTCGAGGCGACCTCGCAGTCGTCGTCGGGCGCGACGACCTCCTGACCGTTCTGATCGATCACGGTGCAATACGCGGTCACCTGATCGGGTTTGGTGAGCGCCCGATATGCGAGATAACCGCCACCGACCAGACCCGCGACACCGACAATGGCGACACCGCCGATAAGTACACGCTTGCGAGTGCGCTTCTTTTGCTCGGCGGCGGCCGTGGCGGCCCGCTGCGCCTCCTCGGCGCGCTTACGCGCCTTGTCACGCGCCCGCGCCTCGGCCACCGTGGGCGGACGCGGCTGAGTGACACCGGCCTCTTGGCGCTGGATACTGCCCCTTTGCGGCGGGGTACCGAACCGCCGCGGCCCAGTGCCAGGCGGAACCGGCCCGGTACCCGGCGCACCATGACCAGCATCCGACGGACCAGATCCACCGCTGGCCGAACCAGACCCGGCATCTGCCGAACCGGATCCACTGCCAGGCGAAAGCGGTTGCGGCGGTGTGGCTTCAGAGCCTGCTTGCCCACCAGACGCGGGCGTAGACGGCCCCGACTCCGGATCGGGCTCAGTCCGACCCGCGTCGTCTCCCGCCCCCGGACCTCCCGTACTCAACGATCACATCGCTCGGTCGTCGAAACCACTACCGCTCCTCGAATCCGGACAAATCTCCCCGCGCGGGCTCCCAGCTTTCCACAACAAGGTCGACCCGACCAGGAGTATCTCCAGAACGCAGAAGATCCAGCAACATTTCGCACGCGGGTCGCGGACCTTCGGCCACCACATGCACCCGACCGTCGCGGGCATTGGTGGCGCTTCCGGCCAATCCGAGCGCCAGCGCCCGCGAGCGCGTCCACCAGCGGAAGCCGACGCCCTGCACGAAGCCGTGCACCCACGCGCTGAGCCGAACCGATTCCGGCATCACGCGTCGATGGCGTCGATATCGAATGTCAGCGTGACCTTGGTCCCGGCCTTCAGCGTCCGGCCCACGGTGCAAACCTTGTCGATGGCGCGCTGCACGGTGACCAGCAGCCGCTCGCGGGCCTCCTCGTCCAATTCGCTGAGGTCCAGCTCGAATACC
>NZ_BDBY01000158.1 GCF_001613225.1 Nocardia pseudovaccinii NBRC 100343
CCCCCGGCACGCCCTGCGATGCGATCAATACCTCGGCCCCGCGCGAGCTGCGGCCGGTGTACGCCCTGGTCCCGGTGCGCTCGACCCACAGGGTGGTCGGCTCGGTCGCGGCGGCGGTGGTGGTCGCGGATGCGGTGGTCTGGTCAGCCATGGTCACGATCCTGCCATTCTCGAAACGGAACTCTCACCCCCGCCAACGCGGCACGTGCCCGAGCCCTTCCGCGAATCGCCGGTGATCTCCCAGACATCACTCCTGGAAGCGGTACCCCATTCCGGCCTCGGTCAGCAGATGCTTCGGATTCGACGGGTCGATTTCGAGCTTGCGCCGCAACTGCGCGAGATACACCCGCAGATAATGCGTTTCGGTGGCGTACGACGGCCCCCACACCTCACGCAGCAGTTCGCGCCGCCCGACGAGTTTGCCGCGGTTGCGCACCAGCATCTCGAGCATGCCCCACTCGGTCGGGGTCAGGTGGACCGTTTCACCGTTCCTGGTGACCTTCTTCGCGCTGAGGTCGACGGTGAACGATGAGGTCACCACGACCGGATCGGTGGCATCGGTATCGGTCGCGCCGCGCCGGACCGCGGCCCGCAGCCGGGCCAGCAGCTCGTCCATGCCGAACGGCTTGGTGACGTAGTCGTCCGCGCCCGCGTCCAGCGCCTCCACCTTGTCGGTGGAATCGGTGCGAGCCGAGAGCACAATCACCGGGGCGGCGGTCCAGCCGCGCAATCCGGCCAGTACCTCGATGCCGTCCATATCGGGCAGACCCAGATCCAGAATGACCACGTCGGGATGTTTGTCGGCCGCCGCGCGCAATGCCGCCGCGCCGGTGCCCGCTGTGATCACCTCATAGCCGCGCACCGACAAATTGATGCGCAGGGCGCGCACGATCTGCGGTTCGTCATCGACCACAAGCACCTTGGTCGACGGTGCTTCCTGCTTCTTGTCGGTCATTACGACTTCCTGTGCGGTCCGCGGTGTCGTTGTGCTCATCATCGGCTGCTCACCTCGGTTTCATCGGCAGGCAGGTCCACGATCATCGTCAATCCTCCGCCCGGTGTCGGTTCGGCGTGCACGGTGCCGCCCATCGCCTCGACGAAGCCGCGCACCACCGACAGGCCGAGCCCGACGCCCGTGGTGTTGTCACGATCGCCGAGCCGCTGGAACGGCTCGAATAATTGCTCCTCGGTGCCCGGCGGAACACCGGGACCGACATCGATCACGGCAATCGACACCCGCTCGCCGTCGTGTTCCGCGGTGACCCGCACAGGCGTGTCGCGCGTCGAATGCCGCAGCGCGTTATCGATCAGATTGGCCAGCACCCGCTCGAGCAGGCCGCTGTCCGCCCGCACCGAGACCTCGCCGACCTCCACCTTTACCCGATCCATTGCCGCACGCCGCAGCCCACGCGCACCCATCCCGACGCTCACCAGCGCCTGATGCACGACCTCGTCCATGTACACCCGACGGAACTGCGGCTGCACCACGCCGACCGCCAGGCGCGACGAGTCGAGCAGATTGCCGACCAGTGCGGTCAACTGATCCACCGATTCCTCGATGGTTTCCAGCAGTTCGACGGTGTCCTCGGGCGAGAACTCGATGTCGTCACTGCGCAGACTGGAAACCGCGGCCTTGGCACCGGCCAGCGGCGTGCGCAGATCGTGGCTCACCGCGGACAGCAATGCCCGGCGCAACCGGTCGGCCTCGAGCAGGGCCGCGGCGGCGCTGGCCTCCTCGGCCAACCTGGACTGCCGGACCAGCCCGGCAGCCTGGTTCGCGACCGCGTTGAGCACCGGACGGTCGACCGCGGCGAGCGGCCGTCCGGCCAACAGCAGCCAGCTCGTCGCATCGCCCGCCTGAATCGCGGTCTCGGCCTCGGACGCTCGCTGCGGCGGACTCGTGCCGACCGCAGCGATCACCTCGTCGCCGAACTGCATGCTGACCGCGCGCAGACCGTAGGTCTCGCGGACCTGCTCCAGCAGCTTGGGCAGATCCGCACCGTGCAGCACGGCACCGGCGAACAGGGTCAGCAACTCGGCCTGCTGGGAGGCTCGACGCGCCTGCCTGGTCTGTTTGCCTGCCACATCCACCAGCGCGGCGACCGCCACCGCGACGATCAGCAATACCACCACGGTGATGAAGCTGTCCGGTTCGGCAATGGTCAGGCTGTAGCGCGGATCGACGAAGAACCAGTTCAACAGCATGCCCGACAGCAGCGCCGAAAGTGCCGCGGGCACAACGCCACCGAGCAACGCCACCGCGACGACGCCGATGAAGAACACCGCGCTGAGCCCGCCGAGCTGCAGATAGCCGTCCAGGAAAGAACAGATCACCGAGACCGCTGCCGGAACCAGCACCGCCGCGAGCCATGCGCGGATCGGCTGGCGCGGCATCAGCGAATAGCGGCGCAGCCCACGATTGGCCTCCTCGTGCGTGACCATGTGTACATCGATCTTGCCGGATGCCTGCACCACGGCGGAGCCGATCCCCTCGTCGAGCATGCGCGCCCAGCGTGAGCGCCGGGACGTGCCGAGCACCAGCTGGGTCGCGTTCACCTCGCGGGCGAATTCCAGCAGCGTATTCGGCACATCGTCACCGGTGACGGTATGCAGCGAGGCATCCAGGCTCGCGGCGAATTCCCGCAGCCGGGTCAGCCGTTCCGTCGATACTCCGGCGAGTCCGTCGCCGCGCACCACATGCAACAGGACCAGGTCGGCGCTGGATTTGGTGGCGATACGGCTGGCCCGGCGCACCACCGTCTCCGATTCGGGACCGCCGGTCACCGCGACGACCACACGTTCGCGCGCCTCCCACAGCTCGGTGATCTTGTGGTCGGCCCGGTATTTCGCCAGTGCCGCATCGACCTGGTCGGCCAGCCACAGCAGCGCCAATTCGCGCAGGGCGGTGAGATTGCCGGGCCGGAAGTAGTTTCGCAGCGCCGCGTCGACCTTGTCGGCGGCGTATACGTTGCCGTGAGAAAGCCTGCGCCGCAACGCCTCCGGCGTGATATCGACCAGCTCGACCTGGTCGGCGCTGCGCACCACCGCGTCGGGCACGGTTTCCTTCTGCTGGATGCCGGTGATCTGCTCGACGACATCGTTGAGGCTCTCGAGATGCTGCACATTAACCGTCGAGATCACGTCGATGCCCGCGGCCAGCAAATCCTCGACGTCCTGCCAGCGCTTGCCGTGTTCGCTACCCGGGGCGTTGGTGTGCGCGAGTTCGTCGACCAGCACCACGGCCGGTGCGCGGCGCAGCACAGCTTCCACATCGAGTTCGGGCAGTGTGGTCCCGCGATACGCCACCATGCGCGGTGGAATCCGCTCGATGCCCGCCAGCAGTTCCGCGGTCTTGGCTCGGCCGTGTGTCTCCACTACCGCAGCTACCACGTCGCGGCCGCGTTCGAGTCGGCGATGGGCCTCGCCCAACATGGCGTAGGTCTTGCCGACCCCCGGTGCCGCACCGAGGTAGATGCGCAGTTGCCCGCGTTTCACTCGTCCATCATCGCGCGATACGGCGTGTCGCCGAAGATCCGTACCCGTTCTGTCGCGCTATCCGAATCCTGCTCCATTACCGACAGCGCGCGAATGATCAGCGCGCAACAGACGAATCCGATGAGCACCGCGACCGTGACAGCCGACATGACGATCCCTTTCACCGACCAATAGGACCCCGGTCGCGCTGGCATCCCCCGCATGGCCGGTCGATGAATTTCTACTCCCGTATCGGCGGCCTATCTGGATCTTTACGGTGTGTTGACGGGTTGACCCCCTACCTTGACGGCATCCTTTCACCCAGCGCCTGAGCCGTACCCGTAAACGAAGCGTCAATGCTCGTCGATGGGCCGCCAAGAACCCGTAAACAAGCTCCGCACCAGCTCGAATGACCGCTTGACTCGCCATGTCGCGCGCCATACCTGGAGCGCCAATGGAGGTTGTGTAAATGTCTGTCGTGGTGTTCACGGTGCTCACCGTGGCGATCTTCGCGCTACTCGGCCTGATCCAGCGTGGGGTGGAAAAGCTGTGATCGCGAACCTGATCGGTCTGGTCCTCGCCGTCCTCATCGCCGTCTTCATGGTGGCGGCGCTGCTCTTCCCCGAGAGGTTCTAGTTGAACACGACCACCGCGGGGATCGCGTTCGTCGCGTCCCTGATCATCGCGCTGGCCTTGGTGCATGTGCCGCTCGGCGACTACATGTTTCGGGTGTACAAGGCCGAGAAGCACTCCCGCGCCGAGCGGGTCATCTACAAGGCCATCGGTGTCCAGCCCGAGGTCGAACAGACCTGGGCCGTCTACGCGCGCAGTGTGCTGGCGTTCTCGGCGGTCAGCATTCTGTTCCTGTTCTTCCTTCAGCTGATTCAGGGCAAGCTGCCGCTGCATCTGCACGATCCGGCCACCGAGATGACCCCGGCGCTGGCCTGGAATACCGCGGTCAGCTTCGTGACGAATACGAACTGGCAGAACTACTCCGGTGAGTCGACCCAGGGTCACCTGGTGCAGATGGCCGGGCTCGCAGTGCAGAATTTCGTCTCCGCGGCCGTCGGCATCGCGGTGGCAGTCGCGCTGGTGCGCGGCTTCGCCCGCAGGCATACCGGCGATCTCGGCAACTTCTGGGTGGATCTCGTGCGCGGCACCATTCGCATCCTGCTGCCGCTGGCCTTCGTCTTCGCGATCATTCTCGTCGCCGGTGGCGCGATCCAGAACTTCCACCTGCACGATCAGGTCGCGCAGACGCTGAACGGCAGCGAACAGACCATTACCGGCGGGCCGGTGGCCAGCCAGGAGGTCATCAAGGAACTCGGCACCAACGGCGGCGGCTTCTACAACGCGAACTCCGCGCACCCCTTCGAGAATCCGACGACCTGGACCAATTGGATCGAAATCTTCCTGCTGCTGGTGATCAGCTTCTCGCTGCCGCGCACCTTCGGTCGCATGGTCGGCAGCAAGAAACAGGGCTACGCGATCGTCGCGGTAATGGGCACGATCGCGCTGATCAGCGTCACCTTGCAGAACCTCTTCCAGCTGCAGCACCACGGCACGGTGCCGACCGCGATCGGTGCTTCGCTCGAGGGCGTCGAAACCCGCTTCGGCGTGGCCGATTCCGCGACATTCGCCAGCGCGACCACGCTGACTTCCACCGGCGCGGTGAACTCGTTCCACGATTCCTACACCAGCCTCGGCGGCATGATGACGATGTTCAATATGCAGCTCGGTGAGGTCGCGCCGGGCGGTACCGGCTCGGGGCTGTACGGCATGCTGATCCTCGCGGTGATCACCGTTTTCGTCGCGGGTCTGATGGTCGGTCGCACACCGGAATATCTGGGCAAGAAGATCACGCCGCGCGAAATCAAGCTCGCAGCTTCATACTTCCTGATCAGTCCGCTGATCGTGCTGGTGGGCACAGCGGCCGCGATGGCCATGCCTGGCCAGCGCGCGGGCATGCTCAACGCCGGACCGCACGGGCTCTCGGAAGTGTTGTACGCCTTCACATCCGCGGCGAACAACAACGGTTCGGCCTTCGCGGGGCTTTCCGGAAATACCGAGTGGTACAACACCGCGCTGGGCCTTGCCATGGTCTTCGGCCGCTTCCTGCCGATCATTTTCGTACTGGCCCTGGCCGGTTCGCTCGCCCAGCAGGGTCAGACCCCTGAATCGATCGGCACGCTGCCGACGCACCGGCCGCAGTTCGTCGGCATGGTCGTCGGCGTGACGGTGATCCTAGTCGCGCTGACCTTCCTGCCCGCACTCGCACTCGGGCCGCTCGCCGAAGGAATCCACTGATATGTCCACTACGACAGCCGAACCGGTCCAGCACAAACGTGGCGTCCGCAAGGGTGTGCTGGACCCCAAGATGCTGCTGACCTCCATCCCGGACGCGGTCCGCAAGCTCGACCCGCGCACGATGTGGCGCAATCCGGTGATGCTCATCGTCGAGATCGGCGCGGTCTGGTCGACCGTGCTCGCACTGGCGAAGCCGACCTTCTTCGCCTGGGCGATCGTCGTATGGCTGTGGCTCACCGTCGTATTCGCCAATCTGGCCGAGGCGGTCGCCGAGGGACGCGGTAAGGCGCAGGCCGACACGCTGCGGAAAGCCAAGACAGACACCATGGCTCGGCGTCTGGTCGACTGGTCACCCGGTGGGCGGATCGTCGAGGAGAGCGTCGGGGCTCCAGCGCTGCAACGCGGCGATTACGTCATCGTCGAGGCGGGCCAGGTCATTCCGGGCGACGGCGATGTCGTGGAAGGCATCGCATCGGTGGACGAATCGGCCATTACCGGCGAATCCGCGCCGGTCATCCGGGAGTCCGGCGGCGACCGCTCAGCGGTCACCGGAGGTACCACCGTGCTGTCCGATCGGATCATCGTCAAGATCACCCAGGAGCCGGGCGCGAGCTTCATCGATAAGATGATCGCGCTCGTCGAGGGCGCGTCGCGGCAGAAGACGCCGAACGAGATCGCGCTGAATATCCTGCTCGCCGCGCTGACCATCATCTTCGTCTTCGCGGTTGCGACACTGCAGCCGTTGGCGATCTTCTCGAAGTCGAACAACCCTGGGGTGGCGGATACCTCGGCGCTGGACGCGCACGGTGTCACCGGCATCGTGATGGTCTCGCTGCTGGTGTGCCTGATACCGACCACCATCGGCGCGCTCCTGTCGGCCATCGGTATCGCGGGCATGGACCGCCTGGTGCAGCGCAATGTGCTTGCCATGTCCGGCCGTGCGGTCGAGGCCGCCGGTGATGTGAACACCCTGCTGCTGGACAAGACCGGCACCATCACGCTCGGCAACCGGCAGGCCTCGGAATTCGTGCCGATGCCCGGCATCTCGGATGACGAATTGGCCGATGCCGCACAACTTTCCAGCCTCGCCGACGAGACCCCCGAGGGGCGCTCGATCGTGGTCTACGCCAAGCAGGCGTTCAACAAGCGCGAACGCACGCCTGGTGAGTTGACCGGTGCGACCTGGGTGGAATTCACCGCCCAGACGCGTATGTCCGGCGTGAACCTGCAGGACGGCCACCAGTTGCGCAAGGGTGCCGCCAGCGCGGTCACAGACTGGGTTCGCGCACAAGGCGGGGCGGTCCCCGGCCATATCGGCGTGATCGTCGACGGGATCTCCGCATCCGGCGGCACCCCGCTGGTCGTGGGTGAGGTCGATGACGGAAAGGCCCGGCTGCTCGGCGTCATTCATCTGAAAGACGTTGTGAAGCAAGGCATGCGGGAGCGATTCGACGAAATGCGCAGGATGGGTATCCGCACGGTGATGATCACCGGCGATAACCCGTTGACCGCCAAGGCGATTGCCGACGAGGCCGGTGTCGACGACTTCCTCGCCGAAGCGACGCCCGAGGACAAACTGGCGCTGATCAAGCAGGAGCAGGACGGTGGTCGCTTGGTCGCGATGACCGGTGACGGCACCAATGACGCACCGGCCCTCGCCCAAGCCGATGTGGGCGTCGCGATGAACACCGGCACCTCGGCAGCCAAGGAAGCCGGAAATATGGTCGATCTGGATTCGGATCCGACCAAGCTCATCGAAATCGTGGAGATCGGCAAACAACTGCTCATCACCCGCGGAGCGCTGACCACCTTCTCGATCGCCAATGACATCGCGAAGTACTTCGCGATCATTCCCGCGCTGTTCGTCGCGCTGTTTCCGGGCCTCGACCTGCTGAACATCATGCGGCTGGCCAGTCCACAGTCGGCGATCCTTTCGGCGGTCGTCTTCAACGCGCTCGTCATCATCGCGCTGATCCCGCTGGCGCTGCGTGGTGTGCACTACCGGCCGAGCAATGCCTCGAAACTGTTGAGCCGCAACCTGACCATCTACGGTCTCGGCGGCATCATCGCGCCGTTCATCGGCATCAAACTGATCGACCTCGTCGTCCAACTCCTCCCCGGGATGTCCTGATATGCGTATGTCGACTTGGATCCGGCAGCATCTGGCCGCGTTGCGTGCGCTGCTGGTGCTCACCGCGATCACCGGAATCGTCTATCCCGTCGCGGTTTTCGCGGTCGCCCAGATTCCCGGCCTGCACGATAAGGCGGACGGGTCGCTGATCACGGTGGACGGCAAGGTCGTCGGTTCCAGCCTGATCGGGCAGTCGTTCACCGATAAGGACGGCAATGCACTCGTGCAGTATTTCCAGAGCCGTCCGTCGGCGGCGGGCGACGGCTACGACCCGCTGTCCACCGCGGCGTCCAACCTCGGCCCGGAGAGCATCGTCGATACGCTCGACGCCGATCCGGCCAAGGTGAAGCTGAGCCTGCTCTCGACGGTCTGCGCGCGAAGCAAGGCGGTCGGCGACCGTGACGGGGTCGACGGCAGCCGTCCGTTCTGCACCAAGGACGGTGTCGGCGCGGTGCTTTCGGTAATCGGACCGCGCGGCGCGGACGGCGAGGTTTCGCGCCCGGTGCAGGTCGTGAGCGTCAACGAGGTGTGCCCGGCGAAGCCGTTCCTGGCCACGTACAAGGGTGTTCAAGTCGAATGCGCCGAGCCGGGCGAGGACTACTCGATCGGCCGGATCGTACCGATCATCGGCGATACCTCGACCGGCACACCGGTGCCCACCGATGCGGTCACCGCCAGCGGCAGTGGCCTGGACCCGCATATCTCACCGCGGTACGCGGCCCTCCAGGTCGCGCGAATCGCCAAGGCCCGCAATATCTCCGAGGATCAGGTGCGCGCACTGGTCGACGCGCACACCGAGGGCAGGACTCTCGGCTTCCTCGGCGAACCGCGTGTGAATGTGATCGAGCTGAATCTCGATCTCGACAAGCGGTACCCGGTGCGCGGCTAGCGAACCGAGCGCTCATTCCCGAACGGGAATGGGCGCTCGGCCGATTCGTTCAGTTGTCCTCGACGCGGGCGAAGCAATACGCCGACGCGGCGAGATACTGGCGGCAGTCCGGTCCGTGGCCCGCATGCGTACTACAGATGAAACGCGCCAGGTCCAGATCGAGATCCATCGGCTCGGCACTACAATCACGGTGCTGAGTGCTCCACAGATCCCGGCGATCCAGTGATGTCTGCATTGTGCACCTCCAGCCTGTTGGTATTCAGTGGAGAAGCGAACCAATGTCCTTACATTGGTGGATTACCCGATCCGGCGCCGTTCATCGCGTGATCTGCCAATCGTCGGGCAGCCGCACCGTGGTGACCTGATCGCCCTCGGCCACGAGATCCACCGTCGCCGAACCCAATCGCAGATCGCTCAGCGTGACCGTGCCCCATTGCGGCGGCAGTTGCGGTCTGACGGTGAGTGTGCGCGACGGCGCGGCCGGATCCAGTCCGAGGAATGAGCGCACCAGCAATAGCGGTGCCGCGCTGGCCCACGCCTGCGGTGAACAGGAGGTGGGATACGGGACCGGAACCGCGAACTGATCGCGCGGAAATCCGCAGAACAGCTCGGGCAGCCGACCACCGAAAGATGCCGCCGCATCGAGTAATCCGCCCGCCAGCCGGGTGGCGAGCTCGACCGCGCCCGGCACCTGCCGGTAGCGCAGCAGGCCCGCGACGGCGATCGCGGTATCGTGCGGCCAGACCGATCCACAGTGATAGCTCATCGGGTTGTAGGCGCCCATCGACGAGGCGAGGGTGCGCAGCCCGAAGCCGGTGTCCATTTCGGGACCGGAGAGCCGCCTGACCATCTCGGCGGCGTGCTCGTCGCTGGCGATACCGGTCCAAAGACAGTGCGCCACATTGCTTGTCAGCGCATCGACTTGCCGTTTGCGGCCGTCGAGCGCGACCGCGTACCACCCCTGCTGCGGCAGCCAGAACTGTTCGGCGAATTTGCCGCGCAGTTCGGCGGCCCGCTCACGCAGCCGGGTCGCCGCACGCTGATCGTCGAAGGCCTCGGCCAACTCCGCCCGGGACAGCAGTGCGGCATATGCATAGCCTTGCACCTCACACAGCGCGATCGGCGCCTCAGCGAGATGTCCTGCGGCATCGTTGATTCCGTCGAAACTGTCCTTCCAACCCTGATTGATCAGCCCGCGATCGGTGGCACGGCGGTATTCGACGAAGCCGTCGCCGTCACGATCGCCGAAATCGGTGATCCACCGCACCGCGGCGTCGGCGGCGGGCAGCAGTTCCCTGATTACCTCCGAATCCGCACCCCATCGATGACATTCCGCGAGCAACATGATGAACAGCGGTGTGGCATCGGCGGTTCCGTAATAGGTACTGCCGCCGAGCACATGCCCGCTCGCGGGGCCGCGCCGCATCTCGTGCATGATCCGCCCCGGCTCCTCCTCGGTGAGCGGATCGATGCGCTGCCCTTGCAATTCGGCCAACTGCTGCAGTGTGCCCAACGCGAGATCCACTTCCAAAGGCAGCGCCATCCACGCGGTGAGCAAACTGTCGCGGCCGAACAGGGTCATGAACCAGGGCGCACCCGCGGCCACGAACGGGCGACCCTCGCCGGATTCGTCGTGAATCTGCAACGCGCCCAAGTCGCTTTCCGAGCGGCGAAGCACCTGGGTGAGCACCGGATCCGCGGAAGTGATCTTCGTCGCGGTGTGTCGCCACGCCGCCATCTTGCGGCTCGGTGCGCTGAGCCCATGGTGCTCCCCCGGCGCCAACGGCGCCTGGACGCGCTGATTGCCGACGGTCGGCTGGGCAATGATCTCGGTCTGCCAGCGTTCGCCGGGCAGTACGACCACCCGCCAGAGCAGGGTGCCGGGCAGAACGGCGGGCTCGACGGTCGCCGAAACCGTGAGCCCGCGCATCCGATCGGTGCGGTCGTGCAACAGCAACTCGCCTTCGGCCACGGTGACCTCGGCGCGGCCGTGCGCCACGCGGCCCTCCTTGACCGCGAACAGATCGACGAAATCCGCGTCGGCATGCAATTCCAGCGTGACCGCCGTGGCCTCCCGGCCCATATTTTCCAGGGTCAGGATCTCGTGCATGCCATCGGCGATGAGGCGTTCGCGCACCAACAGCAGGGTGCTGTCGGCCTGTCCGGCCTGCGGTGGCCGGCGCAGCACGAATCTGGCGGCGAACGCCTCCGGGCTGAGCACCGACAGCGATTCGGCCGGTTGGCCGTCCACCAGCAGTTCCCAGCGGGAGATGACGCGGGCGTCGCGGAAGAACAACCCGTGCGGATGTCCCGGTTCGACATCGCCGAGCCGATTCGACAGGCAGAAGGTACCGCCCTCGACCAAGGTCACCGAATTGCCGCAACCGCCGAGACCGGTCGGCTCACCGGAATTCAGCGGTGCGGGATTCGACGCGGCGCCTGCGTCTGCGGTCATACTCGTTCGCTGGCGGCGATGCGGACCGGCACCGTCTTATCGAGCAGCAGTGCCGCGCGCGCATGGCGCCGCGAACGCAGGAGCTGGTGATAGACCTGCTCATAGCCGCGCCCGAGCGTGCCCGAGCCGAAGTTCGCCTCGACGTGCGCACGACACGCGGCCGGATCCAGCTGGCTCGCCTCGTGGATCGCGGCGGGCAGTTCGGAGGGATCATCACAGATCCGACCGGTCACGCCATCGACGATGACCTCGGCAACGGCGCCGCCGCGGAGTGCGACAACCGGTGTGCCACAGACCATCGCCTCGATCATCACCATGCCGAACGGTTCCTCCCAATCGATGGGGAACAGCAGGCAGCGCGCATTCGCGAGCAGTTTGCGCTTGGCCGACGCATCCGCGAGTCCGAAAAGGTGATCGCGCTCGGTGATCAGTGGGCGCACTTTTTGCTCGAAATACGCCCGCTCGGGGGCTTCGCTGCATTTGCCCGCGAGCACCAGCGGAATACCGGCCTCGTGCGCGGCTTCCAATGCGAGATGCGTGCCCTTGGTTGCGGTGAAGCGGCCGAGAAACAGTGCGTAGTCGCCTTTTTCGGTTTGATAGGGCCACTGGTCGACATGCAGTGCATTGTGTACGCGACCGACCCAATTCAGATCGGGCGCCAATTCGCGCTGCCGATCACTGATGGCGACCAGCGATACTTCCTGGCCCAATTCGCGGTAGTAGTGATAGCAGTCGCCCTCGTCGACCGGCCCGTGCACGGTCACCACTGTTGGTAAGCCCAGTCCCATATACGCCGGGGCATTCAGTGGTCCGGCAAACGTGTGGTCGTGCACCAGATCCACGCCGGAGGTCGCGGCGACCTGTTCGATCGCCCTACGCACCTTCAGAGCGTGCACGACCTCGGGGAACGGCTCTCCGAGCCGTTCGGGTAGTGCGCGATCCCACACCGGAACGAATTTCGCGGTGGTGCCGGGTTCACCGGCGCCGAACAATGTCACGTCGTGCCCGCGCGCGACCAATGCGTCGACCAAATCGGCGACTACCGCCTCGACTCCGCCATAGGCCTTCGGCGGTACGTCGAAGTAAGGCGGAACAACCATCGCAATGCGGAATCGTTCGCCGACGTGATCGGTAGACAGCAAATCCGAAGCGGCAATGTGCGCCGAATTCGGCGCGATCAGACCTGCGCTCATGACCATCCTTCCAGGGACAACCTTGTGCACATCCACCCAGCACTTCGGTGCGCTGGGCGCCGAACGTGTTGGCCGCCGCGGCGGAGGTGAAGACTGGAGCCTGCACCGCCGTCCATGAAGGCTTGGTTGGCCTGGTCACGCCGATCGGCGTGAACAGGGGGGCCGCACACAGACGTACCTTATTTCTGGGTGTTCAAACCACGCAGTCCGTGTGAAATCTCAGCATTTGGGATGAAATAGCCCATTATCCGGTGTTGATATCGCGGAGAATTATCCGACAATTGACGGTTCCGAGTTGGCCGGGCGAGCAAAACGAATCCGGCGTTCGATTGCGCTACCGCCTCTTTATACGCATACATATAATAGACGCATGTTCGATCCCATCACTCTTGCCGCCGGGGCCGGAATCGCCGGTGTCGGCTGGGCCGTCGGGCGGTTCGGCAGGCGCTCGCCCGCTGGATCCACAGTGGCCCGGTGCGGCTGTGGTCACGACCTGGCGCTGCACGATCCGGAGGCGGGCACCTGCCATGCCGAGCTGGTCCGCAAGACGTACGGCGGGCCCGTATGGGTGCAGTGCGGTTGCCGACGCTACACCGGTCCGGTCCCGGTCGAGGACTACTTCAGCAGACCGATCCTGCCCTCGGACGACTGAGTCACGACTCGGCCGCCGACGCAGGCTGCATGCGCAGCGGCACCCCGATCCGGTTCCACAGGTTGATCATCGCGGTGACCGCGACCAGACCGGCCCGCGCGCCCGCCTCGAAGTTCTTTTCCACTTCGGCCCAGATCTCGTCGCTGACACCGTGTTCACCGAGTCGGGTGACCGCTTCCGCGTAGGCGAGGGCGGCTCGTTCGGCCTCGGTGAACTTCACCGACTCGCGCCAGGCATTGAGGTAGTAGATCCGCTGTTCGGTCTCGCCCGCCATCCGCGCGTCGGTGGTGTGCATATCGATGCAGAACAGGCAGCCGTTCATCTGGGAAACGCGGATCTTCACCAGCTCGCGCACCGTCGAATCCAGTGGTCCGCGGCGGATCGCCTGCTCTGCGGCGTACCAGGCCTGGTAGATCTCGGGCGCCACCTCGGCGAGTTGCATGCGTGACATGGGTCATCCTCTCTCGAAATCGCTTACCCGAGTAGGACGAGACAGCCGCCGAATCTGTGACAACGTCACGAAGACGGCAGGCAGCGGGCCCGATCGGGCAGCTCACCGCACGGCTCGTTGCCATGTTCGCGCAGCACATCCTTACCGGTCAGATCGGTCAAGAAATGCAGGAAGCTCGCGCCGAGCGAATCGCCGGGGAGTTCACCGTAGCTGTAGGCGTATTCGACGCCCCAGAACGGATAGCTGCGGTTGACGGCGGCGTCCCGACCCGGTGTTACGCCATTGATGGTGAGGGTAGTGGCTCCCGCCTTGACCGCCTCAGAGAACTCGCTGTAGCCGATCGCGCCCGGAATGTCGCCGACAGCCTTCTGCATATCCTTGGTGACCTGCACATCGCAATATCTGGCCGTCGCGGGCGCGCCATCCTTGATCGCGACACAGCTGACATGCGGCCGATCTGGCTGCGCACCGCCGAGGACCCTGCGCTCCAACGTATTTCGAGTGCCCGACCCCGGTATCCGATTGACCAGCACGACCGGTAGGTCGGCACCGCCGACATCGCGCCAGTTGGTGATGCGGCCCTGATACAGATCCTGGATCTGTGCGACAGAAAGGTTGGTGACGCCGACATCCTTGTGCACGATCATGGTGAACAGCGACAACGCCAGCGGACGGTCCAGCAACGGTTGGTAGCCATCACCTTTCGGGCCGTCGCTGATCGTGAGCAGATCGGGATGGTCCTTGCCCTCCTCGGCGAGCCGGTCGAGGCCGCGTTCGGTGCCCTCGAAGCCGAAGGTGAATTCCGCTCCGGTGCACCGCTTCCCGTACTGCGCGGCCGCATCGCGTATGACCGGTTCGAAGGCCGACGAGCCGACCACCGTGAGTTTGCCCGCGGCACAATCCAATGGCGTCGGGTCGGGCGACAGCACGGAGACCAGCAGCTGGACGACGATCACCACGACCAGAAAGGCCGTGAGCGCCACCATCACTCGCGAAATGCCGGTGCGGCTCTGGGTTTCGATGATCCGCCCACCCTTGATGCCGCCGCTCAGTACCGGATCCGCATACTCCCCCGTACCCTCCGAACGTTGCAGAATGGCCAGGATCTTGTAGTGATCACCGCGATTGAGTGGAACCCTCGGCAGATCGATGGCACCGATATGTCCTTCGGTATCCTCACGAACCGCGATACCCGAATCACGCCCCAGCGAATCGGCCAGACCCTCGTCACTCAGCTCGGTCACCGCCATGCCGATGACCCTGCGCTGCGAAAAGTTCAGATGCAGGCCGACCCGCCCCGCCTCGGGCGCCCGGTAGTCGTGCGTATCGATCGGTGTCGCACCGCTGTTTTCGATACGGACCAGCACCACCGATAGATCCTTCAGCGGCGGACTCACACCTTCGTGCTCGGGGCGCAGCTGCGGCAGTACACCAGGAAAGACCGATTCGATCTCACCGGTGACCGGCGTATCCATCTGCACCCGATAGCCGATTTCCTTGCGTCCGACGAAGACGAACTCCCAGAGGAACGCGACGATCGGCACCGCGATACCGATGAGTCCGAGCACGATTTCGATCGGAAAGCCACCCACCGGTGCCGCCACCCCCAAGAGATCTTTGTGTCAACCATTCTCGAACGTCATCGGGCATCCTCCCAGATCCCGCACGAGTGTTCGGCAACAGTTAACCCGGCGGTCAGCAGCTGCCGCCGAAGTCACCTCCGACCGGGTCGGCCCGCTCGCGCCGAGGCGACGATCAAACCACGTCCCCAGCTGCCGATTTCGTCCAAGCGAGCAGCTTCTCGGCTGGCCATGAGTTGATAACCCGTTCCGCCGCAACATCGTTCGCGACAGCGCGCTCACAGCCGTAACCCAGCCAATCCAACTGACCGGGGGCGTGCGCATCGGTGTCGATCGAGAAATAGCACCCCATCTCGACCGCCATCCGCAGCAGTCGCGACGGCGGATCGAGCCGTTCAGGACGACTGTTGATCTCTACTGCTGTCCCGTAACTCCGGCACGCCTCGAAGACAAGTTCGGCATCGAAACTCGACTCGGGCCGCAGACCCCGCTGCCCCGCGATCAGTCTGCCGGTGCAGTGGCCGAGTACATCCACATTCGGATTCGCGACCGCGTACACCATGCGCTTGGTCATCGTCTCGCTGTCAGCACGCAGATGCGAATGTACGCTGGCCACAACGATATCGAGTTCGGCGAGCAGATCGCTCTGCTGATCCAGGGTCCCGTCATCGAGGATGTCCACCTCGATCCCGGTGAGAATCCGGAACGGCGCGACTCGTTCGTTCAGCTCCGCGACCACATCCAGCTGCCGTCGCAACCGGTCCGCCGAAAGCCCGTTGGCGACGGTCAACCGTGGCGAATGATCGGTCAGCGCACAATATTCGTGGCCGAGCGCGGCCGCGATGCCCATCATCTCCGCGATCGGACTACCGCCGTCGGACCAGTCGGAGTGGGTGTGCAGATCGCCGCGCAACTGGGCCCGCATGGGTTTGCCCGGTGACCCGATGGGCTGCGCGGCCTTGCGGAGTTCGCTCAAATAGTTCGGCACCGCACCGGAATACGCCTGTTCGATGACGGCGGCGGTCTTCGGCCCGATCCCCGCGAGTTCTTGCCAGCTGTGCGCGGCGCGATGGGCTGCCTGCTCGTCCTCGGACAGTTGGTCAACGATATCGGCGGCACGTCGGTACGCCTTCACCCGATGTGTCTGCGCCCGTGCGCGTTCCAACCAGAAGCCGATCTCGCGCAGCGCCTCCACCGGGCCCGGAGAGTTCCCCGGATCCGGAGCGACGATCGAATCGTCTTCCGCCACGGCGGTTATCTGATCCGGCTGTACTTCACGAAGGCGACGCCGTCCTCGAACACCCGGCTGGTGATCACCCGGAAGCGGGCCGCCTCGGGCAGGCGCGCGCCGGAACCGAACAGCGAGCGGCCGCGGCCGAGTACGACCGGGTACAGCTTCAGGAAGATCTGATCGATCTCCGGCAGCAACTCCTGCGCCAACTCCCCGCCGCCGCATAGCCAGATCCCGAGCCCGTTGTCCCGCTTCAACTCTCGCACGGTGGCGAGCGGATCGGCCGAGATCAGCTCCACCGAAGGATCCGGACTCTCCGGCAGCGTCGTCGATACGACGAACTGACGCAGATGCGAATACGGGCTGGAGGTTCCGGTCCGCACGCCGAAGTCGTGGGTCTTGCGACCCATCAGCACGGTGTCGAAGTATCGGTTGCGCTTATCGATGCCGAGGGCCTCCCGCACCTTCGTCGGCAGGGTCTCGGGATACTGCGCGGTGATCGCCGGGCCGTGATCGCCGCCGACCGGGAAGAAGTCGACCGACCCCTCCTCGGTGGCGATGAACCCGTCGATAGTCGAAGCGACGTAGTAGGTGAGCTTGCGCATAAGTCCTTCCTCCACGGCCAGTCGGCTCCCGAGCCGCCTAAAAGAACGGTAGCTCGCCAACCCTAACGGCGACGGGCCTTCGGTTGGCAGCGCGGGCAGGAATAGGAAGAACGATTCATGAACTTCTCCCGCACGATGGGCGCACCGCAGCGACGACACGGTTCGTCCTCGCGGCCGTAGACCGCGAGCGAGCGTTCGAAGTAGCCGGATTGGCCGTTGACGTTGACATACAACGCGTCGAACGAAGTGCCACCGGCCGCGAGCGCCTCCTCCATCACTGTGCCGACATCGGTGAGCAGGGTGCGCACGGCGGGTCTGGTCAGCCCGGACGCGAGCCGGTTGCCATGGATCTTCGCCCGCCATAGAGATTCGTCGGCATAGATATTGCCGACGCCGGAGATCACGGTCTGATCCAGCAGCACCCGCTTGATCTCGGTCTGTTTGGCGCGCACCGCGGCCACCACGACCTCAGGGTCGTAGCGCGGGTCCAGCGGATCCCGCGCGATATGGGCCACAGGTTGGGGTACCGGAGTCCCGTCGACCTCTACCAACGGTGCGAGCGCCCAGCCGCCGAAGGTGCGCTGATCGACGAAGCGCAATTGCGCACCGTCGTCGAGGGTCGCGAGGATATGCGCGTGCTTCTCCACCGGGGCGTCGGCGGGCTGCACCAACATCTGCCCGCTCATACCGAGATGGACGACAAGCGAGGTGTCCGGATCGTCGAAGGTGAGCCACAGATATTTGCCGCGCCGCTCGGCGGCGGCAACCCGCAGCCCCTTCATCCGAGCCGTCAGATCATCCGCACCTTCGAGATGGCGGCGCACCGATCTGGGATGGCTCACCGTGACGGATTCGACCACCCGCCCGACGACATGAGCGGCGAGTCCGCGCCGGACGACCTCGACCTCGGGAAGCTCAGGCATCAACACTCCTATCGACCACGCGCGAGTCTTACGAGCGCCGTTCGCGGCCGAGTGGCCGAAGCGCATGCGACGCAGTCGCGAGTCTCGGCAGCTCGGACGCGAGACACCAGGGGGCCGCGAACACGCGGTGCCGCAGGCGCCGCAAATCAGATACCGTCGGTCAGCGCCTGATAGGCGGCGCCCGCGGCCTTCTGCTCGGCTTCCTTCTTGGAGCGGCCGACGCCCTGACCGTACGGACGACCGCCGATCACGGTGGTCGCCGTGAATTCCTTGTCGTGGTCGGGACCGGTCGAGGTGATCTCGTAGCTGGGCACGCCGAGGCCACGTTCGGCGGTGAGCTCCTGCAGACTGGTCTTCCAGTCCAGTCCGGCGCCCATCCGCGGTCCGCGCTCGAGCAGATCGGCGAACAGCCGCAGCACCACCTCACGCGCGACATCGATACCGTGCTCGAGATGGACTGCGCCGAGCAGTGACTCCATGCCGTCGGCGAGAATGCTCGGCTTATCCCGGCCGCCGGTGAGCTCCTCGCCCTTACCGAGCAGCAGGTGCACGCCGAGCCCGCCCTCGCCGAGCCCGCGCGCCACCTCGGCGAGCGCGTGCATATTCACCACGCTCGCCCGCAGCTTGGCCAGTTCGCCCTCGGACTTGTCCGGGTGCTCGTGGTACAGCCGCTCGGTGATGCTCAGGCCGAGGACCGAGTCGCCGAGGAATTCCAGACGCTCGTTGGTCGGCAGTCCGCCGTTCTCGTACGCGTACGACCGGTGCGTCAGCGCCAGCCGCAGCAGATCGGCCCGCACGTCGACGCCGAGCGCCGCGAGCAGGCTCGCATGTTCACCGGACGCGCCGGATTCGTCCCTACTGGCGGTCACGTCGATACGACAGGTCGAACGATCAGACAGCAGCGGTGACCTGGCGGCCCTTGTAGGTGCCGCAGGAGGGGCACGCGATATGCGGCAGCGTCTTCTCGCCGCAGGCGCGGTTCGGGCACGTGATCAGGGTCGGCGCGGTGGCCTTCCACTGGCTGCGCCGCGACCTGGTGTTGGAACGGGACATCCGGCGCTTCGGAACGGCCACGACTACTTCTCCTCTTGTCCTATTGCTTGCCGGTACGGCAGCACTGTCTCGGTCTTAATGGTCTGTGTTGGTTGCACCCGAATCGGGGCTGCCATTGCCGGGCGACTCGGCGGCGAACTTCGCCAACCCGGCCCAGCGAGGGTCAAGTATCTCATGCCCATGGCCGGAACCCGCAATCGCCATCCGGACACCGCATTCCGGGCACAGGCCCGCGCAGTCCGGAGCGCACAGCGGCTGCAGCGGCAGCTCCAAGCCGATCTGGTCCGTGATCACCGGTTCCAGGTCGATCTTGTCGTCGACGATGCGGTAGATCTCGTCGTCCTCGGTGGTCTGCTCGGTCGCGCTGTGCGGGTAGGCGAACAGCTCGGTGAGCTGAATTTCCACCGTTGCGGTGAACGGTTCGAGGCAGCGCGCGCACTCACCGGCTGTCGGCCCGGAGACCGTCCCGGTGACGAGCACACCCTCGGACACCGCCTGCAACTGCAGATCGAGGTCCACCTCGGCGCCCACCGGAATGGCGATCAGATCCAGCCCGATCCGCTCGTCGGTGGTGACGACGCGATGCAACTCTTTCATCGTGCCGGGGCGACGGCCCAGGCTGATGACATCCAGCACGAAACCCGCGTCCGGCGCACGGCGCGAGGCCGAACGAGGGCGCGAATCGGGACCGGAACCGGCGGACATCACGAACTCACTTCACATTCGAGGGGAAATGGGCAACCACTCCACAATACGCGAGGGCCCGGTGCGGACCCAAACCGTCAGCGACGGTAGTCGGCCGCGTAATCCGGAGCGCCCGCACCCGAGCGCAGTTGGTGACGTCCGCCGCGCACGGTCCGCAGAGTGGAGTTGAGGGTCTCCTCGAAGTCGGCGAGCCTGCTGTCGACGTAATGGTCGCATTCGTCGCGCATCCGATCGGCCTCTTCGTTCGCACCGTCGATCAACCGGGCCGATTCGGCATGTGCGGCACGCACCACTTCGGTCTGCGTGACCAAGCGGTCGCGCTCGGCCTCACCCTCGGCGACCGAACGGTCATAGGAGGCCTTGCCCGCCTCGATCATCCGCTCGGATTCGATGCGGGCCCGACCGGTGACGGCCTCGAATTCGGCATTGCCGTCGGCGACGATGCGATCGGCCTCGGCCTGTGCGGTATTCACCAGGTGGTCGGCGTGCGCGCTGGCCTCGGCGACCATGCGGTCGGCGTGCGCCTTGGCGTCGGCGAGAATCCGGTCGGCCTCCTCGCGGGCCGATCCGATGGTCTGGTGCGCCTGGTCGTTGGCGGTGGTCACGGTCGTCTCGGCGGTGTTGCGGGCGTCGGAGACGATCTTGTCGCGATGATCGAGCACATCCTGGGCGTCGTCGAGTTCGCCGGGCAGTGCATCGCGCACGTCGTCGAGCAGTTCGAGCACATCACCGCGCGGCACGATGCAGCTGCGGGTCGGCGGGATGCCGCGTGCTTCTTCGACAATGGCGACCAGCTCGTCGAGAGCTTCGAATACGCGATACATGCTCCTACCCCACTCTCGTGCAGACCTACAGCGAAACTTTCCGCCGTGGCCCAGTGTGCCCCTCGTCACGGCTCGTGCCGAGTCCCCCACCGGTGTGTCGTGCAGGTGTCTCGTACGCCACAAAAACAAGTGGAGGATATGTCTCCACTTGGTGTTACATTTATCGGGAAGGTCGCACCAAGATCTTCTTAAGTGGATCGCAGGCCCTGACCGGGACTGTGGGGTTAGAGGAGGCCGACCGGGCGGATTGCGATGACCATCGCGGTTGTCCGTACCGAAGGCTCGTGTGGGATCGGAAAGACAATGACCGTACTGGAACTACCGCGGACGACGGTTCTGCCCGCAAGCAGCCTGTACACACCGTGGGCGGGGCCTTACCCCGTGCTGCAGCCGGGGACGGCCGCTCGGTTCGGCCAGTTGATGCAGTATCTGCGTGGCGACCGCGCGCTGGCTCAGCTGATCCGCTTCGCCCTGGTCGGTGGTTCCAGCAATATCGCCTACGTGCTGCTGTTCTTCGCGATGCACGGCGTCGGTCCCCTGGTCGCCAATATCGCGGGCTCGGTCGTGAGCACCGTGATCGCCAATGAAATGCACCGTCAGCTCACCTTCCATGCCGCAGGCCGGGTCGGCTGGTTCACCGCTCAGTGGGAGGGCGGCGGGCTCGCGCTGGTCGGACTCGGGATCACCACCGCCGCACTGGCCGCGCTCGAGCTGTGGGCACCCGGCATGGGCGGTACGTTCCAGGCCGCGGCTGTCCTGGTCATTACCGCCGCGGTCGGTGGTATGCGCTTCCTCGCCCTGCGAGGCTTGGTCTTCTGATCAACAGCCCATACAAATCCGCCCCGGTTCTTCGGAACCGGGGCGGATTTCGTTGGGGGCGTTCAGCCTTTGCGTTCAGCCAGGCGATCGAGCAGGCGCTTGTGGACGGCGGGTGGGAGCATGTCGGTGACATCGCCGCCGTAGGTCGCGACCTCCTTGACCAGTGAGCTGGACAGGAAGCTGAAGGTCGGGTTGGTGGCGATGAAGAAGGTGTCGACGCCGCTGAGCTTCTTGTTCATCTGCGCCATTTGCAGTTCGTAGCCGAAGTCGGTGGCATCACGCAGACCCTTGACGATCGCGCTGATCCCCTCCTGCTTGGCGAAATCCACCGTCAGCCCCTGCCAGGACTCCACCCGCACATTGGGCAGGTGCGCGGTGGCCTCGCGCAGCATCTCCATGCGCTCCTCCACGCTGAACATGCCCTGTTTCTTGGGATTGACCATGACGGTCACCACGACCTCGTCGAACTGAGCCGCGGCCCGCGCGAAGACGTCGATGTGTCCATTGGTCACCGGGTCGAACGAGCCCGGGCACAGCGCTCCTGCCATGAACAGACGGTATCAGGAGGCCGGATCCGCAACTCGAATGCCGCGACGGCGGAGTTACTCCGGGGCGAATTCGGCTAGTTCGATGCGGGTTTCACCGTATTTGCGCGCCTTGGCGGGGACATAGCCTGCGGGCCAGACGATCTCGGGTGAGCGGATGGAACGCTCCACCACGACGAGGGCCTCCGGTGCCAGCCAGTCGTGTTCGGCGAGGGCGCGCAGGTCGGCGGTGACCGTCGCGGTGTCGACGTCGTAGGGCGGGTCGGAGAAGACCACGTCGTACTTGCCCGCACCGCCACCCGCCAGGACAGTGGCGACGGTGCCGATGCGGAGTTCGGCGCCCGGCAGGCCGAGGTCGGCGATATTGCCGCGCACGATGGCCGCGGCCTTGCGGTCGGATTCGATGAGCGTGGCGTGGGTGGCGCCGCGGGAAAGCGCTTCCAGGCCCAGTGCGCCGGATCCGGCGTAGAGGTCGAGTACGCGGACGCCGTCGAAATCGATGCGGGCGTCCAGGGCGCTGAACAGCGCCTCGCGCACCCGATCGGAGGTGGGCCGGGTACCCGCGGGCGGGACGCGTAGCCGCCGCCCGCCCGCGGTACCCGCGACAATCCGGGTCATTCGGCCGCGGACTCGCGCACCGTGAGTTCGACCAGCAGGTCACCGCCTTCGACCTGTTGCACCTTGCCGATCGCGACGCGGCCGACGATGCCTGCGCGCGGCGCGGTGATCGCGGCCTCCATCTTCATCGCCTCGATGGTGCCGACGATATCGCCCGCCGCGATCGAATCGCCTTCGGACACAGCCAGTGTCACCACACCGGCGAACGGGGCGGCGATATGGCCCGCGTTGTTCTTGTCGGCCTTCTCCGCGGCCGGGATATCGCTGGCGATGGAGCGGTCGCGCACGGCGACCGGGCGCAGTTGGCCGTTCATGATGCACATGACCGTGCGCATACCGCGCTCATCGGGTTCGGAGATGGCCTCCAGTCCGATGAGCAGGGTGACGCCCTTCTCCAGTTGCACACGGTGTTCCTCGCCGCGGCGCAGTCCGTAGAAGAACTGGTTGGCCGACAGGCCCATGGTGTCGCCGTACTTTTCCCGGTGCGCGAGGAATTCGGCGGTGGGACCTGGGAAGAGCAGGCGGTTGAGCGTGGCACGGCGTTCTTCGGAGGAACCGGCGAGTCCGGCCTCGTCAGCGGGGGTCAGCGGGGTCTCCGGCTTGGCCGGTCCGCGTCCGGCCAATGCGCGGCTGCGGAACGGTTCGGGCCAGCCGCCCGCCGGATTGCCGAGTTCGCCACGCAGGAATCCGATGACCGAATCCGGAATGTCGTAGCGGCCCGGATCGGCGGCGAAGCTTTCGATATCGACACCGGTGCCGACCAGCGCGAGCGCGAGGTCGCCGACCACCTTCGAGGACGGTGTGACCTTGACCAGTCGGCCCAGCAGCCGGTCCGCCGCAGCGTATTTCGCCTCGACCTCTTCGAAACGGTCACCGAGACCGAGCGCGATGGCCTGCTGACGCAGATTCGACAGCTGACCACCCGGGATTTCGTGGGTGTACACCCGGCCGGTCGGCGCGGGCAGCCCGGATTCGAAGGGCGCGTACACCTTTCGCAGCGCCTCCCAGTACGGCTCCAGATCGCAGACGTTCCGCAGACTGAGACCGGTGTCGAATTCGCTGTGCGCGGCAGCCGCGACGATCGCGGAAAGCGCTGGCTGACTGGTGGTTCCGGCCATGGCGGCACTCGCGCCGTCGACCGCGTCGGCACCGGCCTGCCAGGCGGCGAGGTAGGTGGCCAGCTGACCGCCGGGAGTGTCGTGGGTGTGCACGTGCACCGGCAGGTCGAAGTTGCTGCGCAGCGCGGAGACCAGGGTCGCGGCGGCCGGAGCGCGCAGCAGGCCCGCCATATCCTTGATGGCCAGCACGTGCGCGCCCGCGTCGACGATCTGCTCGGCGAGTTTGAGGTAGTAGTCGAGGGTATACAGGGTTTCGTCCGGGTTGGACAGGTCGCCGGTGTAGCTCATCGCGACTTCCGCGATGGCCGTACCGGTTTCGCGTACCGCGTCGATGGCCGGACGCATCTGGTCGACGTTGTTGAGTGCGTCGAAGATGCGGAAGATGTCGATGCCGGTGTCGGTGGCTTCCTGCACGAACGCGCGCGTCACCTGCTCCGGGTACGGCGTGTAGCCGACGGTATTGCGTCCGCGCAGCAGCATCTGCAGACAGATATTCGGCACGGCCTCGCGCAGCGCGGCCAGCCGCTCCCACGGGTCCTCGTACAGGAAGCGCAGCGCCACATCGTAAGTCGCGCCGCCCCATGCCTCGATCGACAGCAGTTCCGGTGTCAGGCGCGCGACATGCCCGGCGACACCGAGCAGGCCATTGGTACGCACCCGAGTGGCCAGCAGCGACTGGTGTGCGTCGCGGAAGGTGGTGTCGGTGACGCCGACGGCCTTCTGCTCACGCAGCGCCTGCGCGAAACCCTCCGGGCCCAGGCGCAGCAGCCGCTGACGGGAACCATCCGGCGGCGGCACGCTCAGATCGATCGCGGGCAGCTTGTCGTGCGGGTACACCGTGGTCGGACGCTCACCGTGCGGCTTGTTCACCGTGATATCGGCCAGGTAGTTCAGGATCCTGGTGCCGCGGTCGGCCGAACCGCGCAGGGTCAGCAACTGCGGGCGCTCATCGATGAACGAGGTGGTAACCCGGCCCGCCTTGAAGTCCGGATCGTCGAGCACCGCGAGCAGGAACGGAATATTGGTGGTGACGCCGCGGATACGGAATTCCGCGAGCGCGCGGCTGGCTCTGGCCACGGCGGCGGGCAGATCGCGGCCGCGGCAGGTGAGCTTGACCAGCATCGAGTCGAAGTAGGCGCCGATCTCCGCGCCCAGGTTCGCGCCGCCGTCGAGGCGGATGCCCGCGCCGCCGGGGGTGCGGTAGGCGGTGATGCGGCCGGTGTCGGGGCGGAAGCCGTTGGCCGGATCCTCGGTGGTGATCCGGCACTGCAGGGCCGCACCGCGAATGGCGACCTTGTCCTGGCTCAGACCGAGCTGTTCGAGGCTCTCCCCCGCCGCGATGCGCAGCTGGGACTGCACCAGATCGACATCGGTGATCTCCTCGGTCACCGTGTGCTCGACCTGAATGCGCGGGTTCATCTCGATGAAGACGTGGTTGCCGCGCTCGTCGAGCAGGAATTCGACGGTGCCCGCGCAGCTGTAGCCGATCTGACGGGCGAAGGCCACCGCGTCGTTGCAGATACGTTCGCGCAGTGCGGGATCCAGGTTCGGGGCGGGCGCTAGCTCGATCACCTTCTGATGGCGGCGCTGCACCGAACAGTCGCGTTCGAACAGGTGCATGACGTTGCCGTGCTGGTCGGCCAGGATCTGCACCTCGATATGGCGCGGGTTCACCACGGCCTGTTCAAGGAACACGGTCGGATCACCGAAGGCCGACTCCGCCTCACGAGACGCGGCCTCGATCGATTCGCGCAGCTGCGCGGGATCGGCGACCCGCCGCATGCCGCGGCCACCGCCACCCGCGACGGCCTTCACGAAGATCGGATACTCCAGTGCCTCGGATGCGACCAGCAGCTCGTCCACGTCGGCCGACGGCGCGCTGGATTTCAGCACCGGCAGACCCGCCTCCCGCGCCGCCTCGATCGCGCGGGCCTTGTTACCAGCCAGTTCGAGTACTTCAGCCGACGGACCGATGAAGGTGATGCCCTCGCGCGCACAGGCCGCCGCGAGGTCCGGGTTCTCGGACAGGAAGCCGTAACCGGGGTAAATCGCGTCGGCGCCCGCGGACTTGGCCGCCTCGATGATCGCCTCTATCGACAGGTACGCCCGGACCGGGTGCCCCTCTTCGCCGATCTGGTAGGACTCCGCGGCCTTCAACCGGTGGACCGAGTTGCGGTCCTCGTACGGGAAGACGGCGACCGTCCCGATGCCGAGTTCGTAGGCCGCGCGGAAGGCGCGGATGGCGATCTCGCCACGGTTGGCAACCAAGACTTTCGAGAACATTGAACTAAGGTACCCGGCCCGGAATCGCGGGCTGACAGGGAAGTCCCATTAACGGAAACTTCACAACGAGTCCTAGCAGAGTTGCAAAGTTTTGTTCATCCCACCGACACATCTCACCGTCCGTCGCGGTCACAAGTGCGGACGGGCGCCACCGTCGACTGGAGAGCACCTGGCGACAACTTCGCAAACGCGCGACACATCGAACGCGGTGACAATCCGATTGCGCGGCCGCCTATGCTGGTTGACGCAGCTGGTTCGCCGTGCGCAGACGAGATGGAGCCCCGACGTCGCGTCACGGAGTCGAGTTCGCGGATCGGCGTAACCGGTGCGCGGACGAGAGGGAACCCGGTGAGAATCCGGGACTGTCCCGCAGCGGTATGCAGGAACGACCGCCGTCATCAGCACTGGGTGGATACCCGGGAAGCGACGGCCAGTAGGTGAGCCCCGTACGGGGTCGGCCAGAAGGCCCGTGCCCGCAAGTCCGAAGACCTGCCAGCCGTGTCGGATACGCTGTATCCGGCGGCCACCGCCTCGTGGATTGGGCGCGCGGACCTCTGTGCGATTGTCGGGCTCCGTTGGTGCACCGGCACGTCACTCGGTCTCCGCTAGCTCGTAGGGCGATGGTCTTCGATCTCAGCACTGGAGAAATTCGTGACTGTTACGCATAACCCGTTCACCGCGACGGTTCTCGGTCTCCCGCGGGTGGGGCCGCGCCGTGAGCTCAAGCGCGCCACCGAATCCTACTGGGCCGGACGCATCGACGCGGAGCGACTGCACGCGATCGCCCGCGACCTGCGGCGCGATCAGCTGGCCGAATTACAAAGCGCCGGAATGGATTCCATCCCCATCGGCACCTTCTCCTATTACGACCAGGTGCTCGATACCGCAGTGCTGCTCGGCGCGCTGCCACCCCGGGTGGCCGGAATCGCCGATCCGCTGGATCGCTATTTCGCGGCGGCACGCGGCACCGACACGGTCGAACCCCTCGAGATGACCAAATGGTTCGATACCAATTACCACTATCTGGTGCCGGAAATCGCTCCGGAGACGGTGTTCTCGCTGGATCCAGCCAAGGTGCTGGACGAGCTGCGGGAGGCGCTCGCACTGGGGGTTCCTGCGCGGCCGGTGGTGGTCGGACCCATCACCTTCCTGAAGCTCGCGAAGGCGACCGGCGGTGCGGCGCTGGATCGCCTCGACGAGTTGGTGCCGCTCTACCGGGAGCTGCTGCGGCTGCTTGCCGTGGCGGGCGCGGAATGGGTACAACTCGACGAACCGATCTTGGTCACCGACCTGACCGCTGACGAGGTCGAACTCGTACGGCGGACCTACGCTGAACTGTCGGCCACGACGGATCGCCCCGCGCTGCTGGTGGCCACGTACTTCGGCAGGCCAGGTGCGGCGTTGAGCGGCTTGGCCGAAACCGAAATCGAAGGTATCGCACTGGATTTCACGGTTGACGCCGATCTGTCCGGTGTGCCGTCGCTGGCGAACAAGCTGCTGGTGGCGGGTGTGGTCGACGGTCGGAATGTGTGGCGGGCCGATCTGGAAAAGGCTTTGGCGACGCTCGGCACGCTGCTGGGATGCGCGAAATCCGTTGCGGTGTCGAGTTCCTGCTCATTGCTGCACGTGCCATACAGCTTGGCGAGCGAAACCGGCCTCGACGAGCGGCTGCGTTCGTGGTTGGCGTTCGGTGCGCAGAAGGTCGCCGAGGTGCGGTTGCTCGCGACCGGACTGAGCGCGGGACCCGAGGCGATCGCCGACGAATTGACCACGGTCCGTGCCGCTCTCGCCACCAGGCGCACCGATCCTCGGTTGGACAATTCGCAGGTGCGGGCGCGGCTGGCCACGCTCGGTGCGGATGCGACTCGGCGGGCACCCGCGCAACAGCGACGGGCATTGCAAGCCGAGCGGCTGCGGTTGCCATCGCTGCCGACCACGACGATCGGCTCGTATCCGCAGACTTCGGCGATCCGGCTGGCGCGTGCGGCACTGCGCAAGGGCGAGATCGACAAGCCCGAGTATGTGCGACGGATGCGGTCCGAGATCGCGGATGTCATCGCGTTGCAAGAGCAGCTGGGCCTGGACGTACTGGTGCACGGCGAGCCGGAGCGCAATGACATGGTGCAGTACTTCGCCGAGCAACTCGACGGATTCGCCGCCACCGACGCGGGCTGGGTGCAGTCCTACGGAACGCGTTGCGTGCGGCCGCCGATTCTGTTCGGCGATGTGGCGCGGCCCGCGCCGATGACCGTGGATTGGATCGGCTATGCGCAATCGTTGACCGATAAGCCGGTCAAGGGCATGCTGACCGGCCCGGTGACGATTCTGGCCTGGTCGTTCGTCCGCGATGACCAACCACTGGCGGATTCGGCACGTCAAGTGGCGCTGGCGATCCGGGACGAGACGGTCGATCTACAGGCCGCGGGCATTCGGATCATCCAGGTCGACGAGCCCGCGCTGCGGGAATTGCTGCCGCTGCGCGCGGCCGATCAGGGCGAGTACCTGGAATGGTCGGTCGGCGCTTTCCGGTTGGCGACCTCCGGGGTTTCGGATGCCACGCAGATCCACACCCATCTCTGCTATTCGGAATTCGGTGAGGTCATCGATGCGATCGCCGGATTGGATGCCGATGTGACCTCGATCGAGGCGGCGCGCTCGCATATGGAGGTGCTCGACGATTTGAATGCCGCAGGCTTCGATCTCGGTGTCGGACCGGGCGTGTACGACATCCACTCACCGCGGGTGCCGAGCGTGGAGGAGATCACCGCCGCCCTGCGCGCCGCACTGAAGGCCGTTCCCGCCGAACGGCTTTGGGTCAATCCGGACTGCGGATTGAAGACGCGTGGACCAGTCGAGGTCGAGGCGTCACTGCGCAATTTGGTCGCTGCTGCGGCGGCGGTGCGCTAAGCGGATAGTGCGCTCGTCCTCCTCGATGTAGGAGGGCGAGCGCACGCGCCCGTGTTCACGCCGCCTGGGGACCGCTCCCAACAGCGTCTACGCTGGCATCCACAGCGCCCCGCCGCCCCTCCGCGAACACCCCGACATCGACAGCGGGCTCGCCGTCCCCAGCGAGCTACCCCGCCCCCCAATCGACGCATCCGCAGATCCTGCCAGATGACCGCGCAGCCTGATAGCGCGGTGTGATCACCGCGCTATCAGGCTGCATATCAATGAGATTCGGCCCCAGGAAAAGGCCGGAGCCGACGGCGCGGCGTGTACCTCTCACAACTTTCGCCGTTGCGGACCATCGGCCGCAGGCGCGACCGTGCGCTCAGTCCCCGCCGCCAGCCTGTATGACATTCCGAGCAACGATCCATGCGTAACCCCTCCTCATACGTCGCCATCAGATATCACCCCCGATGTCCTATTCGACGCATGGCCGACCGATTCGGTTCCGCCGATTCCCTCGACTATTCCGCCGCGGGCTCGGTTCCGAAGGCGCGATTGATGGCGGCCATATCGAAGTAGTCGCGCCAGGCGGTGATGGCGCCGTCGGCGACCTCGAAGACACCCACCACCGGCAGCGGTGTGTCTTTGCCCAGGCCACGCAGGATATCGGTGCGTTCGTTCATGACAATATTCCCGGCAGCGACCTGGTGGTGCACGTCGAATTCGATGGATTCGAAGGTGCTGAGGAAACCGGCGATGAAATCGCGGATGGCAGCGCGACCGTTGATCGGTTCCATCGGAATGTTGTGGTAGACGGCGTCTTCGGCGAAGAAGGCGCTGATCCGGTCCGGGTCGGGATCGGCCCAGCTGCGGCACATGGCGGTGACGATTTCGTCGGGGCTCGGCATTCGTTCGCTCGCTTCCTTGCGCCGATGGGATCGGGCACATCGGTCGATTCGATCGCCCCGATTACACCAAACAATTGCTTGGTTGCGCCAGGATCAGCCCGAGACCAGCAGTTCGCGCTGCGGCACCCCGACGTATTCGGACAACGGACGGATCAGGGCATTGGCGGCGGACTGCTCGATGATGTGAGCGGTCCAGCCGGTGATGCGACTCAGCACGAAGATCGGCGTGAACATCTCGATGTCGAAGCCCATCAGGTAGTAGGCGGGTCCGGCCGGGAAGTCGAGGTTGGGTTCGATGCCGGTGGCCTCGGCCATGGCCTGCTCCAATGCGGTGTACATGCGCAACCAGCGCTGGCCACCGGTCACCTGCACGACTTGGTCGAGAGCCTCGCGCATCGTCGGCACCCGCGAGTCGCCGTTCTTGTACACGCGATGCCCGAACCCCATGACTTTCTGTTTGCCGGACAGCTTGGCGCGCAACCACTCCGCTGCCAGTTCGGGCTCACCGATCTCCAGCATCGTGCGCATGACGGCCTCGTTGGCACCGCCGTGCAGCGGACCCTTGAGGGCACCGATCGCGGCGGTGATCGCACTGTACATATCCGACCGGGTCGAGGTGACCACACGCGCGGCGAAGGTGGATGCGTTGAAACTGTGCTCCGCGTAGAGGATCAGTGAAATCTCGAAGGCGCGCACAATGCGCGAATCCGGCACCTTGCCGAAGCACATGTTCAGAAAGTTCTCGGCGAAGCCGAGATGTGAATGCGGCGCAATAGGATCCAGTCCACGACGGCGGCGCATGTCAGCGGCGACGACCGTGGGCAACACCGCGGTGAGCCGTAACGCCTTCGCCAACAATGCCCGATCACCTTGTGCGGCATCGAGTTCCGCGTCCTCCGCACCGAGGTAGCTGACCACGGTCCGGACCACATCCATCGGATGACAGTTCTGCGGCATTTTCTCGATGAGCGACAGGATCGAGCGATCGATGCGTCGCTGGGCACGTTCACGCTGACACAACAGTTGGAGTTGGGCGGCGTCGGGCAGTTCGCCGTACCACAGCAGATAGGCGACCTCCTCGAAACCGCAGTGCCGAGCCAGATCCTGCACGGTATAGCCGCGATAGGTCAGCGAATTCGTCTCGGGCACAACCTTGGAGATGCTGGTGGTATCGACCACCACCCCGGCCAGGCCCTTCTTGATTTCAGTCATCGTTCAA
Source organism: Nocardia pseudovaccinii NBRC 100343 (assembly GCF_001613225.1). Taxonomy (GTDB): domain Bacteria; phylum Actinomycetota; class Actinomycetes; order Mycobacteriales; family Mycobacteriaceae; genus Nocardia; species Nocardia pseudovaccinii. The sequence goes on from NZ_BDBY01000158.1 coordinate 30,873, forward strand.
CTCGCTCACTCCTCCGCCGCGCTGGCGCTCGGCTCCGTCATGCGCGAAGCGCGCTGTGCTTATGGTTCGCTCGCTACGCTCGCTCACGGTAAAATTGAATATTCCGGAATCGAAGTCGTTGTACTGCTGGTAGTCGAGTAATTCGTAGAGTCGCGCCCGATGCTGCATCTCGTCGACCAGTCCGGATTGCGTTCCGGTGGCCGCAATTTCACGCAGACCACGCTCGACGGCGAACATCGCCAGGCGCAGCGTGGTCACCGGATAGATGACGGCGTTATAGCCGAGATCCGCCAGTACCGGAGCCGATAGCAATTCCGACTTGCCGAACTCGGTCATATTCGCAAGCAATGGAATAGTCACCGCAGCACGGAACTTCGCGAATTCGGAGGCATCGGCGAGTGCCTCGGTGAAGATGAGGTCGGCACCCGCGTCGGCGTACGCCTTGGCCCGATCGATCGCCGCATCCAGCCCGTCGGTCCCGCGCGCATCGGTGCGCGCGCAGACCACGAAGTTCGGGTCCCTGCGGGCCGAGACCGCGGCACGCAACCGACGGACCATCTCATCGACCGGAACCACGGCTTTGCCGTCGAGATGCCCACAGCGCTTGGGATTCACCTGGTCTTCGATATGGCAGCCAGCGAGCCCGGCATCTTCCAGCAGGGTCACCGTGCGCGCCGCGTTCATCGGCTCGCCGAAGCCGGTATCGGCATCGATCAGCACGGGCAGGTCGGTCACCCGCGCGATCTGCTGTCCCCGCGCAGTCACCTCGGTGAGGGTGGTCAGGCCGATATCCGGCAATGCGAGTTCGGCAGATACCACCGCGCCGGAGACATAGACGCCCTCGAAGCCGAGCTCCTGAATCAGCTTGGCCACCAACGGGTTGAAGGCTCCCGGCCAGCGCTGGATTTGCCCGGAGGCCAACCCGGCGCGCAGTGCCACACGTTTGTCGGCAGCGCTCGTGGCGGCGGCGAGCAGTCCGGTCATCGCGACCACCGTCCTAGGCTGAGCAGATGAGAGCAGCATCGCGCAGCGATTCCATGAGGGGTGGCGGTCGGGAGACGGGTGGGCCCGAAGATCGTCCCCTGCGCTATCGGCTGATCACCGGCGTCGACGACGCCACCTTCTGCGAACGGGTCAGCGGCCTGCTCGATCAGGGCTACCGGCTGCACGGATCGCCCACCCTCACCTTCAACGGCACCGATGTGATCGCCGCGCAGGCGCTGATCTGGGGCGAAGGGTAGCGCCGACATCAGAAGATCCCCGCGCGTACTTGCGGTGCCCGCCCCATGACCTCGGGCGAAACCGTGAACGTCAGCTGATCCAGTTCCCCGGGGGCCAACTCCGGCGTGCGCTGCACCGCATCCAGAAAACGGTCCTGCTCCGCGGGTTCGATCACACCCTCGGCCAGTGTGCGGAACTTCGCGATGTACTGCTCGCGCGCGAACGGCCGCGCACCCAGCGGATGCGCATCCGCCACCGCGAGCTCATCGACAATCGTCTCGCCACTCTTCAGCGTCACGACCGCCCGTGCCCCGAAGGCCTTTTCGTTGGGATCGGTGGCGTGATAGCGGCGCGTCCATTCCGGATCCTCGACCGTCGAGATCTTGCGCCACAGCGCGACGGTATCCGCCCGACGTGCCCGCTCGGGTGCGTAGGACCGCTCATGCTGCCAACCGCCGTCCTGTAGCGCGACCGCGAATATATAAGGAACGGAATGGTCGAGCGTCTCGCGGCTGGCGTGCGGATCGAACTTCTGCGGATCACCGGAGCCCGTGCCGATGACCACGTGCGTGTGGTGGCTGGTATGCAGCACGATGGTGGCGATCTGATCGAGGTCGCCGATGCGCGCCCGCATTCGGCGCGCGAGATCGATGGGCGCTTGGCTCTGGTACTCGGCCGAATGCTCTTTGGTGTAGCTGTCGAGGATGGCCCGCTTCGCCTCGCCCGGGCTCGGCAGCGGCACCTGATATTCCGCTTCCGGCCCACCGAGCAACCACGCGATGACGCCGTCCGCCCCCTCCCAGATCGGTGCGGGCGCACCCTCGCCGCGCATGGCCCGATCGACTGCCTCCACCGCCATTTTTCCGGCGAATGCGGGAGCATATGCCTTCCAGCTGGAGATCTCGCCCTTGCGCGACTGCCGGGTGGCGGTGGTGGTGTGCAGCGCCTGCCCGATCGCCTGATAGATCGTCTCGGTGTCCAGGTCCAGTAGCGTCCCGATGCCCGCGGCGGCCGATGGACCGAGATGTGCGACGTGATCGATCTTGTGTTCGTGCAGGCAGATTCCGCGCACCAGGTCGATCTGGATCTCGTAACCGGTGGCCAGGCCGCGGATCAACGCGGCACCACCGCGACCGGTGTGCTGGGCGACGGCGAGGATCGGCGGAATATTGTCGCCCGGATGGGAGTACTCGGCGGCGAGAAAGGTGTCGTGAAAGTCGAGTTCGCGCACCGCGACTCCGTTCGCCCACGCGGCCCACTCCGGTGACACCCGGCGCTGCGGCGGCAAGCCGAAAACCGTGGCGCCCGATCGACGCGCATCCGGCTGTGCGAGTGCCTGCGCCCGTGCATTCGTCACGGGGCGGCGGACCAGCGCGGCCGCCGCGACGGCGGCGTTGTCGATGATCCGGTTCACGATCATCGCGCTGACCTCGGCGGTCACCTCGACCGGATCCGCGGCGACCTCGGCAATTCTGGTGGCCAAATGTTCTGTGCGCGGAAAGTCCGCGGCAGCGGCGCGGGCGCGTACGATGTGGGTTTTCATCCATCCTCCGGTTCCAGACGGGCCAGCGGCCCTACTTCGCACGCTACGCAGGATTGATCTTCGGCAAAATCCCTTGCAATAGCAGATTTCTGCGGGCGAGAATCCTCCATTTTGCGATGATTGCGAATTCCGAGGGCTACCATCTTGCGGTGCGCAAGATGTACGCGGGCGCCCGACTAAGACGGTTGCGCGAGGAACGGCGAATGACCCAGGCGGCACTGGCGAAATCCCTGGATCTATCGCCCAGCTACCTGAACCAGCTCGAGCGCGACCAGCGACCGCTCACCATTCCGGTGCTGCTGAAGCTCAACTCCACCTTCGACCTCGACGTGCAATTCTTCGCGGCCGACTCCGATGCCCGGCTGGTCTCGGATCTGCACGAGGTGCTCGTCGACGCGGCGGGCGGTGACAGCGCGCCACTGACCGAGGTGGAGGAACTTGCGACGCGACTGCCGGAGGTCTCCCGAATCGTCGTCGCGATGCATCGGCGATTACGCGCGGCGACAGATCAACTCGATCTGCTCTCCGCACGGGTGGCCGCGCCGACGGGCGCACCCGGCGTGCCCATGCCGTATGAGGATGTGCGGGATTTCTTCTACGACCACCACAATCACATCGCGCAGCTCGATCATGCGGCCGAACAGCTCTTCGAGGAGTGCGGTCTGAGCATCGGGTCACTCGATCGGCAACTCGCTAGGGTGGCCGAGGAGCGCGCCGGGGTCACCGTGCTGGTACGCGGTGACGGCGCGGATCCGTCCATCCCGAAACGGCATTACGATCCGGACAGCCGCACGCTGACGCTGGCGCGGCGGCTGCGTCCCGGGCAGCGCGCATTTCAAATTGCCACGACCCTCGGTTTTCTGCTGTACGGCAAGGATCTGGATGCCGTACTCGCCGAAACACCGTCGCTCACCGGCGAATCCAGGACGTTGGCGCGCATCGGGTTGGCAAATTACTTCGCGGGCGCGCTGGTGCTGCCGTACGGCCGCTTTCTGCGGTCGGCCGAGGAACTGCGCTACGACATCGATCTGCTCAGTCTGCGTTTCGAGGTCGGCTTCGAGACCATCTGCCACCGGTTGAGCACCCTGCAGCGGCAGGGGCAGCGCGGCGTTCCGTTCTTCCTGGTGCGCACCGACCGGGCGGGCAATATCTCGAAACGCCAGTCCGCCACGGCATTCCATTTCTCGCGGGTCGGGGGCAGCTGCCCGCTGTGGGTGGTGCACGAGGCATTCGCCAATCCTGGCCGCATCCTGACCCAGATGGCGGCGATGCCCGATGGCCGACGCTACCTCTGGATCGCCCGCACCGCGCTGGCGGGACCCCACGGATTCAGCACAGCGACAAAGGATTTCGCGATCGGTCTAGGTTGCGATATCGAATACGCCGACCGGCTCGTGTATTCGAACGGCCTACACCTCGACAGTCCGGCCGCAGCGGTGCCGATCGGCGCGGGCTGCAAGGTCTGCGAGCGCCCCTCCTGCCCACAGCGCGCCTTCCCGCAGATCGGCAGCCCCCTCGCAGTCACCGAGCACATCAGCACGGATCTGCCCTACCCCCGAGTCCTGCGCTAGTTCCGGACAATTGATCACCATGCGCTGGTGCAGGCAATCGTCGAGAAGGCCGCTCCATCAGCGCATTCTCGATCAGGACTTCGCAAGGTATTCGAGGCGTTCGGCGTCTACGGCGGCGTGCATCATGGTGGCCAGGCCTGGGTGGTGGTGTAGGCCCGGGTCGGATTCGACCAGTTGGCGGGCGAGGTCTTGGGCGGCGGTGATGACTTCGAGGTCGTCGAGTAGGGAGAGCAGGCGCAGGGAGCGGGCGGTGCCGGATTGGGCGGCGCCGAGGACGTCGCCTTCGCGGCGTTGGCGCAGGTCGAGGACGGCGAGTTCGAAGCCGTCCGTGGTGGCGGCGACGGCGTCGAGGCGGGCCATCGCGGTGCCGGTCGGACCGGCGTCGGTGATGAGCAGGCACAGGCCGGGGTGTTTGCCGCGGCCGATGCGACCGCGCAACTGATGCAGCTGGCTGACACCGAAGCGGTCCGCGTCCACGATGACCATGACGGTCGCATTCGGCACGTCGACGCCGACCTCCACGACCGTGGTGCAGACGAGCACATCGATGTCGCCATCGTTGAATGCACGCATCACCTGGTCTTTTTCATCGGTCGGGAGCCTGCCGTGCAGCAGGCCGACCCGGACGCTCGCGAGCGGACCGGTGCGCAGCATGTCGAAGACCTCGAGCGCCGCAGCCGTGGTCGGACCTTCCTTCTCCTCTGCCTTAGCTGCCTTCTTTCCGTTGCGGCCCTTGCCGTTCTCCTCGTCGTCGCCGATGCGCGAGCACACCACATAGGCCTGCCGACCGGCGCCGACCTCCTCGAGGATGCGTTCCCAGGCCCGATCGACCCAGTTCGGATGCTGTTTGCGCGGCACCACCTTCGACACGATCGGCGAACGGCCGCGCGGCAGCTGGGTGAGGGTCGAGGTCTCGAGATCACCGAGGGTGGTCATGGCGATGGTGCGGGGAATCGGGGTCGCGGTCATGACGAGCAGATGCGGGCTGGTTCCGGATTTCGCCTTGGCGCGCAACGCGTCCCGCTGTTCGACGCCGAACCGATGCTGTTCGTCGACGATCACCATGCCGAGATCGAAGAACTCCACCGCGTCCTGGATGAGCGCGTGCGTGCCGATCACGATGCCCGCCTCGCCGGTGACCGCATCGAGTAGCGCGGCCTTCTTCGCCGACGCCGACATCGAGCCGGTCACCAGCACGACCTTGGTCGCGTTGTCGGCGGCGCCGAGTTCACCCGCGGTTCCGAGATCACCCAGCATCGCGCGCAGCGACCGATAGTGTTGGGCGGCAAGGACTTCCGTGGGCGCGAGCAGCGCGCACTGCTGACCGGCGTCGACCACTTGCAGCATGGCGTGCAGTGCGACGATGGTCTTGCCCGAACCCACCTCACCCTGCAGTAGCCGATGCATCGGATGACTGCGCCCGAGATCGTCGGAGATCTCCGCGATCACCTGCTGCTGCCCCTCGGTCAGTTCGAAGGGCAGGCGGGTATCGAAAGCCGCCGCGATACCGTCGGATCGGGGCGGACACGGCCGGGCCGCTCGCGCCTCCGCGTCGTGTCGCCGCTCGGCGAGGACCAGCTGCAGGGCCAGCGCCTCGTCGAAACGCAAACGCTCCCTGGCCTGTTCGATATCGGACTTGCGTTCGGGCAGGTGGATCAGGCGCAGCGCGTCGGAGATCTTCATCAGCGCGCGGTCGTCGCGCAGCTCGCTCGGCAGCGGATCGTCGATCGGGTCGAGCTGGTCGAGTACCTGCCGGACGCAGGCGAGCAGATCCCAGCTCTGCACTTTCGCGGTCGCCGGGTATACCGGGATGTATTCCCGTTCGAAGAACGAGACATCCACTCCCCCTTTACCTTTCGCGCTCTGCGCCAATCCGCGCAAGGCGCCCCCGCCGCGCACCGAGGTGAGGTTCTCGATCGAATCCTCTTCCTTCTCGGGCAGGATCAGATAGTCGGGATGTGAGAGGTTCCAGCGGTCCGGGCGCCACCAGTGCACGGTGCCCGACATCATGGCCCGGACTCCTTCGCGGACAAGGTAACTCACCTTGTCTCCGTTGAAGAAGGTGATATCGATCGGGGCGACCGAACCGGTGTCGAGGGCCACCTTGAGCAGTCGCCCCCTGCGGTTCTTCATCGGGCGCAGTTCGGTTTTCGTCACCCGGCCGATGACGGTGATGTGCGCCCCCTCTTCCGGCTGCTCCTGGGTGAGCGGTTGCCCCTGGGTGGCATAGCGCAATGGGTAGTGCCGCAACAGATCCTCGACGGTGTGCATGTCGAAGGCATCGGCGAGCGGCTCGGCCGCCTTCACGCCGAGCAGGTGGTCCAGCCGATCGCTGAGTGTCGCCATATCCCTATTCCACCCCTATCTGCACCAGATCCGCTTGCTGCCCACCGGAATACACACTCACCTCGACGCCGGGGAAGCCGTTCGCGATATGCGCGGCCAGTTCGTCCGCGAGTTCGCCGGGCGCCGCCACACCCATCAGCAGGGTGACCAGCTCACCGCCGAAGGCGAGCATCCGGTCTAGCAGGGTCCGGCCAGCGGTCGGCACATCGCGGTCGATCACCACGACATCGTGACCGACCAGCCCCAGCCCATCACCGGCCTCGCAGGTGCCGACCATGGTGAGCGCCCGTTCTGTCGCGGCACGCAATGATCCCCAGCGGGTCGCGGCCGCCGCTTCCGACATGGCGAACGCGTCGTCCACCGCGATCCGGCCGCAATCGTGCACCGCCAGCGCCGCCAACCCTTGCACCATGGACCCGCTCGGCAACAACAAGACGTCCCGATGCGCGTCACGAGCCGCAACACCGACCGCAACCAACTCGTGCGCGGGCAGCGCACCATTCGGCAGCACCAACACCTCCCGATTCGGCAGCCGCCGAATCGCCGCAAGCAGCGCCGCACTGGTCACCGGCCCGTCCCCGCCGAGCACCACCGCACCCCCGGCCTCGAACAGCGCTGCCGCGCCATCTCCCGATGCGACGGCCAGGACAGCGCGGTCTGCGGGACCGTCGTGATCGGGACCGATGGGCGCGGTTGTGCCGGATCCGATGGTCGTGCCGAGAGCTTCAGCACGCGTGGGCGTGTCGGTGCGTGCAACGCCTCTAAGCTGCACGGCGGCATCAGCGTGACCCGCAGCATCGACGGCGGCCCCATCAGCGCGACCAGCACCAATACGCGTGCTGGCGTCAGTGCGCCCCGGCTCCGCGGCGGTATCGGCGCGACCCGCAACATCGGCGGGGGCTGCGTCAGGACGCGTGACGACCTCGGCGCGGTCGGCGTGCGGGAATTTGCCCGAGTGCGCGGCCGCGTCGTAGTGCGCGGGTGCCAGGCGGGCGGTGATGGTGAAGCTTTCGATGCGGATGGCGCTCAGGGTGCCGGTTGCTATGCCTGCCTCGACGGCGGCGCCCGCGTCGGTGCAGTGGACGTGCGCGGACCAGGAGCCCGCGCCGTCTCCGACGACCACCACTGAGTCGCCGAGGTCGGCGAGGCGATCGCGGAGGCGGGCGATTCGTCGGTCGTCGGTGTCGGAGAGGAGGTACATCACCTCGAAGTGGGGTTCGGCACTGCTCAGAGGTTCGGCACAGGTGTCGCGCGGTTCGGCGTCGGCTCGCGGTGCGGAATCGGCATGCGCAGGGACGGTGGCGCGATCGTCACTCGACTCGAATGCGAATGCGCCGCGCGCGTACTCCGGCCGATCGGGTGTCCGGCCGAGAGTGACCGCGACCAGGCTGTCGAGCAGCACGACCAACCCGCGCGCCCCCGCATCGACCACCCCCGCTTCGCGTAGCACGCCGAGCTGAGCGGGCGTATCACCGAGCGCCTCGGCAGCACCGTCGGCCGCCGCCACCGCCACCTCGGCCAGGGCGGATTCCGGCGAGGCCGCAGCACATTCGGCTGCCCGCTCCAGGACGGTCAGGATGGTCCCCTCGACCGGCACACTCAGCGATTCCCGAACCAGCGCCGATGCCGTGGCCAGCGCGTCACGCAACGTCTGCGCCGTCAGCGGGCCCCCGCGCGCCGCCTCGGCAATACCCCGCAACACCTGCGACAAGATGATCCCGGAATTCCCACGCGCCCCGAGCGTCGCCCCACGCGCCATCGCCGCGGCCACATCGTGCGTCGAGAGCGCGCCCGGTTCGAGATACCCGTCCGCGGTTCCACCCAATGGCGCTGCGCTGAAGCCATTCCGCGAGCTGCCGCGCCCGGCAAGACCAGGCGGGGTGAGTCGATCAACGCCATTCCGGGCGACAACTCGATCCGTTGCATGACCGTCGGCCGCGAAACCGTCCGGTTGCTCGGACCCGCGCGCCGAGATCACCGCGGCATCCGCGGCCTGCATTGCCGCTCGCATGGTGGCGAGCATGTTCGTACCCGTGTCGGCGTCGGCGATGGGGAAGACGTTGAGGGCGTTGATCTCCTCGCGGTGCTGCCGCAGGCCTTCGAAGCAGATGCGGCCCCAGCGCAGCAGGGCCGTGCCGTTCAGTTCATTCGGACCGGCAACGGCAGGCAGACCCGCGTCAGGGCCGTCGCCCATCATGTCCCGCACTCCGGGCACCGCCACCTCTCTCCGCGATCGTTCACACCGCCGTGCCACCCGCACCCAAGCGACTGCTGGCAGATCGCTCGAAAGGTTCTGCCACCGTTGGCCAGGTTAGCTGGCGATACCGACAGTCGATCGGCGACACCGATCCACTACCATCGGGTGTGCCCACGGGTCGTCGGTTCATGACCCGGTTTGGTGGATCAGGGCGCCGCCAGCTACCCTTGCAGGGTTGCCTAGCGCGGCCGAGAGGGTTCGCGCTGGCCGACGTCAGTCGGCAGGGCATTAAGACATTGTTTCCGGACATGCTGCCGACGTGCGGCGGTCCCCACATGACATGAAGGAGTTCGCGACTATGGCTGCCGTCTGCGACGTCTGCGCCAAGGGCCCCGGCTTCGGGAAGTCGGTCTCGCACTCGCACCGGCGTACCAACCGTCGTTGGAACCCGAACATCCAGACCGTGCGCGCACAGGTCGCGCCGGGCAACACCCGCCGCATGAACGTGTGCACCTCCTGCCTGAAGGCGGGCAAGGTCGTTCGCGGCTGATTTCCCAGAGACCGACATACGCCCCGACGCCACCAGGCGCTCGGGGCGTAGTCATCTACGGACCCTGGTCATCGGCGATCGCCCTCGGCAACGATGGTTTCCATGACCCAGCCCGCCTGGCGCATAGCCCCGCTCACCGCCGAATACGTCCACGGCCTCGCCGAATGCCATATCGCCTGCTGGCGTGAGGCCTATCGCGGCCTGGTCCCCGACCACATCCTGGATGCGTTCGAGGTCGACCGCCGCGCGGAGCAATGGGAACGCGTCCGGGTCCGCAACCCGGGCAACGCCTACGTCGCCCTCGCCGACGACCAGGTGATCGGCTTCTCGTGTGCGAGCGCGTCACGCGACGAATCACCGGTCACCCCAACCGAACTCAATGCCCTCTACGTCCGCGCCGCCTGGTACGGCACCGGCGTCGCCCACGACCTCATCCGCGCCGCCGTCGCACCCGACATCCCATGCTCTCTCTGGGTCTTCGAGAAGAACCCACGCGCCCAGGCCTTTTATCGCAAACACGGCTTCGAACTCGACGGCACCAGCCGCATCGAGGCCTTCACCCCCGCCATCGAAGTCCGCATGGTCCGCCGCTGACCGGAAGACGGCTCGGAGCGGGGAGCTAATGTGCTGGTCATGACTTCCACGCAGACCGAGTACGTCACCGTCGTCGACGGCGTACTACAGATCACCATCTCGACCGCCGCGAACGGCACTTCCCTGGACTTCGCAGGCATCAACGCGGGCACTGAGGCATTGCGGTCGGCCGACCGCGAGATCGGAGCCGTCCTGCTGACGGGCGCCGGGCCGAACTTCTCCGCGGGTGGCAATGTGCGCGGTTTCGCGGCGGCCGAGGATCGCGCCGGTCATATCTACGGCCTCGCCACGGATCTGCACGAATTCGTGCGCGCGCTCGACGAGACCATCGTGCCCGTCGTCGCCGGGGTGCAGGGGTGGGCGGCCGGTGCCGGGATGAGCCTGGTGTGCGCGGCGGATATCGCGATCGGCGGCCCGAGCACCAAGCTGCGCCCGGCGTATCCGGGGATCGCGTTGAGCCCGGACGGCGGCATGTCGTGGACGCTGCCGCGGATCGTCGGCGCAGGACGCGCCCGCGAAATCCTGCTCACCGACGCGATTCTCGACGCCGAAACGGCGGTGCGACTCGGCATCCTGAGTCGGCTCGTCGATGACGAGCAGGTGCGGGCCGAGGCACTGGATGTGGCCCGAACCCTCGCCACCGGACCGCGATCCGCCTACGCGAGCATCAAATCGCTACTGGCACGGTCGAATTCGTCGACACTGAGCGACCAGCTCGACTACGAGCGCGATGCCATCAGCGCCGCGGCGAACAGCCCGGCCGGGCACGAGGGCGTGGATGCCTTCGTCGAGAAGCGCAAGCCCGACTACCGGAACCGGTAGCTAACCACGCACCTGGAGCACGAATTTCGCGACCGCGTCGGTGAACGAATCGTTGTCGTCACCGGCCGCGGTATGCGCCGCGCCGCCGATCTCGACCAACTGCGCATGCGGCACCAGTGCCTGGAATTCGGCGGCGCCTTCCGGCGTCACCACATCGGATTGCATGCCGCGCACCAGCAGCACGGGAATGGTGAGGGCGCGCGCGGCGGCCTCGAGCTGCTGCACCATCTCGCTCGGATCCTCGACGCGGTGGGTGAGCATATCCGGATCCCAATGCCAGTACCAGCGACCGTCGCGCTGGCGCAGATTGCGCAGCAGGCCGTCGGTGTTCTTGGGCCGTGGCCGGTGCGGCATATATTCCGCGACCGCATCGGCGGCCTGCTCGAGGCTGTCGAAGCCGTCGCGATGCTTACCGAGGAAGTCGATCACCCGCGCGACACCGGCGGGTTCGGGGCGGGTGACGATGTCGACGAGCACCAGTGCGGTAATCGGCGCACCGCCCGGATCCGCCGTAGTCAGCAGGCCGGTCATACCGCCCATGCTCGCGCCGACCACGACCGCGGGGGTGGCCAGCTGTTCGAGGACCGCGACCAGGTCGGCGACCATCGTGGCGCGCCGGTAATCGGCGTTCGGCGACCATTCGCTGTCACCGTGGCCGCGCGCGTCCAGCGTGACGACCCGCATCCCGGCGGCGGCCAGCTTCGCACCGGTCTGCTTCCACGAGTGTCTGGTCTGACCACCACCGTGCAGAAACAGGACGAGCGGGCCGTCCGCCGGGCCGAACTGGTCGGCGGCCAGCTCGATCCCATCCGAACCGCGCAGCCGCAGCCGGATCGGATCGAGAAGGTTGTTCGCATTACTCACGATCCGAGGATCGCACAGTTACCGCTGGGGCTCGTGCGAGCCCCGGTCAATGGGACCTCAGCAGTCCCACTTGCCCTGCGCGCTGATGGTGTTCTGCAGCAGGCACGCGACCTTGGCATTCACCGAGGACGAGATGGTCGAGGAGCCATTGGAGGTGAATTCCTCGCCGACCGGAGCGGCGGTCTTCGGCGCGGAGGTCTCCGTGGCGGGCTCGAGCGGCAACCCGGCCGCATTCGCCGCCGCACTGCCGCCGGCCAGGGCCGCGCACAGGGCCAGCGTGGCGGTGGTGCCGCGCAGTGCGCCGCGAACGGTCTTGTTCTGCATGTAATTGTGCTCCTCTACTGTGTTTTAACCTCGACGCCCGAGATCTAGGGCAGGCGCCAGTCAACAGGCTCGGCACCCAATTCGTCGAGTAGTTCATTCACTCGTGAGAAGGGTCGCGAACCAAAAAAGCCGCGCGAAGCCGACAGTGGTGACGGGTGCACGGATTCGATATAGGGCACCTCGGCCGCTGCCAGCTGCGGTTTCAGTGTCTGCGCGTCTCGACCCCACAGGATCGCGACCAGCGGTTCGTCCCTGGCCACCAGCGCACGAATCGCCTGATCGGTGACCGCCTCCCAGCCCTTGCCACGGTGCGAGGCGGGCTGTCCGGGCGAAACCGTCAGGACTCGGTTCAGCAGCAGTACGCCCTGATCCGACCACGGGCTCAGGTCGCCGTTGGACGGAGTCTCGTGGCCGAGGTCTTTACTGTATTCGGCGAAGATATTGGCGAGGCTGCGCGGCACCGGCGAAACATCCGGGGCGACAGAGAAACTCAGGCCCATCGGATGTCCGGGCGTCGGATACGGATCCTGGCCGACGATGAGCACGCGCACCGCGTCGAACGGGCGTTGGAAAGCGCGCAGCACATTCTCACCGGCAGGTAGATATCCGCGGCCCGCCGCGTTCTCCGCGCGCAGGAATTCGCCCATCGCCGAGATCTGTTCGGCAACCGGTTCGAGAGCCTTCGCCCAACCCGGATCCATGATTTCCGTCAGTGGTTTCGCGCCCATGACCGCACAACCTATCGTGGCTCGGGCTCGGATGCCGAGTCCACCCCGCTGAACGATTCCCAGCCCCCATTGCCCGGATGTCGCATACCGTCGACGGTGATGCCGTGACCTGCCAGCACCCGTCCGATCGGGACCCAGCCGGGCGGCAAATCCCGGTGCGCGGGCCAGGTTCCGACGAACGCGTGATCCTCGCCGCCGGTCAGAATCCATTGCGCCGCATCGGCATCCAGACGGCGCGCGATCGTCGCCAGAGCCGGATCGCGCAATGTCATCGATTGGATATCGATGGCGACGCCGGACGCCTCGGCGATATGGCCCAGATCCGCGAGCAATCCGTCCGAAATGTCGGTTAGCGCGGTGGGTATCGCGGGCACTTCGGTGGAGGATCCGATGATGCCCTCGGACCCGCACTCCGTCGCGTTCTGATCCGACACCCCGACGCGCTCCACGCCGTCCGCCCGGGAGGCTCCCGAGTTGTCCACTCCGGCAACGGAATCAGCGACAACCGCGAGCACAGCCGAATAGGGCGGCTGTGGAACCCGATGGGCCGCGAGCGCTTCGGCGAAGAATTCGTCTGCCGGATCGAATCCGGCGGTGAGCACCGCCAACCCGGCTGCGGACCAGCCGAGGCGACCGACCACCGCGACCGTATCCCCCACGCGTGCACCGGCTCTGGTGATCGGCGCGCGGCCGTCCAGATCGCCGAAAGCGGTGACCGAGATGACCAGCTGCGGGCTGCGCACCACATCGCCGCCCGCGATGGAACCGCCCGCGCGGCGCGCCTCGGCCCACATCCCGTCGGTGAGCCCATCCACCAGCTCGAGCGACGTATCGGCCGGACAGCCGAACGCCACAACGAATGCGGTCGGCACCGCACCCATCGCGACCACGTCGGCGGCATTCTGCGCGATGGCCTTGCGCCCGATATCGCGCGGATCGGACCAGTCGAGCCGGAAATGTCGATCCTGGATCAGCATGTCGGTGGTGACCACGAAACGGCCGTCCGGCGCGGCCACCAGGGCGGCGTCGTCACCGGGGCCGAGCAGCACGCCTGGCGCCTGCACCCGCCCCGAGTTGATTCGCTCGATCAGCGCGAACTCCCCCAGCTCACGCACTGTCTTCGGCGGTGTGCTGTCGCTGATGACCTGTCCCTTCCCGGCGTCGCGCTGGCTGAAATCGCCCCGAGGGTACCCTTTCCAAGGCAATCGAGTACTACCAGGCCGGAGCGCGGCATCCATCTACCAGGTGACCGGGCCCTGCCAGCGCGAACAGGAAGGACCGGTGAGCATGGCGGCGGATTCGTCGGAGGCGGAGTCGTCCGAGGCCGGGCTGTCGAAGGGGACGGCCGATTCGGCTGCGGACAGCACTGCGGCAGCACCCACGCCCACCGTCGATCACAGCGGAGCCGAGAGCCCATCCCCAGCGTCCGATGCCGAGCCCGAACCGGCCTCCGCCGGTGCCGAACCCGCGGCCCTCGGTACCGCCGACGAGCCCGCGACCGAATCCAGCGGCTACCCGCCCGCGCTGATCGCGACCGCGGTCGCACTCCCGGTCGTGCTGGTAGTCGCCGTTCTGGTCGCCGCGGTCCTTGCCCTACGCGCACCGACCGAACGCGAACCGCTGGTTCTCGGTCCGGTTCCCGCACCCGCGGCAGACGGTCCGGCGTGCGCCGCGCTGCTGCCCGCATTGCCGGTCGATCTCGGCGACTACTCCAAATCCACGCTGGTGGAACCGGCTCCCCCCGCGACTCGCGCCTGGCAGCGCAAGGACGGCGGCGACGCCATCGTGCTGCGCTGCGGTTTGGAGCGACCGTTGGAGTTCAACCGCGCCTCCCCACTACAGATCGTCAATGGCGTGCAATGGTTCGAGGTCCGCGATGCGGCCGCCAAGGCGAGCACCTGGTTCGCCGTCGACCGCGCGACCTATATCGCGCTGACCGTCCCCGACGGATCCGGACCGACTCCGCTACAAGGAGTTTCGGACACGATCACCGCCAACATACCGGCCCAGCCGATCGATCCCGGCCCGCTGCCGAACTGACGTTCACACCCCGCGTCGTTGCGCCGCACCCCGGTGTACGTGCGACGCCGCGGGTCCGGTCAAAAGGTCGAGCATCGCTCACCGCAATCCGGTACCTCGGGCGAGCGCCGTTTCGATCAGCGTGGAAACCAGTGCCCGGTAGTCGATTCCGGTCGCCTCCCACATCCGCGGATACATCGAGATCGAGGTGAAGCCGGGCATCGTGTTGATCTCATTGATCACCGGCCCCTCGGCCGTGACGAAGAAGTCCACCCGCGCCAACCCTTGGCAGTCGAGCGCTTTGAACGCCCGCACCGCGAGTTCCCTGACGCTGTCGGATACTTCGTCGTCCAGTTTCGCCGGAACATCGAATTCGCAGACATCGTCGAGGTATTTGGTGTCGAAGTCGTAGAACTCCGGCGCCGCGGCATCGGCGTCGGGCATCCGGATCTCCGCGACCACACTGGCCTCGACCCGCCCGTCCGGAAATTCCAGCACGCCGCATTCGACTTCCCGCCCGACAATGCCCGCCTCCACGATCACCTTCGGATCGTGTTCGCGCGCCGTCGCGATCGCCGCGTCCAACTCGCGCCAATCGGTGACCTTGGTGATGCCGATCGAGGAGCCACCGCGCGCCGGTTTGACGAATACCGGCAGGCCGAGCAGCGCGCGATCATCCGCATCGAGCGTGTCGGTCCCGCGCCGCAGCACCAACTGCCGCCCGATCGGCAGCCCCTCCGCGGCGAGCAGTTTCTTGGTGAATTCCTTGTCCATGCCCGCGGCGCTGGCCAGCACCCCGGGCCCGACATACGGCACCCCGGCCAATTCGAGCATGCCCTGCAGCGTGCCGTCCTCACCGAACGGACCATGCAGAATAGGGAAGACCACATCCACCGAACCGAGTGCCGCACTCGGATCATCGAGCGCGACCAACGAGCCGGACCGGCTCGGATCGGCGGCCAGCGTGAGCGCGGTGCCACTGCTGTCCACAGCGGGGAGCGCGTTGTCCTTGAATCCGAGCGACGCCACCTCCGAACCACCGAGCACCCAGGCGCCGTCGAGAGTGATGCCGATGGGCACGGCCTCGTACTTTTCCGGATCGAGGTTGCGCAGCACGCTACCGGCCGACACACACGAGACGGCGTGCTCGTTACTGCGCCCGCCGAACACCACAGCAACCCTGATCCGGTTCGTCATGAACGGAACCGTACCCGTATGGGTGCCGAACCAACCTCGTGCCCGTGCGGGTATAACGTTCGCTCCTATTCCGGTTTGATCCGCCGACCCAGCAGATTGTCGACCGCCTCGCGTACCGAAACGCCCTCATGACATACCTGGTGCACCCCCGTGGTCAGCGGCATCTCGACGTCGTGCGCCGCGGCCAGCGCCCGCACCGATGTGCACGACTTCACACCCTCGGCGACCTGACCATGTGTCGCCTCCTGGGCCGCCTCCATTGACCCGCCCGCCCCGAGCACATGCCCGAACGACCGGTTGCGCGACAGCGGCGAAGTACAGGTGGCGACCAGATCGCCGACTCCGGCCAGTCCGGCCAACGTGACTGGCTCCGCGCCGAGTGCGACCCCGAGCCGGATGATCTCGGCCAGCCCACGGGTGATCAGGCTGGCAATCGAATTGTCGCCCAACCCCATTCCCGAGGCGATGCCGCAGGCGAGCGCGATGACGTTCTTGCAGGCGCCACCGATCTCGCAGCCGATCACATCGGTATTGGTGTAGGGCCGGAAGTAGCCGTTCGCGCAGACCCGCTGCAGTGCGACGGCCCGCGCGGCATCGGTGCAGGCGATCACGGTGGCCGCGGGCTGCTCGGCGGCGATCTCCTTGGCCAGATTCGGACCGGACAATACCGCGATCCGGCTCTCGTCGGCACCGGTGACTTCACCGATGACCTGACTCATCCGCAGCAGCGTGCCGGTCTCGATGCCCTTGGCCAGGCTCAGCAGCGCGGCATCCGGCCCGATCGAGTCCCGCCACGTCTCGAGATTCGCGCGCAGGGATTGGGACGGAACCGCGAGCACGACGATTTCCGCGCCGTCGAGCGCCTCGGCGTGGTCGTGGGTGGCCCGCACGCTGGGTAGTTGCACATCGGGCAGATAGAACGGATTGCGATGTTCCGTGGCCAGGGCCTTGGCCACCTCGGGCCGCCTGGCCCAGATCGTGACGTCGGTTCCCGCGTCCGCCAACACCTTCGCGAACGCGGTCCCCCATGATCCCGCGCCCAGCACTGCCGCCCTCGTCATCTGCCCAATATGCCACGGAACCACTCATGGAAGGATTAGCAGCATGCGTCCGCATGCGTTGCACGCCGTGATCGCGGTGAAGAGCCTCGATCGGGCCAAGAGCCGTCTGGCCGATCGGCTGCGCCCGGAACACCGGGCCCGGCTGGTGCTCGCCATGCTCGCCGACACCGTGTCCGCCGCCGTGGCGGTTCCGCAGATCGCGTCGGTCACCGTGGTGACCCCGGATCCGGTCGTCGCCGAACTGGCGCGCACGCTCGGGGCGGTGGTGCATCCCGAACCCCGCCGCGAGGTGATCGACACGACCGATCCGGACGGCCTGAACACCGCGCTCACCGACGCGGCCACCGCATTGCGACACCGGCACGGTCCGATCGAGCTGCTGGCCCTGCAGGCGGATCTGCCCGCCTTGCGCCCCGACGAACTCTCGGACATGCTGACCACCGCGCCGGTCGGCGTTCGTTCGGTCATCGTCGACCACGCAGGCAGCGGCACGGCCGCGTTATTGGTTCGCGATACCGTCGCCCCGCTGGACCCGCGCTTCGGTCCCGGCTCGGCGCGTCGACACATCGAAGCGGGTGCGGTCGACCTGCACGGTGACTGGCCCGGATTGCGGCTCGACGTCGATACCGCCGACGATCTGGACCGCGCCGTCGAGCTCGGCGCGGGCGATTCGACAGGTGCTGTGCTGCACGACATCGGCTGGCCGATTCACGTTCACGAGCGGGTACGCCGGGTGTGCTAGCCGGTCGCCACATCCGGCGTGATACGCACGGCAATGATGGCGTCGGGCTGCACACGGCCCGGTTCGTAGGGGATGATCGTTGACGTGAGTGAGCGAAGCAAGCTATTCCGGAACCAGCGTGCGTCGCGCATGTCGGTGCCGCGTGCCAGCGAGGCGCGGGCATGAGCGATATCGAAACCGTCAAGCAACAGGTGCTGCCGACCGCACTGCCCGCCGCGACACCGCCGGCCGAGGATGGTCACGCCCAGCGGTTGCCACGTGATCGCTACCTGAACCGCGAACTCAGTTGGCTCGACTTCAACACCCGAGTTCTCGCACTTGCCGAGGACGCATCGCTGCCATTGTTGGAGCGCGCGAAATTCCTCGCGATCTTCGCCTCCAATCTGGACGAGTTCTACATGGTCCGCGTCGCCGGTCTCAAACGCCGTGCGGAGACCGGACTTTCGGTGCGTTCGGCCGACGGCCGTTCGCCCACCGAACAATTGGAGCTGATCGCGGCGCGCGCCCAGGAGATCGCCGACCGGCACGCCCGCGTCTTCCTCGACTCGGTACTGCCCGCGCTGACCGCCGAGGGCATCGCCGTCATCGTCTGGTCCGATCTGGATAACGATGAGCGCCAACGTCTCTCGGGCTACTTCCAGGATCAGGTTTTTCCGGTACTCACCCCGCTCGCGGTGGATCCGGCGCACCCATTCCCCTACATCAGCGGCCTGAGTCTCAACCTCGCGGTGACGGTGAGGGATGCCTCCACCGGCGGCGAACATTTCGCCCGCGTCAAGGTGCCCGACAACGTCGATCGCTTCGTTCGGGTGCGGCGCACCGACTCCGGCTCCCCGGTCGCGGCCTTCCTACCGATGGAAGAACTGATCGCCGCGCACCTCGATCTGCTGTTCCCGGGTATGAAGGTCGTCGAACACCACTCGTTCCGGATCACCCGGAATGCCGATTTCGAGGTCGACGAGGATCGCGACGAGGATCTGCTGCAGGCATTGGAGCGGGAACTCGCTCGCCGCCGCTTCGGGTCGCCGGTCCGACTAGAGGTCTCCGACGATATGACCGAGCACATGCTCGATCTGCTGCTGCGTGAGCTCGAGGTCGATCCCGGCGATGTGATCCAGGTGCCCGGCCTGCTGGACCTGTCCTGCCTGTGGCAGGTGTACGGCGTGGACCGGCCCAATCTCAAGGACGCACCGTATGTGCCCGCGACGCCGCCCGCGTTCGGCGAGCGCGAAACCCCGCGCAATGTCTTCCAGGCGCTGCGCGAGGGCGATGTGCTGGTACACCACCCCTACGACTCGTTCTCCACCAGCGTGCAGCGCTTCATCGAACAGGCCGCCGCCGACCCGCAGGTGCTCGCGATCAAACAGACCCTGTACCGGACCTCCGGTGACTCCCCGATCGTGAACGCGCTCATCGACGCGGCCGAGGCGGGTAAACAGGTCGTCGCGCTGGTCGAGATCAAGGCCCGCTTCGACGAACAGGCCAATATCAAATGGGCCCGGGCGCTGGAACAGGCGGGCGTGCATGTCGTCTACGGCCTCATCGGCCTCAAGACGCACTGCAAGACCTGCCTGGTGGTGCGTCGCGAGGGTTCGACCATCCGCCGCTACTGCCATATCGGCACCGGCAACTACAACCCGAAGACCGCGCGCCTCTACGAGGACGTCGGGTTGCTCACCGCCGCACCGGAAATCGGCGCAGATCTGACCGATCTGTTCAATTCGCTGACCGGTTACTCGCGAAAGGCCAACTACCGCAACCTGCTTGTCGCACCGCAGGGTGTGCGCGCCGGAATCATCGAGCGGATCCAGCGCGAGATCGAACTGGCACGCCAGGGCGTCCCGGCGCGAATCCGGATAAAGGCCAATGCAATTGTCGACGAGCAAGTCATCGACGCGCTCTACCGAGCTTCTCAGGCCGGTATACCGGTGCAGATCGTGGTGCGTGGCATCTGTGGTCTGCGACCCGGCGTCGAGGGGATGAGCGAGAACATCGAGGTGCGCTCGATTCTCGGTCGCTTCCTGGAACATTCGCGAATTCTGCACTTCCAGGCCCAGGACCAATACTGGATCGGCAGCGCCGACATGATGCACCGGAATCTGGACCGGCGCGTGGAAGTCATGGCACAGGTGAAGGATCCGAAGCTGTGCGAGCAGTTGGGCTCGGTCTTCGACTCGGCGCTGTATCCGACCACGCGCTGCTGGGTACTCCAAGCCGACGGCAGTTGGCATGCCTCACCCGACGGCGCCGATAGCAACGGCGTCGAGGTACGCGACCACCAGCAATTCATGATGCGAGTACGGAGACCGGATCAGCCGTGAACGAACGGCAGCGAGTGAACGATCAATACAGCGCGCAATCGCGCACGACGAAGCCGAGCACCATCGAGGCGCAGTCGTGAGTGGTACGACGGGATACGAGATGGACGGCGCGCCGTTCTGGGATCCTCGGGTAACAGCCAACATTCACGCCGCGGGCGCGGTGTTGTGGCGTAGAAGGTCCGCTGAATCCGGCGCCATCGAGATCGCCGTGGTGCACCGCCCCAAGTATCAGGATTGGTCGCTGCCGAAAGGCAAACTCGATCCGGGCGAGACCCCGGTGCTCGCCGCCGTGCGCGAGGTCGGCGAGGAAACCGGCCTCGACTGCCGGCTCAGTCGCTACCTCGGGCACGTCACGTATCCGATTCCCGGACATCGGAAACTCAAGCGGGTGGACTATTGGGCCGCCGAGGTTTCCGGCGGTGAATTCAGCGCCAATTCCGAGGTCGACGCGCTGTCCTGGTACACCTTGGACCGGGTGATGGACCAATTGTCGTATCCGATGGACCGCCAGGTGATGCGCGCCTTCACCCGCCTGCCCGCCGCCACCAGCACGCTGGTTGTGGTGCGGCACGCCAAGGCTGGCAGCAGGGACCGATTCGACGGTCCGGACGAGCAGCGCCCGCTGGAGCGAGCCGGTCGAGCCCAAGCCGATGCGTTGGTCCCGAATCTGCTGGCATTCGGTGCGTCCGAGATCTTTTCGGCCGATCCACTACGCTGTGTCCAGACGATGGAACCACTTGCGGAGAAACTCGGCACGACCATCGGCATCGAACCGGATTTCTCCGAAACCGCTTATGCCGCAGCGCCGGACAAGGCTCGACAACGCGCCCTATCACTCGTGTCGGATCGTGCGGTGCGCGTTCTTTGCAGTCAGGGCAAGGTAATTCCCGATCTGCTGCAGTGGTGGGCCCAACGGGACGGCATCACACTGCCGTCGGCGCGCAACCGCAAGGGCAGTGTGTGGGTGCTGTCGTTCGTCTCGGGTCGACTGGTCGCCGCCGACCACCTCGACCGGTCACTCTCGGACGCCATCGTCAAGCCCTGACGCCGCAGACGAGTCCTCACGCCGCGAGGGGACCACAACCGTCATACGGTCGCTTCTCGACGCCAGATCCCGACGCAGACAGCCGAAACGGCCCCGAGGCGAACCTCGGGGCCGTTTCGAGTCGGTTTGCCGGTGATTCCGCCTAGCGGAGCCGAATCACCCGGCGGCAGTGCACCTTCAGCGTCAGCGCGCGCGACGTGCCGGAGCCTTCTTGGCCGCGGACTTCTTCGCGGGCGCCTTCTTCGCGACCGTCTTCTTGGCGGCGGTGGTGGTCTTCTTGGCCGCCGTCGTCGCCTTCTTGGCCGCAGCTGTCGTCTTCTTGGCGACGGTCTTCTTGGCGGGTGCCTTCTTGGCAGCCGTCTTGGTGGCAGTTGCCTTGCGCGCCGTTGTCTTTGCCGGGGCCTTCTTGGCCGCGGTCTTCTTCGCGGGCGCCTTGGTGGCGGTCGTCTTCTTGGCGGCGGTCTTCTTGGCCGCCGTCTTCTTCGCGGCCGCCTTCTTGGCTGCCACCGGTGCATTCGCGCCGCGCTTTACCGCAGGGCCGCTCGCGGTCAGCTTCTGCTTACCCGCAATGACGGCTTTGAACTGCGCACCCGGACGGAACGCCGGCACCGAAGTGGGCTTCACCTTCACGGTTTCGCCGGTACGCGGGTTCCGCGCGACACGAGCCGCACGCTTACGCTGTTCGAACACACCGAATCCGGTGATTGTGACGCTCTGACCCTTGTGCACCGCACGCACGATGGTGTCGACCACATGCTCGACTGCCGCGGTGGCCGTGCGCCTGTCCGTACCCAACTTTTCGGTCAGAACGTCGATCAGTTCCGCCTTGTTCATTGAATCCTCCGCAGACTAATGGCCCGTCGTCGGACCGACTAGGTACCACGGTAAACCCACTTTGGGCAAGAGTCTATGTGCCACGCCAAAATTCATGTGGTTTAGCACACGTCCAGCTACCGCCCCAAGGCGAACTCAGCTATCGCTACCGGGTGATTACGCCTGCGAAATATGCGCCGGAAGGGTTGTGGGTTTCCAACTTGGCCTTGCCTTTTCGAACTCGCCGATGACGTCACTACGCCGGAGTGTCAGCCCGATGTCGTCCAATCCTTCGAGCAGACGCCACCGTGTGTAGTCATCAATATCGAACGGCAACACGACGGTTCCAGCCGTCACCGTGCGCGCCTCGAGGTCTACTACCAATTCGAGACCCGGCTGTTCCTCGAGCAACTTCCAGAGCATTTCGACATCGTTCTGTGACATCTGCGCGGCCAACAGTCCGCCCTTGCCCGCATTGCCGCGGAAGATGTCGGCGAAGCGTGACGAGATGACGACGCGAAAGCCGTAGTCCGACAGCGCCCATACCGCGTGTTCGCGCGAGGATCCGGTACCGAAGTCCGGACCGGCCACCAGCACACTGCCCCGGTTAAAGGGTTCGGTGTTCAGAATGAAGTCCGGATCCGATCGCCATGCTGCGAACAGTCCGTCCTCGAATCCCGTTCGCGTCACCCGCTTCAGGTACACGGCCGGAATGATCTGATCGGTGTCGACATTGGATCGGCGCAGCGGCACTCCGATCCCCTTGTGCACGGTGAAGGCTTCCATTTGCTGATTCTCCTGGGTCATTAGACGATTTGGGCGGCCGGAACACGAATCGGCGCGGACACAACGGCGTCCGCGCGCTGATCAGTCCAGATCCGCAGGCGAGGACAGGGTGCCGCGAACCGCCGTTGCGGCCGCTACCAGCGGGGAAACCAGGTGTGTACGGCCACCTTTGCCCTGCCGCCCCTCGAAGTTACGGTTCGAAGTCGAAGCACAGCGCTGACCCGGCGCGAGCTGATCGGGATTCATTCCCAGGCACATCGAGCAGCCCGCCTGACGCCATTCGGCGCCCGCCGCAGTGAAAATCTCGCCCAGTCCTTCTTTTTCCGCCTGGGCGCGCACCCGCATAGATCCCGGTACAACCAGCATTCGCACCCCGTCGGCGACGCGGCGTCCCTTCAAAATCCCGGCCACCGCACGCAAATCCTCGATGCGCCCGTTGGTGCACGAACCGACGAATACGGCGTCGACCGATACATCACGAAGTGGAGTACCCGGCTCCAAATCCATGTATCGCAACGCTTTCTCCGCGGACTCGCGTGCCGTCTCGTCGGTAATCCGCGCGGGATCGGGCACCTGCTCGCCCAGCGGCGCACCCTGTCCGGGGTTGGTACCCCAGGTGACGAACGGGCTCAGCGCGGCGGCGTCGATGTGCACCTCGGCATCGAAAACGGCGCCCTCATCGGTCTTCAGCGCCTCCCAGGCGGCCACTGCGGCATCCCAGGCGGCTCCCTGCGGCGCGTGCGGGCGGCCTTTGAGGAATTCATAGGTGGTTTCATCAGGAGCGATCATGCCGGCCCGCGCGCCCGCCTCGATCGACATGTTGCAGATCGTCATTCGCGCCTCCATCGACATGGCGCGAATGGCCTCGCCGCGATACTCGAGCACATAGCCCTGACCACCGCCGGTACCGATCTGGGCGATGACGGCCAGAATCAGATCCTTACTCGTGACACCGGGCGGCAATTGGCCGTCGACAGTGATCGCCATGGTCTTGAACGGGCGCAGCGAGAGCGTCTGCGTGGCAAGGACGTGCTCGACCTCACTGGTGCCGATGCCCATGGCCAGCGCGCCGAACGCGCCGTGGGTGGAGGTGTGGCTATCGCCGCACACCACGGTCATCCCCGGCTGGGTCAAACCCAATTGCGGCCCGACGACGTGCACGATGCCCTGATCAAGGTCCCCCATCGGATGCAGGCGCACACCGAATTCCGTGCAATTGTGGCGCAGCGTTTCGACCTGGGTGCGCGAAATAGGGTCGGCGATCGGCTTATCGATATCGATCGTCGGGACGTTGTGGTCCTCGGTCGCGATGGTGAGATCGGGACGGCGCACCGGACGGCCCGCGGCGCGGAGTCCGTCGAAGGCCTGCGGGCTGGTCACCTCGTGTACGAGGTGCAGATCGATGTAGATCAGATCGGGCTCCCGCGAGGCGCCCTCGCCCGCTCCGCGGGCGACGACATGCTGCTCCCACACCTTCTCGGCCAGTGTGCGGCGCTCGGCCATTCTCGATCACCTTTCCGACGAGCAACCGAGGTACGCGATCCGGGCTGAGGCGCGCTCACGGCTGCACAAGTTTTTGGCTGTTCCGACGCGTCCGGAGCGAGCAGACCCTTAAGTGGCTTTCTCAGTATCCGAGACGCTAATATCGTTCTATGAGACAGCATAGCGGTATCGGCGTCCTCGACAAAGCGGTGTCAGTGTTATATGCCGTCGCGGAGCACCCATGCGGTCTCAACGAACTGTGCACCCGCACCGGACTGCCCCGGGCCACCGCCCATCGCCTGGCCGTCGGGCTCGAGGTGCACCGGCTGCTCGCCCGCGACAACAACGGTCTGTGGCGGCCCGGACCGGCGCTCGCCGAACTCGCCGCCGGGGCCACCGATCCACTGCACGAGGCCGCCGCGGCCATTCTCCCGCGCTTGCGCGAGATCACCGGCGAGAGCGTCCAGATCTACTGTCGAGACGGCAATGCGCGGGTCTGCATCGCCGCCCTGGAACCGCCCGTCGGCCTGCGCGACACCGTGCCGATCGGGGCGCGCCTGCCGCTCACCGCCGGTTCGGCGGCCAAGGTGCTGGTCGCCTGGGCGGATCCGGAACTGCAGCGCATCATCCTGGCCGATGCGGTATTCGGTGAGCGGGCGCTGGCCGAGGTCCGCAAGCGCGGCTGGGCCCAGAGCGCCGCTGAGCGGGCCAGCGGTGTGGCCAGCGTCTCCGCACCCGTGCGTGACGCCGCGGGCCACGTCATCGCGGCGGTCTCGGTGTCGGGCCCGATCGATCGCATGGGCCGCAGACCGGGCGCCCGCTGGGCGGCCGACCTGGTCGCCGCCGCGGACGCACTCCACAAGAGGCTGTAACACGTTCTAGTTTCAAACCTCTAAGGTTGGTGCGCATGGGAGTAAACCAACGGGCGCAGATCGTCATGTCCGACGCCGAGATTTCCGAATTCCTGCAGCGCAGCCGCATCGCGACGCTGGCCACCATCGGCCCGAACGGTGCGCCGCACCTGACCGCGATGTGGTACGCGCTCATCGGCGGCGAGATCTGGTTCGAGACCAAGGCCAAGTCGCAAAAGGCAGTCAACCTGGGCCGCGACCCCCGCGTGACCTGCATGGTCGAGGCAGGCCAGACCTACGACCAGTTGCGCGGCGTCTCGATCGAAGGCCACGCCGAGATCATCGATGATCCGGACAAACTCTTCGCCGTCGGCGTGAGCGTCTGGGAGCGCTACACCGGCCCCTACAGCGAAGAAGTCCGACCGCTCGTCGAGCAGATGCTCAACAAGCGCATAGCGGTCCGGGTAGTCCCGGATCGCCTCCGCAGCTGGGACCACCGCAAACTCGGCCTCCCCCAACTCCCCCTCGGCGGCACCACCGCCCAGCCCCTCGACTGATCGCGCCACGCGGGCAAAATCCGCCTGACACGCCGGGTGCGGCACAGTAGCGTCAACCCTGATCGACCCGAATCGGCAGCGCGGCGACGCCCCATTGGCGCGCCACCCGGCCGCGACGACGAGGAGCAGACATGGCGGAAGCAGACAGTTCCAACGGCAAGGCGGCACCGAGCACCGAAGACGTCAAACGCAAGTTCAAGGAAGCCCTGGAGCGCAAGAACCAGCACCACGCCAAGTCGAACGACCACCTCGACGGCCGATCCAAGGCAACCTCCCCCCACGGCAACGCCAGCCACAAGCGAGAGTTCCGCCGCAAGAGCGGATAGGCCCACCGCCAAGGCCCTCCAGCGAACCGCTGGAGGGCCTTTTGGTACCCCGAAACTCGCCTCCAACTCGGCCAACTCCGCTAATCCGGCCACTCGGGTGACCGGCGCATAGGGCATGGGACATCGATCGCGTGCCCGCACCAGGGCAACGCCCAACAGATCCCCAGCGCGGTCCGCGTGAGTGCGGACGACCAAACAGTGACATGCACGACAAAGCGCCCCGCACCACAAAGGAAACAGCGCACCCATACCAAACGGCACCCCGACCCGCTGTTCCGGGGCAAAGCCCCCGGCCAGACTCGGGGGTCCGGGGGCAAAGCCCCCGGGTGGGGGTGTGGGGGTTTCACCCCCACAAGACAATGCGAAGCAGAAAAAGGCTCATGCTCTCCATGAGCATGAGCCTTCCATTCTGCGTAGCCCCGACGGGATTCGAACCCGCGCTACCGCCTTGAGAGGGCGGCGTCCTAGGCCGCTAGACGACGGGGCCAGGACTCGATCCCCACATTTCAGTGGGTGACCTTTCCGGTTGATCTTTCGATCAGTGGAAGCTCGGCTAGCTTAGCTGACCGAAGCTCGGCGACCAAATCGCCGGATGCTGAACAACTTTCGGTCGCGCGCCGAGAGAAGAACAACATTTCCGCTGGGGTACCAGGACTCGAACCTAGAATGGCTGAACCAGAATCAGCTGTGTTGCCAATTACACCATACCCCAATGACCAGGACGTTCGGCCTCGTGTCCGGCTGACCCGAGGCCCTGTTCCGAGCCGAGAAGTAGAGTACCAAACCGCATACGGTCTACTACAAATCGGCTGGTCAACGCCCTATTTTTCGGTCAAAGGCGGATTTTCAGGCCGGTGCCGTCCAGTCCCGCGCCGAGCGCAGCCGAGCCAGGCTCGTCTCGCGGCCGAGCAGCTCCAGCGATTCGTACAGCGGCGGGCTGATATGCGAACCCGTCACTGCCACTCGCACTGGTGCGAACGCCTTACGCGGTTTGAGCCCCAGATCATCGATGAGCGCGGTTTTGAGCGCATCCTCGATAGCGGGAGTGGTCCAAACCGTCAGCGGCTCCAGCGCGGCAATGGCGGCGTCCAATACCGGGGCGGCTTCGGAACCGAGGTTCTTCGACCCCGCCGCCGGATCAATCGCGAACTCTTCCGCGGGCGCGAACAAGAAACGCAGCAGATCCCACGCGTCGGACAACACCACGATCCGGGTTTGCACAAGTTCGGCGGCCGCGGCGAACAACTTGTCGTCGATGTCGGCACCGATGTGGCCGTGTTCGGTGAGGAACTCACGCAAGCGGTGCGTGAAATCACCCGGCTCCAGCAATCGGATGTGTTCGGCGTTGAGCGCGTCCGCCTTCTTCTGATCGAAACGGGCCGGATTCGAATTCACTTTCGAGATATCGAAGGCCGCCACCATCTCGGCCATCGAGAAAACATCGCGATCATCCGCGATGCCCCAGCCGAGTAGCGCCAGGTAATTCAGCAAACCCTCTGGGATGAATCCTCTATCCCGATGCACGAACAGATTCGACTCCGGATCGCGCTTGGACAACTTCTTGTTGCCCTGCCCCATCACGAACGGCAGATGACCGAACTCCGGAGTGAACTCCGCGACACCGATCCGGCGCATAGCCGCATAGAGCGCGATTTGACGCGGAGTGGACGAGAGAATGTCCTCGCCGCGCAACACATGGGTGATCTTCATCAATGCGTCGTCGACCGGGTTAACCAGCGTATAGAGCGGATCGCCATTACCGCGAGTGAGTGCGAAATCGGGCACGGTACCCGCTTTGAAGGTGGTTTCGCCGCGCACGAGATCGTGCCAGGTGATGTCTTCGTCTGGCATTCGGAGCCGGATTACCGCCGGGCGTCCGGCGGCCCGATGGGCCTCGATCTCCTCGGGGGTGAGATCGCGGTCGTAGTTGTCGTAGCCGAGTTTCGGATCGCGGCCCGCAGCCCGATGGCGCTCCTCGACTTCCTCGGCGGTGGAGAAGGATTCGTACGCTTCACCGGCCGCCAGCAAATTCCGCACGACTTCCATATGCAGCTCGCGTCGCTGCGATTGGCGATAGGGCGCATAGGGCCCGCCGACCTCCGGCCCCTCGTCCCAGGTGAGGCCGAGCCAGCGCAGTGCGTCCAGGATCGCACCGTATGATTCTTCGGAATCGCGTGCGGCATCGGTATCTTCGATGCGGAAGACGAACTTGCCGCCGGTGTGGCGGGCGTACGCCCAGTTGAACAGCGCCGTCCGGACCAGGCCGACATGCGGCGTTCCGGTCGGTGACGGGCAGAAGCGGACCCGTACTTCAGTCATGGCTCTCTTTCGACTAACGCTTGGCGGCAACAGGATTGGTGAGGGTTCCGATGCCCTCGACGGTCACGGAGACGTTCTGCCCGGCCTGCAGCGGGCCGACACCCTCCGGGGTTCCGGTGAGCAGCACATCGCCGGGCAGCAGCGTCATCACCGTGGTCACCCACTCGATGAACTTCGAAATATCGTGCAGCAGAAGCGAAGTGCGACTGCGCTGGCGGACCTCGCCGTCGACTTCGGTGACGATCTCCAGATCCGAAGGGTCGAGCGAGGTTTCGATCCACGGGCCGAGCGGGCAGAAGGTGTCGTAGCCCTTGCCCCGGGTCCACTGGCCGTCGTGCTTCTGTTGATCGCGCGCGGTCACATCGTTGGCGACGGTGTAACCGAGCACTACGTCGAGTGCGCGGGCGGCGGGCACGTCCTTGCACGGACGGCCGATGACGATCGCGAGCTCGCCCTCGTAGTCGACCTGGGATGAGCTGGGCGGCAATACGATCGACGCGTTCGGGCCGATGATCGAGGTGCTCGGCTTCATGAAGATCACCGGATCCGCCGGTGCGACCCCGCCCATTTCGGCCGCGTGCGCGGCGTAGTTCTTGCCGATGCAGACCACCTTGCTGGCCAGAATCGGCGCGAGCAGGCGCACATCGGCCAGCGGCCAACTCCGCCCGGTGAATGTCGGAGTACCGAACGGATGTTCCGCGATCTCCTTGGCGACGCTCTCGCTCCCCTCCCCTTCAATGCTGACGAAAGCGACTCCATCGGGACTGGCGATTCGACCTAGACGCATGCACCGCAGTCTATCGACCGCCCTCGACCTGCTCGAACGCGCCCGACCGAGCGGTCCGGAACCGCGCGCGGCGACGGGTGCGACGGCTCGCGATGTGAGCAGTTCGACAGAACCACAGCGGAATCCGCTTGCCCACTGGGTGTACGGTGAGACGCGATGTTCACACAATGAGAACTACTTCCCATATTTTGAGATTCCGAGGTGAGGCCGATGGCTACGACCGTGACGCAGATGCACGACGTCCGACGGTGGTCCATGCTCGGCCTCGGCGTGTTCGCACAGGCCTCCAGCGCCGTCTTCATCCACGGGGTTCCATTTCTATTGCCCGCGCTGACGGCCGGTGGCATGCCGCTGGCTACCGCGGGTCTGCTCGTGGCCATGCCGACGGTCGGCCTAGTTTGCACGCTGATCGCCTGGGGATATGTCGTGGACCGGATCGGTGAGCACAAGGTGCTGGTCGGCGGACCGCTGCTGATGTTCGGCGCGGGCATCGCGGCGGCTACCGTCACCGATCACGTACTGCTCGGCGCATTGCTGTTCCTGGGCGGCGTCGGCGCGGCGAGTACCAACGGGGCAAGCGGCCGGGTGATCGTCGGCTGGTTTCCGCCGCAGCGACGCGGACTGGCCATGGGTATTCGACAGACCGCACAGCCCATCGGCGTCGGCATCGGCGCGCTCAGCATTCCGGCCGTCGCGGCCGCGCACGGGGTCTCCACGGCTGTTCTGGTGCCCGCGGTAATGGCGGGCGTCGCCGCGCTGGGCTGCCTGATCGGGATCGTCGATCCACCACGACCCGCGGGCGCGGCGGCGGATCGAGCCAACCCGTATCGCGGTGATTCAACGCTGTGGCGCATCCATGCGGTGTCGGTGCTGCTGTGCATTCCCCAAGGGACCGTATGGACTTTCGCATTATTGTGGTTGCACAGTGACGTCGGCTGGTCGCTGCCCGTGGCGGGCGCTCTGGTGACCGGAACCCAATTCCTCGGCGCCATAGGACGAATCGGGGCTGGCGCGTGGTCCGATCGCGTCGGCAGCCGACTGGGACCGCTGCGCACCGTCGCCATCGCCGCCGTAATCTCTATGGCCGCCTTGGCTTCGGCCGCGTGGACGCACGCGTGGTGGGCCGCGATTCCGCTGCTGATCGCCGCATCGGTCATCACGGTCTCCGATAACGGTCTAGCCTTTACCGCGGTCGCCGAAATCGCCGGACCGTTCTGGAGTGGACGTGGACTCGGCATCCAGAACACCGGCCAGAACCTCGCAATGGCCGCCATACCACCGGTTTTCGGCGCGCTGATCACCGCCAGCGGTTTCCCCGCGGCATATCTGCTGGCCGCCATGCTGGCGATGGCGGCGGTTCCGTTGGTCCCCGCTGGCCGACGATCTGCATAACTGCCCCTTAGGAATTCGCGCCCGCTCCGGTCGCCGGGGCGGGCGCGATGCATGTGCGTCGGGCGCCTCCGGAGGGAATCACGGATTCAGATCGCGCTGCGGCGCAGGATCGAAGCCGATCCGAGGAGACGTTGTCCGCCCGATCTTCGACTGAACGGCGCCGAAACCTGGCCGGTCGTAGCGATAGGCGCCGTCCCCTAGGCCAAGCAATGGATTCACACCTCCAACCCGCGATGTAAATCCAGCCTTGACAAGGTCGCGGTTGTCAAGTCAGGCTTTACATATGTCTGATGAACAGCAGCGCGTAGACCCGCAGGGCGAGCGGGCGATGCTCGGAAAGTTGTTGTCCGCCAATGCGGAACTGGTCGTGGGTGTGCTGGGCCCGGAGGAGGGCAGGCCCAGCGTGCCGGTGCTCGCCGCGCTCACGGCGACCCGAAATCTCAGTCGACTCGTGGACGACATCCTGCACACCCTGGCCCGGCAGGCCCGCGAAGAAGGCCACACCTGGGCCGAAATCGGCGATCTCCTCGGCACCTCCCGCCAAGCGGCATTCCAACGCTTCAGCGGCCCGATGCCCCCGATGGGCGCGTTCCCCACACCCCCGATGCCGCCCAACCCTCCCGTTCCCCCGACACCACCCGGATTCCCCACCCCGCCGCACATGCCCATGCCACCCAGCCCGCCCCCGATGCCCACCCCACCCGACATGCCGAAGCCTCCGACCCCACCGACCCGTTGATCCCTGTTTCACCGAATCCCCTTACAACAAAGGAGATAATCGTGCCCCCAAGACTTCACCCCATACCCGCCCGACGCACCGACACCGCCGAGCCCCGCAGCATCGCTCAACTGGCAGCCGCCCAGCCTTTCAACCCGACGCACAAATCACAATCCACCGATGAGCAGCTGACCGAGCTAGGACCAGCGGTTGCCGAATCCGTCAGTGCGGCAGCCACTGTCGTCGAACAGCAGCGTCGAGCGGTCGCCGGTGCGGTGTTCGATGCCATCAAGCCGATCGCCGAGCCCGCGGCGCAAGTCCACGAGGGCATCGCGGTCGCCATCCACGGCTCGATTCGTGGCAGGGCCACGGCGGTCGGCAGCGCGCTGACCGAGCGCGGATAGGTCAGATCTCGATCAAGGCGGCCGGATCGAAACTCACCCGAAACGGTGGATCGGCTCGGATCGCCGCGGTGAACACGGTTCCTGCCGTCACCGTTGGACGGGCGCGAAAGGCGCGGTCCGCGAGCAGCATTCGGTGAATCCGGACCTCCGGATGATGCTCGACTATCCAGTACTGCGGAATCTCGATGGCCGCGTACTCGCGAACTTTCCTGACCCGATCGGTGCGTTCGCTGCCGTCGCCCGGCGCAACGATCTCCACGGCGAGCAGCACCTCCGTGCCGGAGAGCAGCCTGGGCGTTTCGGCGATAATCGCCGCCCGCGCAACATCTCTCGGGACCACGACGATATCGGGTTTGCGAATGCCGCTGGGCGTGTTGACTTCCCAACCACCGCCGATACATACGTGCACGGCGGCCGCACCGGCCGCGATATCGATGAGCCGCCCGAGCCGCTGCACCACGAAATCGTGACGCGCACCGCCCGCGACCGCGATCAACCAGCCGTCCTCGAGCTCGAAACCCTTACCGCCGTCCGGTAAACGGTGCAGATCCACATCGGTATACGGTCCCCGATGCTCGCTCATCGGACTCCCTCGCGTTCCTGGAAGCCGAAAGGCCCGCACTCGAACTCGCTCGAGTGCGGCCCGTCGGGCAGAACAGGTCAGACCGCCGCGGCGATCCGATCTCCGATCTCGACAGTCGAGGCCGCGCCGCCACGCGACACGAGATCCTTGGCGACCGCCGCTTCGATGCGAGCGGCACCTTCGGTGTTTCCGAGGTGGTTGAGCAGCAACGACACCGACAGAATCGCGGCGGTCGGATCGGCCTTGGACTGCCCGGCGATATCGGGGGCACTGCCGTGCACCGGCTCGAACATGCTCGGGTTGGTTCCGGAGGCGTCGATATTGCCGCTGGCCGCCAGGCCGATTCCGCCACTGACCGCGGCCGCGAGGTCGGTGATGATGTCGCCGAAGAGGTTGTCGGTGACGATCACATCGAAGCGGCCCGGGTCATTGACCATGTGGATGGTGGCGGCATCGATGTGCTGGTAGGCGGTCTGCACCTCCGGGAACTCCGCCGCGACCTCGTCGACCGTGCGCTGCCACAGCGAACCGGCGAAGGTCAGCACATTGTTCTTGTGCACCAGCGTCAGGTGCTTGCGCCGGGCCTGCGCCTTGGCGAAGGCGTAGCGGACTACGCGCTCGATGCCGAAGCGGGTGTTGGTGCTGACCTCGGTGGCGACTTCGTGTGGGGTCTCCACCCGGATCGCGCCGCCGGTGCCGGTGTAGGGGCCCTCGGTGCCTTCGCGCACGACCACGAAGTCGATATCCGGATTGCCCGCGAGCGGACTGGTCACGCCCGGGTACAGCTTCGACGGACGCAGGTTGACGTGATGATCCAGCGCGAACCGGGTGCGCAGCAACAGTCCGCGCTCGAGCACACCGCTGGGCACCGACGGGTCGCCGATCGCGCCGAGCAGGATCGCATCGTGCTGCTTCAGCTCCGGCAGCACCGAATCCGGCAGAATCTCACCGGTCGCATGATAGCGCCGCGCGCCGAGGTCGTATTCGGTCTTCTCGACGCCTGGCTGCACCACGTCGAGCACCTTGAGCGCCTCCGCGATGACCTCAGGGCCGATCCCATCACCGGCGATAACAGCAAGCTTCATAACAACAAGGCTCCGTTCAGTATTGCCGACCGCCACGGTACTTCGTCCCGCACCGCACGCCGCTGCCGGGCAGTCAGCGCAGCCCGGCAGTCACGGTACGCGGCGTGACATGTCATGCCCGGCACAGGTGACGGCGCCGCGCACGCTCGACGTACGCGGCGCCGGTAGTGGTCAGAACAGGTCGACCAGGACGATCTTGGCCGCACCGACGGATTCGGCGATCGCGGCTTGGACGTCGGCGGGGACTTCGCGGG
Organism: Nocardia pseudovaccinii NBRC 100343; assembly: GCF_001613225.1. Classification (GTDB taxonomy): domain Bacteria; phylum Actinomycetota; class Actinomycetes; order Mycobacteriales; family Mycobacteriaceae; genus Nocardia; species Nocardia pseudovaccinii. The sequence goes on from NZ_BDBY01000158.1 coordinate 64,375, forward strand.
CCACACGTAGAACCACGGTCGCGCCCTCCTTGTCGACATCCTGGCTCAGCTGCGCGGCGAGGATGTCGATGTCGGCCGCACCGAGCTTGGTGCCGATCTTGCCGAGCGCGCCCGGCTTGTCCTCGTAGTTCAGCACGGCCAGGTTCAGGCCTTCGGCGCGCATGTCGTAGTTGCGGCCGTTGATGTTGACGATCTTCTGCACCTGCTGCGGCTCGGTCAGCGTGCCCGCCACATTCAGCGTGCTGCCGTCGCCGAAGACCGCGCGCAGGTCGACGACGCTGCGGTGGCTCGGGCTCTCCGAAACCTTGGTGACCTCGGCGGTGATGCCGCGGTCCTTGGCCAGCGCGGGGGCGTTGACGAAGGTGACCTGGTCCTCGACCAGCGCGGAGAAGATGCCGCGCAACGCCGAAAGCTCCAGCACCGCAACATCTTGCGCGGCGAGCTCGCCACGCACCTGCACCTCGACGCTGACCGGCAGCTCATTGGACACCGCACCGAGCAGGTGGCCCTGCTTGCGCACGATCTCCAGCCACGGCGCGACCTCGTCGCCGACGGTGCCACCGGTGACGTTCACCGCACCCGGCACGAATTCACCGGCCAGGGCCAGCAGCACGGACTTCGCGACATCGGTGCCCGCACGGTCCTGCGCCTCTGCGGTGGACGCACCCAAGTGCGGGGTCACCACTACCTGCGGCAGGTCGAACAGCGGGCTGTCGGTGCACGGCTCGGTGTCGAATACATCCAGACCGGCGGCGCGCACGTGACCCGACTTGATCGCGTCGGCGAGCGCCTGCTCGTCGACCAGCCCACCGCGTGCGGCGTTGACGATGATGACGCCCGGCTTGGTCTTGGCGATGGCTTCCTTGCCGATGATGCCCTTGGTCTCCGGGGTCTTCGGCAGGTGCACCGAGATCAGATCGGCGCGCTCGAGCAGCTCGTCCAGGGGCAGCAGTTCGATGCCGAGCTGGGCGGCGCGGGCCGGGGAGACGTAGGGGTCGTAGGCGATCACCTTGGTCTCGAAGGCGGCGAGACGCGCGGCGAACAGCTGGCCGATGCGACCGAGGCCGACCACACCGACGGTCTTGTCGAAGATCTCGACACCGTTGAACTTGCTGCGCGCCCAGGTGCGCTCGCGCAGGGTGGCGTCGGCGGCCGGGATCTGGCGGGCCGCGGCCAGCAGCAGCGTGACGGCGTGCTCGGCGGCGGTGTGGATGTTGGAGGTGGGCGCGTTGACCACCATGACGCCGCGCTCGGTGGCGGCGGGCACATCGACATTGTCGAGGCCGACGCCGGCGCGGGCGACGATCTTCAGGTTCTTCCCGGCCTCGAGCACTTCGGCGTCGACGGTGGTCGCCGAGCGGACGAGGAGGGCATCCGCCTCGGGCACCGCGGCCAGCAGCGCGGGACGGTCGGGGCCGTCGACCCAGCGGACCTCGACACCGTCACCGAGCGCGTCGACGGTCGACTGGGCGAGCTTGTCGGCGATCAGAACAACAGGGCGGCCTGCTTGGCTCACTGTGGGGTACTCCTGGGAGGAAAGGGGGTCGGCAATTACCGCGCACCAGCTTAGTTGGCCGAAATCCGTCGCGGCCTACCCCCCGGTAGGCGGGTGCCTCAACATGAAGGAAGGCCCCGCACCAACGGTGCGAGGCCTTCCCTCGTCGTACGCCGTCACAGCGGCGTCCACGCGGTCGAAACCATCGACCGAGACAGCGCTATCAGCCGCCGAACGAACCCGTCCACAGGGTGTTGAAAATACCGTGCAGAGCAGCGCTACCGGTGGAGAACAGGCCGTCCAGAGCCGCGGAACCGGTGTCGATGATAACGGGGATCATGAAATTTCCTCTTCGTCGAAAACAAATCCAGTCGAACTGGCTGACACATGACACATCGGGGCATACGCAAATACGGTTACGAAATTCCGACATATTGTGACGCAGACTACATGTCGCATTTCATTGTGATCTGGACAACCGACCAGCATATCTCTGATCAGGCTATATGCACATGAACGCCGGTCGGAAGCATCCTTTTCGAGCTGTAATTAGCCCCGCAAAGGAAGCTTTCTGAGAGAACTCTGAGAAAATACGCGACAACCTTCGAGATCTATCCGAGATAGGCGCGGCAGAACCCCGGCAACTTTCGGACACAGCAGACCGCACTGCCGCATATCGCGAGTCAGCGGTATTAATCGGCGCGATACATCAGATACGGGCGCGCCAAGATCAGCGCGACAGCAAGCATGGCGCTACCGAAATACACCGGGAGCAGGTGCACGAACGCGGTGTAGTGGATGAAGAAGTGGATGACCAGCGCACTGGCCGAACCGGCGACGGCCGCACCGAGCAGCGTCCACCACACCCACGCCTCACCCTGTCGCCAACCCCACAGTCCGAGTAGCACGATCGCCACCGCCGTCGCCATCAGCGCCCCGCCGAAACCGGCCCGGTCGTGGGCGATGAACGGCAGCAGGTGCGCGTTGGCGGCTTCCAGCGTGGCCGCATCGGTGTGCATGAACTCGAGATCCGTCGGCACGAATACGAAGGTCAGTCCGACGGTCGAGATGACGACGCCGCCGATGAATACACCCACCCCCGTCGCGAGCAGCAGCAGCTGGCCCACGAGCGCGCGCCGTCTGATCCACTCGGGGCACTCTCGCGGCACCGTCCAATACGGCGTGGTCGGCTTGCGCCACACCGCGAGCAGGAACATCGGGAACAGCACAGCTGCCGCGGTGACGTGCAGCGGCTCGACGAAGCCGATCACCAGGAAGTAGAACAGCGTCGGAAATCCGATCAGGCCGGAGAGCAGATACGCGTTGCGGGCCCAGACGCGGCCCAGCCGGATACCGCCCCAGGCCAGGCCGGTGTACAACACGCCGATCGCGATCATATTGCCCGCCATGGTGATTCGATCGTGCTGCAGGAAATGCACTAGGTGGTGGTTGATTTCGTGCAGTCCGTCCACGTCCGTGCCGAGGTAGTCGCGGTCGTACCAGAGCAGAACGGGCCCCAAAGTGATTGCCGCCGCCCCGATTCCGGCGACGATCATACCGATGCCGACCAGCAGGCCCCAGCACCACGCGGGCCAGCGGCGTGGGTCCAGCGGAACGTCGCGCAGGGTCGGTGGCACCGGCGCGGTCGGTTGCGCGGCCTCGATGACGCGGTTGAACCAGCCGGGTCCGGCGGCGATCAGCACCGCGGGGGTCGCGAGCACGGTGGCGGCGCAGTCGGCCAGGGCCGTCAGCGCGGCGGCGATATCCGGTTCGGTCAGGTAGTGCCGACCGGCGGGTTCGCCGACGATCACCTGATCGACGTGCGGCTCCAATTCCGTGCCCACCTCGGGGTCGCCGACGAGCGCGATGACCCGACACCGGCGATCCATGGCGGCGGCACGCACTGCCGCGATATCGTCCCGGCCCACCGGCCCGACCTCGACGATCGCAGCGCCCTGCACCGGCAGCACCCGGATCGCATGCCGCGCGACCTCGACCGGAACCCGCGCACCGAATCGCTCAGCCCATTCGGCGGGCAACCGCGGATGGTCGAAAACGCGCTCGATCGCCCGCCCGCCGCCCGGCAGCGCGATCAAACCCGACAGCAACCGCAATGCCAATAGTTGCGCGCGACGCTCCCCGACCAGGGCATTCGCCATCGGGCGCAACGGGTGATAAGTCCAGTCCGGCACGACGCTCATCGTCACACACCCTCAGTCGTCGCGGCAGTACGAAAACGGCTGGTCCGCCTGGTCGGAGCCGAACTACGATCACCGGCCATGTCCCTGCGCGCGATTCCGGCTTCGATGGACCCGATGGTGGTCGGGTCGATCGATGCCGAGCTCGATCGGATCGAGCACGCGCATCGGGTGTCGGTGCCGCTGGCCATCGAAAGCGGTGGCCGGGCTTGGGGATTCCCATCGCCCGATTCCGACTACGACTGCCGGTTCGTCTATGTCGCGCAGATGGATACCTACCTGTCGCCATGGCCGACCAGGGATGTCATCGAGACGCGGCCGGTCGGCCTGCTCGATGTGAACGGCTGGGATCTGACCAAGGCGCTGCGGCTGCTGCGGCCCGCGGTGGCCTTACGTTGGCTGCGTGAGCATCCCGATGCGGCGGTGGCGCCGATGCATCTGCCTTCGCTGCGGGAGCAGTGCGAGTGGCCCGGCGAGCCGGTTTCGGCGATCGCCGAACTGAAGTCGCACACCCGTGAAATGGGTAGCGGAGCAGTGCCTCTGAGGTAGTCGAGCTCCGTCGAGCGCAGTCAAATGGCGGTGCTGCGGGGCGTGTCGTGCCGCCTTTCGACTGCGCTCGGCGAGCGAGCCGGACAGGATAGCGCGGCAACCTATCTGGACGGGCAGTAGGTCTGCGTTACTCGGCGACCGCGGCGTAGGCGTGCGCCAACCGGTCGGTGGCGGTCGGGGCATCCGGATCGGGACGCGGAATCCCGAGGTGCGACTCGCGCAGTTCGTCCATGAACTCGGCCCAGAGCTGCGGTCCGCCCTCTTCGAGGAGTTCGGCGCGTACGCGCAGGCGTTTCGTCGTCGGGCGATGGCGGAGCCCCCATGCGCCCAACTGTGCCATGATCGGCACCAGTTGGATCGCGGGCTCGGTGAGCCGGTACTCGGCCTTCTGCCCAGGACGGGTGTCCTCACGACTGAGCAATCCGGCCGCAACGAGGCGCTTGAGCCGGTCGGACAGGATATTGGACGCGATCCTCTCCTCCGATCCGGCCAGCAGCTCGCGGAAGTGGCGGCGATTACCGAACATCACGTCACGCAGCACCAGCAGCGTCCACCGATCGCCGATCACCTCGATGGTCGCGTTGATCGGGCAGCCCGAACGTCCCTCATCGCGCATGCGGCGCTCCTTCCGTCGACATTGCTGCTTGCATTCTACAACCAGTTGCACTCGCTGCCCGCAATCGATTGCAAAATACAATCAGATCAGAACAGAGAGCATCATCGCCAAGTTGCGCGTGCACAACATCGCGATCTCGCTCGACAGCTACATCGCCGGGCCGAATCAGGGATTCGATAATCCGCTCGGCGAGGGCGACTGCGGCTGCACGATTGCGTGTGGGCCACGCCCTACACACGACGTTCCATTTCGTCGACGAAACACCGGAAGAGGTTCTGCGCCAAGCATTCAAGGCCGCGGACGGTCAGGATGTGCCGCTCGCGGGCGGCTCATCGGCGATCGGTGGTGCACTCCCCCGCGGTCACCCATGTCATCTTCATCCAAGAGCGCCTGAATATCCCCCGAAAACGACGAGAGGCCCGCACCCCCTGCCGGGTGCGAGCCTCCTAAGTCACGCTTGATCAGATAGCGCGGACGTCCTGGGCCTGCGGGCCCTTCTGGCCCTGGCCGATCTCGAACTCCACGCGCTGGCCCTCTTCGAGGGACCGGAAACCCGAGCCGGAAACGGCCGAGTAATGCACGAAGACGTCAGGGCCGCCTCCGTCTTGAGCGATAAAGCCGAAGCCCTTCTCGCTGTTGAACCACTTCACACTGCCTTGAGCCATGTTCTTTACTTCTTACTTCCTGTTGATGAGCCGAGCAGATCACTTCGATGAGCCCGATCTCTCGATCAACAATGCCATCATCCGACGAATTCGGCCACATCCAGCAGTGGTAACTGTGAGCAAGCCGACGTTCGCGCACCGCCGTGGCGACGGACGCAACACCGGTTGCGAAGGGCTGGCTATCCTGAGCATAAAGCGTTCACGGCGCATAGATCGGCCGGTCAGCGCACACTTTCGGCTACCCGCGCGGACACAGCCGGAATCCCAGCAACCGCACCGGACACAGACGTCGGACCGAAGCTAAGAATTCGTAAAGAAAATGCGCGACTTCGGGCTCGAATGTGCACTAAGTGGTCGGTTTTCAGTTATGCGACCGTGACCGAGTGTGCCACGCGATCGTCATATACATGGAATTTCACGGCCGACTACTCCGCTGATTCGGCACTGTTCAGGTAACGCACCTGCGCCGCCTTGGCCTCGTCGTACGCCACGCGACCCGCCAGGTGCTCCGGCACACCGACCTCCCACCACGCGCCCGCATCGGTCCAGGCGGACGGCTGGGTGCGCACGACCACCACGGCCGGACGGGATTCGCTCAATGCCGCCGCCCTGGCCCGCGCGTATGCGCCGCGGAACTCGGTCAGGTCGGTCGCGGTGAATACCGCGCAGCCCAATGATCTTGCGTGGCTTGCGAAGTCGACGCGGGGCGGTTGTGGATGGTTGGTGCGACAGTCGGCGTAGAAGTTGTTGAAGGGGGCACCGCCCTGTCCCTCTTGGAGCCGGGCGATCACCGCGTAGCCGTCGTTATCGCAGACGACCGCGACGAACCGGTGGCCCGCGAACGCCGCGGAGAACAGTTCGGAATTGAGCATCAGATAGGAGCCGTCGCCGAGCATGGTGGTGACCAGGCCGTGCACATGCGCCATGGCCGCACCCCAGGCGCCCGCGAGTTCATAACCCATGCAGGAGAATCCGTACTCGACGTCCATGGTTGGCACGGTGCCGGTGGCCCGCCAACCGCCGATCAGCTCGCCGGGCATACCGCCTGCGGCGGTCATGACGTAGTCGTCCGGTGCGCTCAATTCGTTGACGACGCCCACGATTTGGGCATAACTCGGGGTACCCGGGGTCGGCGCGCGCAGCTTGTCGATGTGGACGTCCCAGGTTGTGCGCAGTCCTTCCGCACGGTCGGACCACGCCGCATCGACCTGCCAATTGACAAGGAGCGCGGCCAATTCCGATACCGACGCGGCGGCGTCACCCACGACCGCGAGCGCGCCGTGCTTCACCGCGTCGAACCGGGCGGTGTTGATGGTGATCAGCCGGACGTCGGGCGCGAAGACTGTCCAGGACGCCGTGGTGAAGTCCTGTAATCGGGTGCCGATGGCCAACACCAGATCCGCCTGCGCGGCAAGGGCATTGGCCGATGCGGAGCCGGTCAAGCCGAGCGGACCGGCGTACAGCTCGTGGTCGTGCGGTACGAGAGTCCGGCCAGCCGTCGTCTCTGTTATCGGAATCTCGTGCCGCTCCGCGAATTCCAGTATCAGCCGACCCGCACCCGAATAACGCACTCCGCCGCCGAGGACCAGCAGCGGACGTCGGGCCGATCGCAGTGCCCGTGCCGCCTCGGCCACCACCCGCGAGTCTGGGCGCGAACGCGTGATTCGGTGCACGACCGGCTCGAACAGGGCGTCCGGGAAGTCGTAGGTCTCGGCCTGGACGTCCTGTGGCAGTGCCAGTGTCACCGGACCCACATCGGCCGCATCGGTCAGTACCCGGGCCGCCTGGGGCAGGGTTGCGATGAGTTGTTCCGGGCGGGTGATGCGGTCGAAGTAGCGGCTCACGGCGCGGAATGCGTCGTTGACGGTAATGGTCGGGTCACCGAAGTGTTCGACCTGTTGCAGCACCGGATCCGGTGCGCGGCTGACGAAGGTATCCCCCGGAAGCAGTAGCAGCGGAAGACGATTCGCATGGGCGACACCGGCGGCGGTCACCATATTCAGCGCGCCGGGACCGATCGAGGACGTCGCGATTCCGACCTGACGCCGGTGCGTCGCCTTGGCCAGGCCGACGGCTGCCAGTGCCATCCCCTGTTCGGTGTGCCCGCGCCAGACCGGGATTTCATCGCGACGCTCGGACAGGGCGGTGCCGAGGCCGAGCACATTGCCGTGCCCGAATATCGCGAAAGCGGCCGGGAACAGCGGTACTTCGCGCCCGTCGAAGGTCTCCGAATGCTGGGCGACCAGCCAGCCGACCAGTGCCTGCGCCGTTGTCAGCTTCACGGCGTCACCACGCGCTGCAATTCGTGCTGCAGCGCGTCCAATTCGGCGCCACCGGCCATTTGCCGAGTCAACTCGGGCAGGTCGATCTCCGACTTCTCGTACGAGCCGAGCATCGCACCGCGTTTGAGCAGTAGGAAGCGGTCACCGACCGGATAGGCGTGATGCGGGTTGTGGGTGATGAGAACGACTCCGAGCCCACGATCCCGCGCCTGCACGACGTATTTCAGGACGACACCGGCCTGTTTCACGCCGAGGGCTGCGGTCGGTTCGTCGAGGATGAGCACTCTGGCCCCGTAGTGCACCGCCCTGGCG
>NZ_BDBY01000159.1 GCF_001613225.1 Nocardia pseudovaccinii NBRC 100343
CGGAGCCGAGTACGAAGTTGCGCCAGACACTCATCAGCGGCACCACCGCGAGATCCTGGTAGACGGTCGCGATGCCGTGGTCCAAAGCGGCACGGGGCGAGGACAATCGAGTCGGCTGGCCATCCAGCTTCAGTTCCCCGCGATCGTGTTGATGCACACCGGCGAGAATCTTGATCAGCGTCGACTTACCCGCACCGTTGTCGCCGAGGATGCAGGTGACCTGTCCCGCATGCACCACGGTCGAGACGTCGCGCAGCGCGACGACACCGCCGTAGCTTTTGCCGATATCGATTGCTTCGATCAATGGTGCCGTCATCGCCGTACCCTTTCGGCTCGCTTCTTGAATATGTTGTTGACCAACACCGCGGCCAGCAGCAGCACGCCGAGGAACAGCATGAACCAGTCGCTGTCCCATCCGGCGAAGACGATGCCCTGCCGCGCCATGCCGAAGATCAGCGCACCGATCGCGGCGCCGATCGCCGAACCGAATCCCCCGGTCAGCAGACAGCCGCCGACCACGGCCGCGATGATGTAGTGCAGTTCCAGCCCGACGCCCTGATTCGCCTGCACGCTGGAGAACCGGAGAATGCCGCAGGATCCGACGACCCACCCGGCGAAGGCGGTGGTCATGAAGAGCAGGATCTTCGTCCGGTCGGCCGGGACGCCGACGGCCCGCGCACTCGGTAGCGCACCGCCCACCGCGAAGATCCAGTTGCCGAACTTGGTGCGCACCAGGACAAGTGCGGCGATCGCGGTGAGCACCACCCACCACACGACCGATGCCTGCAGATGCGTATCGCCGATATCGAGTGTCGAGGCGAAGACCCAACCGGCCGAGTTGTATCCGTCGGCGCCGCGAATACCCGACACCTGAACGGTTCCGGTGACCAGGCGGGTCACACCCAGATTGAGGCCTTGCAGCGCAAGGAAAGTGCCGAGAGTGACGATGAAACTCGGCAACCCCGTTCGCATCACGAGCCAGCCGTTGAACGCACCGACCGTGAGCGCGAACAGCAGCGAAACCAAGAGCGCGAGCCAGACATTCCAACCCGCGTGCACCGCGAGCAATGCGGTGACCAGTGCGGTGGAAGCGGTCATGACACCGGCGGACAGGTCGAATTCGCCGCCGATCATCAGTAGCGCCACCGCGACCGCCATGATGCCGAGCGTGGACGAATCGTCCAGCCAGGTCGCGATGCCGAGCGGGCTGAGGAAGCGGTCGGTAATGATCGAGAAGAATACGAAGACGAGTGCGGCGCCGAGCAGTGCGCCGATCTCCGGTCGCACCACCATCCGCTGGAAAAGCGACGGTCCGTCCGGCGGAGTACTCGGAGTGACCTCGGAAGTTTTTGTGGCAATAGTCATTTCATCCACTCCCTCAGCGCATGCCCAATGCCACGCGGGCCGCCACGGCCTCGACATTGTTCTTGTCGACGAAGGCGGGACCCGTCTGCACCGGTGCGCCACCACCGACCGAGTTCAGATTCGTCCGGTACAACTGCAGCAGGACAATCGGCAGATAGCCCTGCTCGTACTGCTGCTGGTCCACGGCGAACAGCAGCTTGCCCGCCCGAATCGCCTCGACCACATCGGTATTCAGGTCGAAGGTCGCGACCGTCGCGGACGATTGCGATTCCTTCACCCCGTCCACCGCGCGGGCGGCGACCTGTGAATTGAGCGTCAGCACGGCGTCGATGGACCTATCCGCCTCCAACGCGCCCTTGATGCGGGACTGGGCGTCGGTGGGATTGTTGATGTCCACCTGCAGTGTGGTGCCGTTGCCGAAGGCCTTGGTCGCGCCGTCGCAGCGCTGATTGGCCCCGATATTGCCCGCCTCGTGGATCACGCACAGCAGCTTCTTGCGGCCTGCGTCGGCAAGGCGCTTACCCGCGGACTGTCCGGCCAACGTTTCGCTTTGTCCCACATGGCCGATCGCACCGAACTTGGCGCTCTCGCTCTCGCCCGAGTTGATGGTCACCACCGGAATGCCCGCTGCCACCGCCTTTTCGATCGACGGCCGCAATGCCTCTGGATTCGCCATTGATACGACGAGACCGTCTACGCCCTGCGCGACGGCGTTATCGATGAGTTTGGCCTGCTGGCCGGGATCGCCCGAGGAGTTGTATTCGACGCGGACGCCGAAGTCTTTGCCCGCTGCCTCCGCGCCGTTCTTGACGACATTCCAGAAGGCGTCGCCGGGGCTGCCGTGCGTCACGACCGCGACGGAGCCCAATTTGCCCTGGGCGACCGGGGATTGGGTCGGCGCCGGGACGTCCGCGCCCGGACCGGTACACGCGGCGAGGAGGGTGGCCGCGGCCAGCCACGGCAGTACGCGGCGGGATCGCCGCCACCATGCCGTGCGTATTTCGAGCGACATCGTTGTCATCACTTCCCATCTAGATTCGGGCCCAAGGGGATCGGGGTGAGCCCAGCGCGGCACCTATGCCCGCAAGGTGGATCAGACTGCGGGCGGCGTCGCGGCTCGGCCGTTCTGCCGAATCGTCGGGGCGCAATGCCGTGTCCTGTTCGATGACATACCAGCCGCGGTAGCCTGCGGCGTGCACGCTGCGCACCATGGCCTCGATGTCGATATCGCCCTCGCCGAGCGGGACGTAGATGCCGCGGCGGACGGCATCGCTGTATTCCATTGCGCCGCTGCGCACTCGGTCGGCGATGGCTTTGCGCACATCCTTGAGATGGATATGTCCGATGCGTTCCGGACAGCGCTGCGCGAGGCGCACCGGATCGGTGCCGCCGATGAGCAGGTGGCCGGTATCCAGGCAGAGGTCGAGATCGGAATCGGCGAGGAACCTGTCGACTTCGGCTTCGCTCTCGACGTAGGTGCCGACGTGCGGATGCAGGGCGGTGCGCAGTCCGAATTCGGCGGCGACATCCCGGATGGCGGCGGCGGTTTCGATCAGGGTCCGCCACTCTTCATCGGAAAGTGCTTGGCGCGTGTCATATCCGCCGAGGCCGGTCGCGGCCGCGAGGACGATCACCTCCGCGCCCGTCGCGGCGAACAGCGCGGCGTTCTCGCGGGCGTTCTCGATTGCTTGCTCCGGGGCGCGGTGCAGCGGGAGGGCCAGGAAGCCACCGACCGAGGTGATGTCGAAATCATCCAGCAGCGAGCGCAATTCGGCTGGATTGCGCGGTAGGTAGCCGGGTGGGCCCAGTTCCGTCGCGGCGATGCCGAGGGCGGCCATCTCCGTGAGAACGGTTCGCGCGTCGAGTACATGCCCCCAGCCGGGGACTTCGCAGACTCCCCAGGAGATCGGCGCGGCCGCGATGCGCAGCGGATAGCGGGGTTGGGTCATCCGGGCTCTCCGACCTTCGGTGTCGATCGACGTGTAGCGCTATTGGAGCGCTCCAACTATGTAACGTAGGTCATACTGTGTCAAGTACTGCACCGGTCGCTGTTTTATCGCTGCTACCTGCGAAAATTGGCGCTTCCAGCGGAAATACCCGGCGCTCACGGAGGGGAAATTGTCGGATTAGAGCGCTCTATTGATTAGCCTTGGCCGACCTTGTAACGTCCGACACTGCAGGAGGACGGTGGGATGCGGAACGGAGGCGATATGGCTCGACCGACCATGGAGGATGTCGCCGCCCGCGCCGGGGTGTCCCGCGCGCTGGTCTCCCTCGTCATGCGCAACTCCCCCAAGGTCAGCGAACATCGACGCCGCGCGGTGCTGGCGGCCGCGAAGGATCTGGGCTATCAGCCGCACATCATGGCTCGGTCCCTGGCCAGCCGGACCTCCAACATCATCGGCGTCATGGTCTCCGACCTGCACAATGCGTTCTTCGCCGATGTGGTGGAGGGTATGGACGCGGCCGCGCAGGACGCGGGCGTGGAGATGATCCTCAATACCGGACGCCGCAGCGCCGCCCGTGAGCGCACCGCGCTGGAGAGCCTGCTGTCCTTCCACCCCGGCGGCATCATTCTGCTCTCACCCGTACTGCCGGTGGCGGCCATCCGTGACGCCGCCGAGAAGTGCCCGATCGTGCTCATTTCGCGTAGCTCTACCATTGCCGACGTCGATACCGTCAATGACGACGGCGAACTCGGCGCCGCACTCGCCGTGGATCATCTGGTCTCGCTCGGCCACCGCCGGATCGTGCATCTCGACGGCGGCGGTGCCTTCACCTCGGCCTCGCGCCGTCGCGGCTACCGCGCCGCAATGGCGCGAAATGGGTTGGAGCCCATGATCATTGCCAGCGAGCACACGGACTCCGGTGGTATCGCCGCGGTCCAGAAGCTGCTGAACCTGTTCTCCCGCGACAACTTTCCCACCGCGCTGGTGTGCGGCAACGACTTCAACGCCGTCGGTGCGATGTCAGCACTGGAAGAGGCCGAACTCTCGGTGCCGCGAGATGTTTCGGTCGTCGGCTACGACAACACCTCGCTGGCCGCGCTGCGACATGTTTCCTTGACCACCATCGATCAACCGCGCATTCAGATGGGCCGCTTGGCAATCGAAGCGCTAATCGAACGGCTGCGCGACGGTCGCACCGAACCGGTGCGCCGCCGTCTGGAACCCGCCCTGGTTGTGCGCGCGACGACCGCGGCACCACGCGACTGAACCGCTATTTCACCCGAAGGAGAGCCGATGATATCCGCACTCACCATGGGCCTGGCCGGTGTCGGCCGTATCGGCACCTCCCATGCCGAAACGCTGAAACACCTGCCCGGTGTCGACACCGTCGTCGTCGCGGATGCCGACGCCGAACGCGCCTATGCCGCTGCGGGAAAGCTGGGCGTGGAAGCGGTCGCCGACATCGATGTCCTGCTCGCCGCTCCCCTCGACGGCCTGATCATCGCCACGGCTACCGACTCCCACCCCGAACTCATCACCCGCGCTGTCGACGCGGGCATCCCCGTCTTCTGCGAAAAGCCGGTTGCCGCCGACATCCAAGGCACTCTCGACGTCATCACCCGCCTCGAAAACTCCACCGTCCCAGTCCAAATCGGCTTCCAGCGCCGCTTCGACGTCGGCTACCGCGCCGCCCGCGATGCCATCGCCTCCGGTTCCCTGGGCTGGCTACACACCTTGCGCGCCACCACCCTCGACCCCGCTCCCCCACCGGCCGAATATGTTGGACGTTCCGGCGGGTTGTTCCGCGACTGCGGGGTTCACGATTTCGACATAATCCGCTGGGTTACGGGGCGCGAGGTAGTGGAGGTCTACGCGACCGGCGCCAACCGCGGCGAGGAATTCTTCGCCGCCGCGGGCGATGTGGATACCGCCGCGGTATTGCTGCGCCTGGACGACGACAGTTTGGCAACCGTCTCCCTCAGCCGCTACAACGGCGCGGGCTACGACGTCCGCCTCGAAGCCCTCGGCTCCCTCGGAAATGCCGTCGTCGGGTTGGACGACCGGGCACCGTTGACTTCCGTCGAACCCGACTACGCTCCTTCGGGTTTGCCCGCATACCCCGGATTCATGGAACGGTTCCGTCGGGCGTACACCGATGAACTCGCGGCGTTTCTATCCGTTGCGACCGGCGACCTCGAAAGCCCCTGCACCCCATCGGACGCGTTGAAGGCGTTCTATATCGCTGAAGCCTGCGAACTCTCGCGGCGAGAGGGCCGCCCGGTCACAGTAGCCGAAGTCCGCCACTGACCTTCCATCGCACGCCAGCCAGCGCTATCGACAAGGCGGATGGTGTAGTCCCTGTTCGACAGGCCAATGGGACCCCCATCCAGGTTCTCGTTGCTCGAAGCAGGGGCGAAACCGAGCGTAGTAAGGCCGTCAGTCGCTGTACTTCAACGCCGTTGGACCGTCCCCTCTCGACTTCTGGCTAGCAAGGTACTCCTCGTACGACGTCTTATACATCGGGAATTCCGGAACTTTCGACCACGACAACGCTTCGCCTGTCAGCTCCGCTGCAAGATCCGCCAAATGCTGTGCACCAGACCGGTAGATGCGAGCGCATGTGATTGCTCCGTGTAGAACGAGTGAATGTTTGCCGTCCTTCATAGGCATTAGTACACCGGAGGCGGGAGTTGAGTTCGGCTTCAAGGGGCCGGGCCACACTTCGCTTTGCCAACCGCTGGCGAGTCCATGCGTCAAGCAATGCCGTACCTGCATCCAGCCAGCCGCGTCGCGCCTGGCCTGCTGCCAGTCCAGCTCGACTGGATTCCAAAGGCGTGTCCCGAGATCTGGCGGATACCACGCGTCGACAGTGAAGCCAACCCCGATTGCAGAGGCTACGTCGGCGAACTCCCTCTTCACAAGCTTCTCGAATTCATCGATGTCGGGGTTGTTTAGTGTGACCTTCTTGGCGATTTGTCCGAAACCCTGCCCTTGAAGATAAAGCGCGGTCGCAAGGAAGTTCTCCACGAAGCCTTCGAACGCTGAGATCACGCCGAGCACGATCGCTGGCGCCAGCGCGGCGGCATTACCAACTCCGCCTGCTTTACGGGGATGCAAAGCTAGCAACCTCGACGGAACAATCAAAGATCGCGCATAACGATCCACACTACCTTGAAGGCTAATTGCGAGTTCGGCTGTGGCCACAAACGCTCCCCGGATGACTGAGTGCACAGGCGAAAGAAGCTTCGCACAGATGAAAGCGGATTGCACACCCCGGTCTCACGTGCCGCTCCAGGTCCATTGCGAGATTGCCATCGGTAGCAAACCACCGGCTGTCCAGCAGAAGATTACCAGTCTTACTCCGACATAGTACACGCCCCACCTATGGAGCGCACTTCGTAGATATACATCATCTAAGAAGAACAACTTTGGCTATTGCGGCGGGCGGCAACAATGTCTGCAACGACCCGGGCGGCAGCTTCGGGATCCTCATGTTCCCATATTCGAACCACATGCCAGCCAGCGTTTGTCAGTATCCGATCGGTTTCACGATCGCGAAGTATATTACCCGAAATTTTTGTCTGCCAGAAATCGCTATTTATTCGTGCGGGTCGGTAGTGGTCTGGGCACCCATGCCAGTAGCACCCATCGCAGAAGACTGCGACCTTGGGACCGAGAAAGACTACGTCAGCGGTACGGCGAACATCGGGGACCGGTCGCATGCCGACGCGGTATCTGAGGCCCTGCGCACGCAGAGCGGAACGAAGCGCGATCTCCGGTTTGGTATCCCGCCCGCGATTCGCTCGCATGACCGAACGAACAGCGGGAGTACTCGCCCATGACCCCTCAGTTGCGATCGACGCCGGGAGAAGTCCTTTGTCTCTAACGAGATTCCATGCCTGAACAAGGTTCTGCTTCCGGGTCCGGCGGTCAACCTCACCCACATACTTGGTTGGATACTTTCCGCGATCGGACCAGCGAATATAGGCACGGATTCGGCGCGTCTTCGCGTACACCTTCAACTCGATCGACGCCAACGAGACTCGATTGCCACCAAGATCCACTAGTCGATTGTGCCGCCCGCCCGCTGCACGGTCCTGCTCGCCAGTTCGTTCGGCCCGACTCAAACCGGACGGGCACTTCCACGCCCGGTCAGGTGGTAGCCATTCCTTCCAATTCCCCGAATTTCCGTCGGCCACAGCATTACCTATTTCGCCGACTCGGCTTCCGCAAGTACGGTCGCCACCGCTTTAGCGAAGGTTTTACCGAGCAATACGGGGACAGCGTTGCCTAGCTGCCGCATCTTCTCACCGCGAGGGCCAGCTAGCTTCCAATCGTCCGGAAAAGTCATCACTCTTGCCGTCTCACGTACCGTCATATACCTGTGCGTTCCATCGTCGAGCAGCATTACCGACTCGCCGCCAGGAACGCCATGGACACCGGCTTTCACAGTCTTCGCGGGCCGATCCAACTCGTTCGGCGTGTGCCCCGGATAGATACGCGCATTCGGCCAGCCGACATGATCCGGAAACCCCTCAAAATGCTCTTGTCGGTCGAGAAACTCTGGCGGAATATCTGGCAACTGCGGCTGGCCATCGATTCCCTTTATAGCGTCGCGGAGCGTCCTCCAGGGGAGCCCGCGGTCCTCAGTTGAAGATGACAGCATCGGCTGTGAAAGCTGCGCTATTCGCGCCACAACCCGCTCGCGTATATGCATTGGCACCTCAGGGTGTCGTCTCCAGTAAGTCCCGTCGGCCATATCTTCGTGCAGGCGACGCTCAGAATGTTGAGGTTCAACGAGCTTCTTAAACCGCTTCCAGTCGACACGAAGATCTCGGCGAAAGGCGATAAGAATCACCCGGTTTCGAATCTGTGGTACGCCATAGTCGGCGGCATTTACCGCGAAGTGCTCGACATCATATCGCTCTTCATCAGCCACCTTCGCCCCCCTTAGCATGTCGCGAAGGATCTGATCATGATCACGCCAAGCAGTACCCTCCGCTCGCTCTTCGAACGGCAGTGACAACTCACGTTTGATGTACTCGAAGTAGGGCATGAACGAGGGCCTTAGAAGTCCGCGAACATTTTCGCAGATTACAGCCTTAGGGCGCATCTCCCTGATCGCGCGGAACATATGCGGAAAACCGTTGCGGTCGTCCTCGTCTCCCCTCGCAACCCCGCCAAGCGAGAATGGCTGGCAAGGTGGACCGCCAGCTAGCACGTCGACAGCATCCCTCAGGTATTCGAAGTCAACCTTGCGCACGTCACCTGCGATGAGAGGCGGGTCCTCGCCAGGACCTGGAATACTCGGATCCTCGCCCTCCTCAAGCTGTACCGCGCCGTTGGCAGCGAGAGTCTCGCACGCGCGCTTGGCGAACTCGTTGAACAACAGCGGCTGGAACCCCGCTCGCTCGACGGCCATCGCCAGTCCTCCCCCACCGGCGAAAAGCTCCACGCTTGTCCGTCGGGTAGTCGCGGAACCTCGCTGCTTCGGCATGGCAGGAACCATACCGCGGGGAGGCTTCGAACGCGCGTGCGACACACGTCTTAGAATGCCGATCAATCGTCGTCGGACTCCACGGCCCCACCCCTGGGGTCCAAGCGCTGGTCGCCAACGTACTCCTCGACCCGGCCGTCTACCTTCCGCCAGTAAACCAACGCGCTTCGATAATTAGTTGACTCATTGTAGAGGATCACATATCCAGGTAAGGCCGTCGCCTGCCATCCTTCAGGTAATGCATTCAAAACCAGCCCTATAACTCTGCGCACGCTGAGCTCACCAGCCGGAATCGCAATATGTGCATCGATCAACTCTTGCTTGATCTTATTCTTAGTTTCGAAGCGCAGGTTGTACGGCAGTCTGGCCTTGATATCGTGAAGCAAATCCTCAACTGGACGAAGATGATTCGCCAATTCAGGAATTGTACGATCCAGGTCGATGGGGTACTCAGCGTCAAAGTGCTTCGCCTTGACGAGAGAGTGGTCGCGGTTGCGTCCAGGGTCTTTGTTTCCGAAACCCATTGTATTCCAAGGAGATCCACCGTGATCACGATACTTTTTTATCAGCATCTTTTCTGGGGCAGCGGCCTCCAGATCCTCGTCGACGTACAGGCAGATGAAGCAAACTTCCGCAAGATCGATTTGCTGGCGGCCGGAGAGCTTTCTCAGGTGATTGCTAAGTCGATCAGGAAGACTCTTGCTGGCCTTTCCCACATAGACTCGCTCGCGCTTCACGTAAAGTTCGTAGACACCGGGACGGTCTTTCAGCATGGCAAGCTGCTCGGCATCAAGGGGTGCTGGCCGTAGAGCCTGGAGCGCCTCAGCCAGTTGATCCGCCAGTGCACGTGTGATACTTAGCTTGAACTCGGCACTGGCCGGTGGTTCCGCATCGTCGGGTACCTCAAAGAGCCAATTGGTCACGATGAAAATCTAGCCCAGTCAACGCAATCCCGCGCTCATCTTCGTGTCCGCATGAGGTCGAACTCTCCACCGCAGGTATATATCTGATGCACGAGTGCGGCACCGCCCGCATGAACTACTCGGTCCCCGACACCGCCGAATTCGGTGCCCACTTGTCGAGTCCACAGGTCACCGATGACATCTTCCGGTCAGAGTCGTAGAGGGCATAGGCGAACTATCGCACTTCCTCGGGAGAGGGCCGCGCGGAGTGAGGGGAGGTTTACGGTGCCGTCAGGGGCCAGGTGGATCTTCGCGAAGCGGCCGTGGGTTGGGTTTTGGGTGAGGATTTCGCGGTAGAGGGTGGCGGCTCGGGGTTCGTCGGTTATCACTTCGTGGGTGGCTTGGATGTGGGTGCCGCGCAGGAGGATTCGGACGGGGACGCCCGGAATCAGGTTGTGGCGCCAGTTGGCGGCGGTGCCGATGAGGAGGTGGCCTTCGTGTTCGGCGTAGCCGACGGGGTTGGCGTATTCGCGGCCGGTTTTGCGGCCGGAGACGGTAATGATGAGGAGTCGTTTGCTGAGTAGGGGGTGTAGTGGGGAGCGGAGGATGAAGCGGACGATGGCGTCGCCGGTGCGTTGGATTCGGGATTGGGTAGTTGGGGTTTTTGTGCTGGTCATGGGGGTGGCTCCGCTTTTCGGATAATTATTGAGTAGATACTCAGAAAATACGCCCGGGTGGGGCATACTGCAAGGGCTGATCGGTGTGAAGAGGAGGTTGCGGTGGCGAAAGCTGCGGATGGTGCGCGGGCGACGCGGCGGGGGCGGCCTTCGACGGGCGTGCGGGAGTCGGTTGTGGTTGCGGCGCAGGAGATTTTGGTAGAGGCGGGGGTGGCTCGGTTGTCCACGAAGGAGGTTGCGAAGCGGGCGGGGGTGGCCGAGTCGAGCATTTTCTATCACTTCGGCGATCGAATGGGGCTGTTACAGGCGGTGATTCAGCGGCATTTGCGGCCGGTGAAGGATGTGCTCGGGGAGGTCGAGGAGGAGCCGGGGTTGCGGGCGGGGCTGGTGGCGCTTGTCGAGGCGTTGGAGGAGTTCTTTTGGGATGCCATTCCGGTGATGGCGGCGGTGCAGTCGGATGTGGAGTTGCGCGCGAAGTTCGCGGAGCGCAGCCGGGAGTTGGATATCGGGCCGCATCGTGCGGTCGACGCGGTTGTCGCGCACCTGTCGATACAGCACGCCGACCAGTGGGTTCCCGGCACGGTGGATCTACGAGCCGCCGCCCTGCTGCTGGTCGGCGCGGCGCACCAACGAGCATTGCAGCGTCATCTGAGCCCGCCCGACGTGATCGCGGCGCTACCGACGATAGAGTCCATTGTCGATACGGTTATGCCGATCCTCGGCTGACACCGCCCGGAACGGTCGGGCAAGCGGTTACCGCATACCCTCCGTCGCCACGGTCGTGTCCGCTCTCGGAGCGGTCAAGCTGGCCAGTAGCCGAGCGATCACCTCAGCCAGCTGCCTGGCGTTGCGACATTCGTACATGGCTGTTCGCTCGGCCTAGACCTCGTCGGAGCGGTCAAGCTGGCAGTAGCCGACCGACTACCTCGGCCAGCTACCTGACGTTGCGACATTCGCGCATGGGTTATCCGCTCGGCATACACCTCGTCGCAGCGGTCAAGCTGGCAGTAGCCGACCGACCACCTCGGCCAGCTACCTGACGTTGCGAC
>NZ_BDBY01000160.1 GCF_001613225.1 Nocardia pseudovaccinii NBRC 100343
ACCTCGTCGGAGCCGTCAAGCTGGCAGTAGCCGACCGACTACCTCGGCCAACCGCCTCACGTCGCGACATCGTGCATGGCTGTTCCGCTCGACATACACCTCATCGGAGCGCTCAAGCTGGCAGCAGTCGACCGACCACCTCGGCCAACTGCCTGACGTTGCGGCATTCGTGCATGGTTATCCGCTCGGCATACACCTGGGCGGCGGAGTCGCCGGTGGACCAGGAGCGGGCTGGCTCTGGATTGAGCCAGTAGGCATGCTTGGCCCGCGAGGACATTGCTTGTAGGGCAGGGATATTGGGGTCGGTGCGGTTGGTGCGGGCGTCGCCGAGGATCAAGAGGGAGGTGCGGGGCCCTAGGGCGTCGAGGTAGTTGTCGACGAAGCCCTGGAATGCCTCGCCGTAGTTGCTGCTGCCGAAGCGGGCGACGTTGGTATGGCGGATGATTCGCGCGGCCAGGTCGGGAGTCGGGGGTTCGCCGGGGGTGAAGTGGGCGGTGATTTCGTCGCAGGTGTCGATGAAGCCGAAGCTGCGGACCCTGCTGAATTGGTCCTGCAGCGCTTGGACGAGTTGCAGGGTGAATTCGGCGAAACCCGTTACGGAGCCGGATAAGTCGGCGAGTACGACCAGGTCGGGACGGCCGCGTTTGCGAGCGCGAAGAACCGGGTCGATCGGCACGCCGCCGGTGGCCATGGATCGACGCAAGGTGCGGCGCATATCGATCTGGCCGCGGACCGCCTTGCGGCGCCGCGCGGCAAGGCGGGTGGCGAGTTTGCGGGCCAAAGGGTTTACCAGGCGGCGCATTTCGGCGAGGTCCTGAGTGCGGGCGCCGAGGAAGTCGACCTGGTCGGTGCTGGATTCGACGCCGCGGCGGGCGATGTACTCGGTGCCACGGAGTTGGGCGGAGCGCAGGCGCGCCTCGGTTTGGACGGCGGTGCGGAATTCACGCAGGCGGCGGTCGGCTTCGATGGCGCGGACAGTGGTGTCGAGATCGGTGCCCATACTCTGGACGATGCGATCGGTAAGTTCTTCTGGCCTTAGGGATTTCATGGTCAGATAGGAGGACCAGCCCGCACCCGATGCGGTGGTGACGGGCCGTGAGGGCTCACCTGCGCCGACTCCCCCATAGCCACCAAGTGCCGTGAGTGCCTGCCGGGCGAGTTCGGTGACGGCAGCACGGTCGTCTCGAGCGAGTGCGTCCACCAGGCGGTCGCGTAGATCGTCGATGGATTCGGACGTCGACGGGGTTGCCGGTTGCTCGGCAGTGCGGAAGTAGAGATCGAAGAGCTGATCGAAGACGGCGCGCTGGCCGTTGTGGCGTAGCAGGCAGGCGGCCATGCCGGAGCGCAGGCGGTTGCGGTCGGATAGGCCGAGCGCGAGCATTGCCTCGGCGGCGTCGATGGTTTCGCTCGGGCCTGCGGAGATGCCGTGCTCGCGCAGTAGACCGACGAACTCGACCAAACGATCGGTCATAGTGCTGGCGGGCTGCTCAGGGCTGCGCCGCGCGGGTGACGTCACCACTCGGTCCCCTCCCTCGGCATCCGCACCCATTGTCGGGATCCCGAGCCGATGCCTTGAAAGGTGCTGATACCGAGATACGTTGTGGCAGTTGATATATCGTCGCACCGCACGCAGAGCGGTTCTCCACTACACGCGCCCGCCCGCGTCCGTCGGCCCGATCGGCGCCGACCCACCTCGCCCACCTGCCCCACGCGTCGGCGAGATCCGCACTCGTCGCAGACGCCCGCAAAAGATCCGGATAAACGGTGCGGCAGTTGATGGGCGGCACATTCGTGCGCCGTGCATCGCATACACCTCCGTTCGGGCGCGACTCGGATCACGGCAGCGGCGATCATGACGACCTGCGTTCGTATGGATCGGCTGCCGGAAGCTCGAGGCGATCGATGGCTGTGCGGTGGTCGGCTTGATATTTGAGCAGTACGCCGAGGGTGGATCGGACGATGGTGCCGGATAGGTTTCGGGCACCAAGAGCTACGAGAGTTCTTGCCCAGTCGACGGTTTCGGCGATCGAGGGCGGTTTCCGGAGGGCGAGTTCGCGGAGGGCGGCGACGGTTCGTACTACCGGCTCCCCCAGAGCTTCGTCGAGCTCGGGGACCTTCATGCGGACGATCGCGCGCTCCAATTCCGCTGTCGGATAGTCGATGTGGAGGTAGAGGCAGCGGCGTTTCAGCGCTTCGGAGAGGTCGCGGTTGGCGTTCGAGGTGACGATGACGAAGGGCTTGCGGACGGCGGTCACGGTGCCGAGTTCGGGGATGCTGACCTGATATTCGCCGAGGACCTCGAGCAGCAGTCCTTCGAGCTCGATATCGGCCTTGTCGAGTTCATCGATGAGCAGCACTGTCGGATGCGGGTTCCTGATCGCGGCCAGTAGCGGGCGTTGCAGCAGGAACTCTTCGGTGAAGACGTGGTCGCGGGTGCTGTCCCAGCTCACGTTGTCGGTGGCGGTGATGCGCAGCAATTGCTTGGCGTGATTCCACTCGTAGAGTGCGCGGGCCTCGTCGATGCCCTCGTAGCACTGCAGGCGCACGAGGTCGGAGGTGGTGGCGGCGGCGATCGCCTTGGCCAGCTCGGTCTTGCCGACACCCGCGGGACCCTCGATCAGCAGGGGCTTGCCCAGGTGACCGGCGAGGAACACCGCGGTGGCGATGTCGGTGGAGGGCAGGTATCCGGCGTCGGTGAGCCGCCGCGTCACCTCGTCGACCGAGCCAAAGAACTTACTCATCGGTAACAGTCTAGAACCAGCGGATTTCCGCTCCGCCCCTGAGGCCGACACCCACCACCTGGGGGACTCGTCATACCAAATGATGAATCTTCCTGAAATCGTGTTCGCACCATTGCCATCCGACCGGTCGCGGCCGAGTGTGGACGTGCAAATCGTTGCGTCGCCGGGCATCCCCTGCATCCGGCGAGCAACGACGGCGTCCCCGCGGACGCGCAGATAGAAAGGAACCACCGTGTTCTCGAGAACGACTCCCCGCCGATTCACCCGAGTGGCCATGGCCTGCGCCCTCGCCGCAGTCCCGCTGACCGTACTGGCCATACCCGCCTCGGCCGACCCGGCCACCAGCGAACCCGGCGTGACCGAGGTGCGGCACCCGCACAACAACGATTGGGATTGCGACCGCCCCGGCTTCTTCGACGACTGGAACCACAGCCCCGGCCGTTGGGACGACTGCGATCTCCCGGGCCGCTGGAACGACCCGTGGCGATTCCCCCGCCACCTGTTCCCCCGCGGCACATTCGGCAGCAGCTGATCGAGAGCAAACGGCCCGGCACCACAGGCGCCGGGCCGTTGTCGGGGTCGTCCCTGCTCCAGTCCGATAGCGACTCATACCTTTGATAGGTTGCCGCGCTATCCGGTCCGGCTCGCTCGCCGAGCGTAGTCAAAACGCGGCACGATACCTCCCGCAGCACCGCCATTTGACTGCGCTCGACGGAGCTCGATTACCTCAGAAGCTACGGCATCGGCACCCGGAAATGGTTGGGCTCGGCATCCGCGGGCACATCACTCGCCTGCGTGAACCGCTCCACCTCGGCACGCAATTCGATGAGATGCCGCGCATGCGCATCGAGCGCCTCATCCTCCGCGGAAACCGGAACCCATTGGCGCACCGGCCGCGCCTTACCGTTCTCATCGACCGCGACAACAACCGCGAGGCCGTGCGCGGCGAGCGCCGGTTCATCGGAATGCGTATCCGTCGACGTCACGTGCACGCTGACGTGCATACTCCGCGGCCCGGTGTAAATCAGCCGCGCACTCACCTCGACGATGTGCCCGATGACAATCGGCCGGTAGAATCGTATCCCGCCGAAGTACGACGTAATCACATGCTGCCCAACCCAATCGGCACCGCAGATATACGCGGCCTCATCGATCCACTGCATAGTGCGACCGCCGTGCACCTTGCCACCCCAGTTGATATCCGAAGGCGCGGCCAGGAATCGCAAAATCGACGTCGGCGCTGTACCCGCCGCTGTGTACTGCTGCGCCGCCATCGCCTCCTCGATCCGCTTCCGAACCGAAACCCGCGCTCGCGCTTGCCGATGCCGCTCGAGTTCCAGAATCGACGTCGGATTCCATTGCGGCACTTCGACGGTCCGCCGGTTGTCGTCGATCGCAACGAAGATCGTCAGGCACTGCGCCGTCTGCACCGGCTTGCGTCGCGTGGGATCGGTCGAATAGACGCTGACGAGTATGTGCATGCTGGTGCGCCCGGTGTGCACGAGATTCGCGTGCAGTTCGACCAATTCACCGACCGCGATCGGACGGTCCAGGTGAATATTTCCGACGTAGGCGGTAACGCAGTAGCAACCGCTCCACTGAGCCGCCGCCGCATAGGCGACCTTGTCGATCCATTCGAGTAGCTTGCCGCCGTCGACCGAACCGGCGATGCCCGCGTCGGCCGGTTTGACGAGAAAGCGGTGAATGGCCTCGGCACGTCGACCGGCCGATGCCGGGCTCGGTACGGAAGCGGGGACAAGTGTGGTGGATGAGATGCTCACGACTCGCGATCTGTTCGGCAGAAATGGTTCCGACTCCGATGTCCCCGAAGACGATAGGCAACCGCGCCGCTACGGGCGAGTAGCCGACTCCGCCGATGCGGCTGTCAGTGGACGTGTCCGGCGCAAGCGAGCGGAGATGCGGCGACGCCTGGTCCGAGGTTTGGTGTTGATGAGGGTGATATCACCGCCGTAGTGGGCAAGGACGCGACGGTCCATGACCGCGCGCCAGATCGGCGGGACGGCGGCCAACAGGATCATGCTGGCATAGCCAGCGGGTAGCTGCGGCGCCTGCTCAGAGCTGCGCAGGGTCTGGTAGCGGCGCCCCGGATTCGCGTGGTGGTCACTGTGGCGTTGTAGATGGAACAGGAATATGTTCGTGACCAGACGGTCACTGTTCCAGCTGTCACGCGGGGAGCAGCGCGCGTAGTTGCCATTGCGGCCGCGCGGGCGAAGCAGTCCGTAGTGCTCGACGTAGTTCACCGTCTCGAGCAGCCCGGCGCCGATCAGCGCCTGCAGCGCCAGAAACGGGATCACCGCGGGCCCGAAGAGGACGATCAGCGTGCCGAATAGCGCGACACTCATCGACCAAGCCTGCAGCAGATGATTGTCCAAGCAGAACCAGCGCTTTCCCTTGCGGGAAAGGCGTTCACGCTCCAGAACCAGAGCCGAGCGGAAGCCGCCGATCATAGTGCGCGGCAGGAACTCCCACAGTGATTCGCCGAATCGGGCACTGGCCGGATCTTCCGGCGTCGCGACGCGCACGTGATGGCCGCGGTTGTGCTCGACGAAGAAGTGCCCATATCCCGATTGCGCCAGTGCGATTTTCGCCAGCCAGCGTTCGAGGTGCTCGACTCGATGGCCGAGTTCGTGGGCGGCGTTGATTCCGATGCCCGACACGAACCCGAGCGTCACGGCCAAACCCAGCTTGTCGGATAGGCTCAGTGCCGGTCGCGCCCAGAGATATCCCGCGATGAGCAGGCCGATGAACTGTAGCGGCAGGAAAAGGTAAGTGCACCACCGGTAGAAGCGATCGTTGGACAAGGACTCGTAATCCTCGTCGCGCGGATTGCTCCCGTCGTTCCCTATCGCCCAGTCCAGCAGCGGGATCACCACGAGCACGATGATCGGACCGATCCACCAGAATATTTCGAGGCCGGTATGGACCACGAGTTGTGAAGGAAGTACGGCGCAAGTCGGAGCGATCAGCCCCAGTATCCACAGATACCGTTTGGGGTCGCGTCTTTCAGTGTTCTCGAAGATCGACATAGGTGCCTCGGGCCTCCAACAGAACAGCACTGACAGGGGGTGGGGCCGCCGAAATCCGTTGCGGTAAAACTGTCGCTCCAGAATAGCTGTGCCCGCGCCGCCTGCCAGCAATCTGTCGAAAACCACCTTCTGACCTAACGAATTTCCTGAGCCGAGGGGTGCATCGTCGCCGCGGTCGGGAGAATCGCACGCGGTACTCGATCAGCACACCGACGGCGGGTTTCGGCCTGGAACCGACCCGCCGCCGGGCATTATGCACCGAAAATCACCGTGCTACGGCAGCGCCGCGCAGTTGGATGGAGCGGGCATTCCCGCGAGCCGATCGGTCAACCATTGCTGCGAGGCCACCAGTGACGGGAAGAAGGCAATCACGTGGGTGCCCACGAGTCCGGACGCCGGGGGAATTTCGGCGTT
>NZ_BDBY01000161.1 GCF_001613225.1 Nocardia pseudovaccinii NBRC 100343
AATGCCGACTGCAACGCCGGGGACCGATCGATGACGGCCGTCAGCGGTTCACCGCTGGTGGTCCACTCCGCCGTATTCCCGTGCTCCTGGGCAAGTCCGACCGGGACCGCGCATTTGCCAAGGGATTCCTGCAGGATCGCCTTGCCGAGGTCGTTGAGTTCGGCGTCCAACACCGGGCGAGTTTCCGGGTAGTCGGCGGCAATGCCGTTGAGTATCCAGGCGATCGACGGTGCGAAATCGGCGCGGCCGTCGTTGTATCCGATGAAGTATTCATCGTCCACCACCGGCCCACCGACATAGGCGCCGCGCACGTTCAGATCGGGGGCGTAGCTCGATTGCAGCTCGGCCGCTCCGGCGGAGGCCATACCGCCCTGCGAATACCCGTAGAGAATGACCGGCGTGCCGGGGTTGAGGCCGGAGCCGGGCAATTGCAGCGCGGCGCGCGCGGAGTCCAATACCGCGTAGGCCTGCGCTTTCCGGTTCAGATAGTCGTGCACATCGGGCGTGCCGAGGCCGTGATAGTCGGTCACCACTACCGCGATACCACGGTTGAGCAGCGAACGGATTGCCACCAAATCGTATTCGAAGATTATGTCCAATGGAGAAGGCTGGGCCTGAACGATCTGCGTCATCAACTGCGACGGCGCGCATTGATCGCCCTGGCCCTTGGTACCGCCCGCGTACGCGACCAGCGGCCGCTCGCCCGGGCCGGTCCACGGCACGCTCGGCTGCAGATATGTGCCCACAACCGCCGTTCGCGCATCGTGGGTATCACTGCTGACGTACATGAGCCGCGTCGCCGCTGCGGGAACCAATCCCGGCTGCCCGGGCGCCGACATTGCCACCGCCGCTGGTTCGGCGCGAACGATGGTGCCCGGCCCGTCCGGAAGCGATGGCGGCGGAAGGTAGAAATCGCCCGCCGCGACCGGCTGCTCCCCGGCCGGTTGCGTCCATGCATGTGGAGCAGTGACAGTCCCGCCGCCGACCACAATGAGGGTTCCAGTCAAAGCTGCGGCCAATCCAAATATTCGGCTGCGCACGATTTCTGATCCTTCCTGCGATTTTGGGAGTACCCATGGCATCTAGAATCGGATAGAGAGGTTATCTCCAGAAAGTTCGGTTTTCCGTGAATCCCGACCAGAAACGCCGATCCGCGATACCCTCGAATCCCGCAAACACCGAGGTCCACTTCGGCGTCGGCCCGAAACGACAGTGGCCCACCCCGACGAATCGGGATGGGCCACTGTGCTGTTCGCGCGTATTACGCGGTTTCGGTGATCGGCCGGTCGACCCAGCTCATCAGGCCGCGCAGCTTGGCGCCGGTGACCTCGATCGGGTGCTCGGCGTTGGCCTTGCGCAGCGCCTCGAGCTCCTTGTTGCCGCCCTCGACGTTGGCGACGAGGCGCTTGACGAAGGTGCCGTCCTGGATGTCGCGCAGGATGTCCTGCATGCGCTTTTTGGTGTCGGCGTCGATGACCCGCGGACCCGACAGGTAGCCACCGAATTCGGCGGTGTCGGAGACCGAGTAGTTCATGCGGGCGATGCCGCCCTCGTACATCAGGTCGACGATGAGCTTGAGCTCGTGCAGCACCTCGAAGTACGCCATCTCCGGCGCGTAGCCCGCCTCGACCATGACCTCGAAACCGGTCTTGACCAGCTCTTCGGTACCACCGCAGAGCACGGCCTGCTCACCGAACAGGTCGGTCTCGGTCTCTTCCTTGAAGGTGGTCTTGATGACGCCTGCGCGGGTGCCGCCGATGCCCTTGGCGTAGGACAGCGCCAGCGCCTGGCCCTCACCCTTCGGGTCCTGCTCGACCGCGATCAGGGCCGGAACACCCTTGCCGTCCACGAACTGGCGACGCACCAGGTGGCCCGGGCCCTTCGGCGCGACCATGCCGATGGTCACGTTGGCCGGGGGCTTGATCAGACCGAAGTGGATATTGAGGCCGTGGCCGAAGAACAGCGCGTCGCCGTCCTTCAGGTTGGGCTCGATGTCGTTGGTGAAGATCGACGCCTGGGCGGTGTCGGGGGCCAGCACCATGATCACGTCGGCCCACGCGGAAACCTCCGCCGGGGTGCCGACGGTCAGGCCCGCCTCTTCGGCCTTCGGCCGCGACTTCGAACCCTCAGCGAGGCCGACGCGGACCTCGACGCCGGAGTCGCGCAGGCTCAGCGAGTGCGCGTGGCCCTGGCTGCCGTAGCCGATGACAGCGACCTTGCGGCCCTGGATGATCGACAGGTCGGCGTCGTCGTCGTAGAACATCTCGACTGCCACTGTAGGTTCCCTTCTTGTTCTTCTTGTCGAAAGTTGTTTAGTTTCAAGCGGTTCAGCTGGCCAGCCCGCTTTCGGGCTGGCCCGAAGAACACAGCGCGGCCACCGCGGCGAGCGTCAGCGGGTCGCTGTGATCGACTTGGGGCCGCGACCCACCGCCACCACACCGGACTGCACGATCTCCCGGACGCCATACGGCTCGAGCATCCGCAGCAGCGCGTCGAGCTTGGACCGGGTTCCGGTCGCCTCGACGGTGAGCGCATCCGGCGAGACGTCGATCACCTTGGCCCGGAAGAGCGTAACCGCCTCGATGACCTGGGTCCGCACGCTGGCGTCCGCACGCACCTTCACCAGGATCAGTTCGCGGGCGACCGAGGTGTCGGCGTCCTGCTCCACGATCTTGATGACGTTGACCAGCTTGTTGAGCTGCTTGGTGACCTGCTCGAGCGGCAGATCCTCGACCGTGACGACGATGGTCATGCGCGAGATCTCCGGGATCTCGGTGCCGCCGACCGCCAGCGATTCGATATTGAAGCCGCGGCGGGAGAACAGCGCCGCGACCCGTGCCAGCACGCCCGGCTTATCCTCCACCAGCACGCTGAGGGTGTGAGTCGTACTCACTGTTCGGTCCCCTTGCTCTTGTCGTGCGACATCGCCTCGTGGATGACGGCGGGCTCGGCGGCCTGCTCGTCCTCGTCGAAGAGTGGGCGGATGCCGCGCGCGGCCATGATCTCGTCGTTGCTGGTGCCCGCGGCGACCATCGGCCACACCTGGGCGTCCTTGCCGACGATGAAGTCGATCACCACGGGACGGTCGTTGATGGACTGCGCCTCGCGGATCGCGGCCTCCACGTCTTCCTCGCGCTCGACCCGGATGCCGTGGCAGCCGAGGGCTTCGGCGAGTTTGACGAAATCGGGGATGCGCAGGGTGTGCGTGCCCAGATCGGTGTTGGAGTAGCGCTCCTCGTAGAACAGGGTCTGCCACTGGCGGACCATGCCGAGGTTGCCGTTGTTGATCAGCGCGACCTTGATCGGCACACCCTCGACGGCGCAGGTGGCCAACTCCTGGTTGGTCATCTGGAAGCAGCCGTCACCGTCGACCGCCCAGACCTCTTTGTCCGGCGCGCCCATCTTGGCGCCCATGGCGGCCGGGACGGCGTAGCCCATGGTGCCGAGACCACCGGAATTCAGCCAGGTGCGCGGCTTTTCGTACTTGATGAACTGCGCGGCCCACATCTGGTGCTGACCGACGCCCGCACAGTAGATGGCGTCGGGTCCGGCCAGGCGGCCCAGCGCATCGATGACGAATTCCGGCGACAGCGAGCCGTCACTCGGCGCAGTCCAGCCGAGCGGGTAACTCTTGCGGATGCCGTCGAGGTACTGCCACCAGTCGGTGAGGTTCAGTTTCGGCGCGCCGGAAGGGTCGGCCTTCAGTGTTTCGATCAGTTCGACGATCACCTCGCGGCAGTCGCCGACGATCGGGACATCGGCGTGCCGGTTCTTACCGATCTCGGCCGGGTCGATATCGGCGTGGATGATTTTCGCGTCGGGCGCGAAGGAGTCCAGTTGACCGGTGACGCGGTCGTCGAAACGCGCGCCGAGGGTGATCAGCAGATCGGACTTCTGCAGGGCGGCGACGGCGCCGACGGTGCCGTGCATGCCCGGCATGCCCATGTTGAGCTGGTGGCTGTCCGGGAACGCACCGCGCGCCATCAGGGTGGTGACCACCGGGATGCCGGTCAGTTCGGCCAGTTCCAGCAGCTGGGGCGAGGCGTCGGCCTTGATCACGCCGCCGCCGACGTAGAGCACCGGCTGCTTGGCTTCCAGGATCATCCGCGCGGCCTCGCGCACCTGCTTACCGTGCGGTTTGGTCACCGGACGGTAGCCGGGCAGCCGCATCTCCGGCGGCCAGGTGAAGGTGGTCTGCGCCTGCAGCACGTCCTTCGGGATGTCGACGAGCACCGCGCCCGGACGACCGGACGAGGCCAGGTAGAAGGCCTCCGCGATCATGCGCGGGATGTCGATGCCATCGGTGATGAGGAAGTTGTGCTTGGTGATCGGCATGGTGATGCCGGAGATATCGGCTTCCTGGAATGCGTCGGTGCCGATCAGGCCGCGCCCGACCTGGCCGGTGATGGCGACGATCGGCACCGAGTCCATCTGCGCGTCGGCGATCGGGGTGACCAGGTTGGTCGCGCCCGGACCGGAGGTGGCCATGCAGACGCCGACCTTGCCGGTGGCCTGCGCATAACCGGTGGCCGCGTGGCCCGCGCCCTGCTCGTGCCGGACGAGGACGTGACGGACCTTGGTGGAATCGAAGAGCGGGTCGTAGACCGGGAGAATCGCGCCACCGGGAATGCCGAATACCGTGTCGACGCCGAGCTCCTCGAGGGAGCGGACGACGGACTGCGCGCCGGTGACCCGCTCGGGCGGGACCTGGCGGCGGTTCGCCGCGTTCGTCGGACCGCCAGCGGGCGCGGCCTGCTGATTCGCCGAAGGCGCTGGTCTGCGGGCCGAGGGCCCGGGCCGTGCGGTTGGTGCACTCACCGTCTTCGTTCCTAACTGCTCGTACTAGACCCCGGACAACTGTGCTTGCACGTGGTGCCTTGCGAAGCGGCCACATGCCAGGACTTTTGTCCCGAACACAAAAAAGCCCCCGACAGCGCATGGCTGTTCGAGGGTGGCGCGTCGCAACGCGAGCTGACGTATTCGACTCAGGTAGTCAGGCTCAACGCTGGACGCGCCGGCCGATTACGAGCAACTCGTTTCGATTCACGCGCATGACGGTATGTGTGCGCGAGTCGATCAGTCAAACAGGTCTCATTATGTGAGACCGAGCGGGTGCTCGAGTCCGTTCACCATGATGCGAGGATGGTGGTGTGTCATCACCGCATCAGTCCGTGCCACCGGCTAAATCGTCCCACACGCCCGCGGCGGGATCGGAGACGGGTAGTTCGCCGGAACCCACCGAGCCGACGCAGACGGCGCAGGTCATCCGCATCACGCAGATGGCCCACCTCGGTGTGCTCGTACTGCTGTTCTGTGTCTTCTTCGCGTTCGTCGGCTGGCCGATCGGACTGTGGTGGCTGCTACTGCTCCCGGTCGCGGCGGCGGTGTGGATCGAACGCACGCGCACCACGGTGTCCGAGGAGGGGCTGGATCTGCGCACGGTTTTCGGTTCGCGGCACCTCGACTGGGCACAGGTCGCGGGGGTCGGCATTCCCAAGCGCGGGTTCGTGCGTGCCCATCTCACCGATGACACCGAGGTGAAGCTGCCCGCGGTCAGCTATGACCGGTTGCGTGATCTGATCCGCGCGTCCAACGGCCGGATTCCGGATCTGTTCGCGGCGGAGGCGGCGGCGCGGGAGGCGGAGTACGAGGCGCGCAAGAGCGAGGACGAGGCGAAGTCGACCAAGGCCAGGGTGGAAGCGACCGAAGCCGACGTCACGGCGGAAGCAACCGAGACCGAGGGCAAGGCGGAAGCGACCAAGACCGAAGCCGAGGTGGAAGCAGCCAAAGCCAAGGTGGAAGCAGCCAGCGCCGACGCCGAAGCACCTGCCACCAACACCGCGGCGCACGACTCCGACGCCGACGCGCACGACTCCGACGCGTAACGATCCACGCACGCCACCGACCCGTGCGACCCCGATCGACGCACGCGACCCCGACGAGTAGCGGTTCACCGGTGGTGGGGATAGTGACGCGCCACCGGTAGGCTCGCTGCCGGATGCGCGATCCGGTGATCGCGTCGGACGAACAATCCCCGCCCGCACGCACCGGACCAGTGGATACCGACGGTGCCGGAACCGACACGGCCGATGACACCGTCCGCGCTGACGACCACCCTCGCGGCGACACCATCCCGAACCACACACCGATGGCGATCAGTGCCGTCGACCGCCCCGAAATCCCCGCCGCGCGCAGGAGTAACGTGGTCGGTCGCTGAATTCGCTCACTGAGCGAACTCCGCGCAGTCGCACATCAGCCCCCGCGACCTCCCGAGGATTTACATGCCACCGCTTCGTTCACGGACAACCACCATCGGCCGCAATGCCGCGGGCGCGCGCGCACTCTGGCGCGCCACCGGTATGACCGACACCGACTTCGGTAAGCCGATCGTCGCCATCGCGAACTCCTACACGCAGTTCGTGCCGGGCCACGTGCATCTGAAGAATGTCGGTGAGATCGTCGCGGACGCGGTGCGCGCCGCGGGCGGTGTACCGCGGGAGTTCCACACCATCGCGGTCGACGACGGCATCGCGATGGGCCACGGCGGCATGCTCTACTCGCTGCCCTCGCGTGAAATCATCGCCGATTCGGTCGAATACATGGCGAACGCGCACACCGCCGACGCGCTGGTGTGCATCTCCAACTGCGACAAGATCACGCCCGGCATGCTCAATGCCGCTATGCGCCTGAACATCCCGGCCGTCTTCGTTTCCGGCGGGCCGATGGAGGCCGGTAAGGCCGTGGTCGTCGGCGGTGTCGCACAGGCGCCGACCGATCTGATCACCGCGATCGCGGCCAGCGCCAATATGAATGTCAGCGAGGAAGGCCTGTCCGAGGTCGAGCGCAGCGCGTGTCCGACCTGCGGCTCCTGCTCGGGCATGTTCACCGCGAATTCGATGAACTGCCTCACCGAGGCGCTCGGACTCGCCTTGCCCGGCAACGGATCCACGCTGGCCACCCATGCCGCCCGGCACGCGCTTTTCGAACGGGCGGGCACCGTGATCGTCGATATCGCGAATCGCTGGTACCGCGAGGACGACGCGTCGGTGCTGCCGCGGAATGTGGCCGATGCCAAGGCCTTCCGCAATGCGATGGCGCTGGACGTCGCGATGGGCGGTTCCACCAATACGGTGCTGCACACCCTGGCCGCCGCGCAGGAGGGCGAGATCGACTTCGATCTGTCGACCATCGAGGAGACCAGCCGCCGGGTGCCGACGCTGTCCAAGGTGTCCCCGAACTCGGACTACCACATGGAGGATGTGCACCGGGCCGGTGGCATTCCGGCCATCCTCGGCGAGCTGCGCCGGGCCGGACTGCTGGAGACCGACGTCACCACGGTGCACACCAAGAGCTTCGACGAATGGCTCGACACCTGGGATATCCGCTCCGGCAAGGCATCCGAGGAAGCCATCGAACTGTTCCACGCCGCGCCGGGCGGGGTGCGCACGACCGAGCCGTTCTCCACGAGCAACCGGTGGTCGTCGCTGGACACCGATGCCGCGGGCGGTTGCATCCGTGATCTCGAGCACGCCTACACCAAGGAGGGTGGCCTGGTCGTGCTGCGCGGGAATATCGCGCCCGACGGCGCGGTGCTCAAGACCGCCGGTATCGATGAGGAGCTGTTCACCTTCCAGGGTCCGGCCGTGGTGGTGGAGTCGCAGGAGGAGGCCGTTTCGGCGATCCTCGGCAAGAAGATCAAGCCGGGCGATGTGATCGTGGTCCGCTACGAGGGGCCTGCGGGCGGCCCCGGTATGCAGGAAATGCTGCATCCCACCGCATTCCTGAAGGGCGCCGGTCTCGGCAAAGAGTGCGCGCTGATCACCGATGGTCGCTTCTCCGGCGGCACCTCCGGTCTGTCGATCGGCCACATGTCGCCCGAGGCGGCCAGTGGCGGCGCCATCGGCCTGATCGAGAACGGCGACCAGATCCGCATCGACGTCACCACCCGCACCCTCGAGGTGCTCGTCGACGATGCCGTGCTGGCCGAACGCCGCGCGAAAATGGAAGCGTCCGAACGGCCTTGGCAGCCGGTCGATCGGGTGCGTCCGGTAACCACCGCGCTGCGCGCCTACGCCGCCCTGGCGACGTCCGCCGACAAGGGTGCCGTGCGGCGCGTGCCGTAACTAGACGGCGTCCCTCGTGCTTGCAGGAGGGACGCCGTTCGCATTCCATCCAACACGATTGCGTCCGACCACTGCTGGCTAGACGTTTCGCCGCAGGAGACACGCACTTGCGTCGACCTTGAACCGGCGCGTCGGTGCGCTGCGAGTGATATGGCTTACGTTCCGACAACATCGCCGTCGAACAGCGGCCCGGCTACGTGCACAGTCGGCGATCGCGGACACATGTGCTCGGCATACGCACTACGCGCCAGCAGATGACCTTGGTCGGTATCAGCGCTGAGACGCGGCATCCCTTGTGCCCCACCAGACATCTCCCAGAAGCGAAGGGCGCCCCTCGAAGACGAAGGGCGCCGGTGGAATTGGGCAGTTTTACTTGAACGGGCCGATCCCGGTCAGCGGGTTGCCGCCGTGGAGCCAGTACCAGGTGCCGATGGCGGCGGCCACGGCCAGGATGAGGACCACGAAGGAACCGTAGGCGGGGCGGGTGGCCCAGCCGCGGTTGCGGTCGAAAGACAGGCGGCCGGGTCCGGTCAGCAGCAGGACGACGGCGGCGCCCGCGAGGATGGATTCCAGTTCCACACCGCTCTTGACCGAGGACTTGTACTGGAAGCCGGGGATCATGCCCTGCTTCCACAGCCACGCGTCGATGATCACCGCGAGCACCGCACCCGCGGCGAGCGGAGTGGCCAGGCCGAGGACCAGTAATCCTCCGCCACCGACTTCACCGGCGATGACCAGGATGGTCGACAGGGTCGCGTGGTCCCAGCCGCCCGACGCCATCATGTCGCGGGTGTTGTCCAGCCCCTGGCCGTGGAACCAGGTGGTGAGCTTCTGCAGGCCGTGGTAGATGAAGGTGCCGCCGACGACGAGGCGCAGCACGAGCAGGCCGAGGTCGAGAGTGCCGCGGCGGGCGTCGCCATTGCGGCGGCGCAACGGGCGGCTCGGCTCACCACCGGATGGGCTCACGGCGGGCGGAATGCTGGCATAGGAATAGGACGCGGCTTCGTTCGCCCTGGTCTGTTCACCGACCGAGGGGATCTCCGGATCGAGGCCGAGTTCCTCCTCGGTGCGCGGCACATCCTTGGCCGAATCGGGGCTCAGCGATGGGATATCGGAGGGCAATCTGGGCAGCACGCCGGTGGGTGAATCGTAGGGACTGGTCACGCCACGACCGGTGGACGACACCGCCGACTGCTCATCCGTGGGCGACGCCGCGCCCTCGGTTTTGCGCGCGGATGTGTCTTTGGGCTCTTCGGTCACGGTCGATACCCTATGCGGCCTTGCGCCCGCGTGGGTGGTCTCGATGCGACGGCGTGTCCGTTTATCGACCCGGAGCAGCACATCGGCCGCGGTTTCCGTAACGTCTGAACCATGAGTTTGGTTGTCGCGGGGCGTATCGCCCTGAGCCTGGCGCTCGGCTCCGTCCTGCTGGTCGGCTGCGCCCGATTCGACGATTCCGCCTCCAGCCCGTTCACACCCGAACCGACCTTCAACCCCGCCGAACCCAAATCGCCGCAGCAGAGCCCCTCGCAGCGCCCGCGCCCGACCGGCCCGTGCATCGATCCGGATCCGAATGTGATCACAACCTGCCTGGATTCCACCGCGGGCATCATCTCGCTCGGCGAGGATGCGCTGGTCACCGAGCGACGCACCGGCCGCATCTATAAGACCGTCGCGGTGGATCCGAGCGATCCGCAGTCGCCGCCGATCCTGGTAGGCCAGGTGGATGTGGACGGCTCCGGCGACGGCGGCATCTCCGATATCGCCCTCTCGCCGACTTATCGCGAGGACGGACTCATCTATGCCTACATCACCACCGGATCCGATAACCGGGTGGTGCGCATCGCGGAGAACGGGCCGCCGAAGGCCATCCTCACCGGAATTCCGAAGGGGTCGGTCGGCAATCACGGTGCGCTGGAATTCATTTCGCCGACCGAACTGTTGGTGCTGACCGGCGATGCAGGCAATCCCGGTCTGGCAAGTGCGCCGTCGTCGCTGGCGGGCAAGGTGTTGCGGATCAATTCGCCGTCACCGGGAGCCAATGCGGAGGTCGTGGCGTCGGGCCTCGGCACGGCGGGCGATCTGTGCGACGACGGTAAGGACAGCGTCTGGATCACCGATCGCACCCCGACCGAGGATCGGCTGCAGCGCCTGGGCCGGGACGGATCGATCACCACCGCGTGGACTTGGCCGGATCGGCCCGGCGTTGGCGGCTGCGCGGCCGGACCCGATGTGGTGGCGATCGCGATGTCGGGAGCGAAGGCGATGGCGATCGCGAATCCGGATGCGAATACCCACGCGATCACCGCCGCGCCTACGTTCACCGTGCAGGACAAATACGGCAGGCTCGGCGGTGCGGCGGCCGGTGCGGACGGCACCATCTGGGCGACCACCGTCAACAATGACGATAATCACGGACCGTTCGACGATCGCGTGATCAAGATCCCGCCGCCGTCGCAGGGCACCGGGCCGGACTAACCGCGCCGACAGCAAAGTGGGCGGGTTCCTTGGGGACCCGCCCACTTCGGGCTCGTCGGGAAACCGCCGGTGCGGACCGAACTCAGGCGCAGGCCTCGAGCACGAGCTCACGCACGCGAGCCGCATCGGCTTGGCCGCGCGTCGCCTTCATGACGTCACCGACGATCTTGCCCGCGGCCTGCACCTTGCCCGAGCGGATCTTCTCGGCGATATCGGGATTGGCCTCGAGCGCCTTCTGCACCTCCGCCTGCAACGCGGTCTCGTCGCTGACCATGCCGAGACCTTTGGTCTCGACGATCTTCGCCGGATCACCCTCGCCCGCGAGCACGAAGTCGACGACCTGCTTGGCGACCTTGTTGTTCACCGTCTTCGATTCGACGAGCTTGATCACCTCGGCCACCTGGGCTGGCGTGATCGGCAGTTCCTCCAGGGAAACCTCGCGCTCCTTGGCCTTTTCGGTGAGGTATGCAACCCACCACGAGCGGGCCTCGTTGACCGGAGCGCCCGCATCGACGGTCGCGATGATGAGATCCAGCGCACCCGCGTTCACCAGGTCGCGCATGACCTCGGCGGACAGGCCCCAGTCGGACTGGATACGAGCGCGGCGCAGCCACGGGTACTCCGGGATGGTGGCGCGCAGCTGCTCTACCCAATCCTGCGCGGGCGCAACGGGTTCCAGGTCCGGCTCGGGGAAGTAGCGGTAGTCCTCGGCGGTCTCCTTGCGACGACCTGGCGAGGTGGTGCCGTCGCTCTCGTGGAAGTGCCTGGTCTCCTGCACGATCGAACCGCCGTCGGCGAGAATGGCGGCCTGGCGGCGCATTTCGAAGCGAACCGCGACCTCGACGCTCTTGAGCGAGTTGACGTTCTTGGTCTCGGTGCGGGTGCCGAATTCCGTCGCGCCGATGGACATCAGCGAAACGTTGGCATCGCAACGCAGCGAGCCCTGCTCCATTTTGACGTCGGAGACCTGCAGCGACTTCAGAACTTCACGCAGCGCGGTTACGTAGGCGCGCGCCACTTCCGGTGCCCGCTCCCCCGCGCCGGTGATCGGCTTGGTGACGATCTCGATGAGCGGCACACCCGCCCGGTTGTAGTCCAGCAGCGAGTGACTCGCGCCGTGGATGCGGCCGGTCGAGCCGCCGATGTGGGTGGACTTGCCGGTGTCCTCCTCCATATGCGCGCGCTCGATCTCGACACGGAAGGTACTGCCGTCGTCGAGAACCACGTCGAGGTGACCGTTGGTCGCGATCGGCTCGTCGTACTGGCTGATCTGGTAGTTCTTCGGCTGGTCCGGGTAGAAGTAGTTCTTGCGCGCGAACCGGCCCCACGGGGTGATCGCGCAATTCAGGGCCAGCCCGATCCGGATCGCCGACGCCACGGCCTGTTCGTTCACCACCGGCAGCGAGCCGGGCAGACCGAGGCACACCGGGCACACCTGGGTGTTCGGCTCCGCGCCGAACTCGGTCGGACAACCGCAGAACATCTTGGTCGCGGTGTTCAGCTCGACGTGAACCTCCATGCCGAGCACCGGCTCGAACCGGTCGATGACATCGGCATAGTCCATCAAGTCGACGGTGGGTGCACTCATAGCGATCAGTCTATTGACCCGCCCACCGCCCTCGCCAAGCGACCGCACCCGTCGACCGCCGTGTCTCGTCGGGGGCATCGGCTGGGCTGTCGCATAGCCGGAGCCGACCTCGCCAGCTGTGCGGCACGGGACCAGCTGTGCGCACGCGACCAGCAGGGCGGCACGCGACCAGCA
>NZ_BDBY01000162.1 GCF_001613225.1 Nocardia pseudovaccinii NBRC 100343
GGGCGGCACGCGACCAGCAGGGCGGCACGCGACCAGCGGGGCGGTTCGGCTAGCGGGGTCGGGTGTGCTGGGTGAGCCAGGTGGTGGTGTAGGTGAGGACGTCAGGGGCGATGGTGGTTTCGATGCCGGTGTATTCGCTGGGCAGGCCGGAGTTGGCCGGTTGCATGAGGTGGTTGAGGTCGGGGAAGACGTGCACGGTGACGTCCGGGTCGGCGGCCAGGCGGTCGCGCATCGGCTGTTCGTTCTGGGTGGCGAGGACCTGCATGTCCTTGGTGCCGAAGAAGGCCAGGACCGGGATCCGCAGGGCGGAGAGGGCG
This sequence comes from Nocardia pseudovaccinii NBRC 100343, assembly GCF_001613225.1. Taxonomy (GTDB): domain Bacteria; phylum Actinomycetota; class Actinomycetes; order Mycobacteriales; family Mycobacteriaceae; genus Nocardia; species Nocardia pseudovaccinii. The sequence continues at coordinate 318 of NZ_BDBY01000162.1, forward strand.
GGGGCCGGGTCGTAGGTGATGAAGGACGCCATGTACGTGGTGTTGTAGGCGTCGAGGGTTTCCGCGGAGGCGCGCTGATTCGGCGGGAGGGATTCGTTGTGGCGGTAGGCGAGGTCCTTTGCCGCGGCCAGATCACCGGCGCGGATCAGGTTGGTCCAGTCGGTGATGTAGGCGACCTGATCATCGATTCGGGACTGCGTTGCACCCGCCGCGCTGAGCAGTGCGCGGTTCTGCTCGATCAGTACCTCCCAGCCCGGTACCGAGGGGCCCGCCATCAGGATCGCGAAGGCAACGCCACTGTCCGGGCGCGATGCCACCAGGGGTGCGAGATAGCCGCCCTCGCTGTGGCCGAAGAGTCCGACACGTGCCGGGTCGATATCCGGGCGGGCGCGTAGGAAGCGCACGCCGACGGCCGCATCCCCGGCGAGATCGTCGTAAGTGGCGTCGTGGAGTTTGCCGCTGGTACCGCCGACGCCACGGTCATCGGTGCGCAGTACGGCATAACCCGCGCGGGTGTAGGTGTCGGCCAGCAGCAGAAAAGGCTTGTGGCCCATGAGTTCTTCGTTGCGGTCCTGGGGGCCGCTGCCGGAGATCATCAGGATTGCCGGGAACGGGCCGTTGCCCGCAGGCAGGGTCAGTGTGCCCGCGATGGTGATATCGCCGTTGCGGTAGGTGACGTCTTCAGAGCGGTAGGGGTATGGCGGTTTCGGCTCCTGCGGACGCGCGGACGCCGCGATCTTGCCGGGCTCGAGCGTCAACGGCAGGCTCTGGCCCGCTTGCCGGAACTCACCGCTGACCCGGTTGGCGCCCTTGTCGAATTTGCCCTCGAACACCGGATCGCCCGGGATGTTCGGAATCGCGAATGCCACCCGATCCGGTTCGGCGGAAACATCTTTCAGCGCCGCGCCGTTCACGCCTTGCGACGGGATGTCGATGGTGGCGCTGCCGTTATCGGCGAAACTCACCCCCACCGCCAACGGGGCGTCGGGCACCTCGATGGCCCCATGCCAATCCCCGGTCAACGACCGGGCCTGCCCATTATCCGATGACGAACACCCCGCCCCCAACGCAACGATCAGGACCAGAACCGAGACCAGCCATCGCCCAGTGCGCATTCCGCAACACTACCGACCCACACGAACATATCGAATGAACTCACCCACACGGCGTCCCGATCTCGGATCAAGATCAGGTGGAACTGGTGGCGGAGGCTTCTCGGCCGATACCGCCATCAATTCCACCTGATCTTGATCGCGTGGTGGCGGCAAAGTGCCACCGTCCGATCTGACATCGATCGGCATCCAGGCCAGCGGAACTCCGGGGCGGAGGTTCAGGCCCTGCGGGCGTATCGGACTGCGGCGGCGATCGCGTCCATGTCGAGTTCGAGGGTGGGGTCGTCTTCTTGTGCCTCTTGGAATTCCAGTATGGCGTCCGACATGCCGCCGCGGCGCGCGATGGCGAGCAGTTCACGGCGGACGTATGCGCCGAGCGGGAGTTCGGCGGCGCGGGCGCGGCGACCGAACATGCCGAGAGCGTCGGCGGGCAGATCGTAGACCTGGATGAGGGTTACCGCATCGGAGTCGAATTGCGGGGTCAGATCGCGGCCCTGGGCTTCCAGGAATTCCACGATCGTGTCCACGGAAGTTCGCCGACGCGCCATTGCGATCAGTTCCTGACGGACCTGAGCTTCGATCGATATGCCCGCGATGCGAGCACGGCGGCGGAATACGGCGACAGCATCGGTGGGCAGGTCGGATACCTGGAGTTGAGCCACGACGACCAGAGTAGCTGTGCGACAAGGAATTCGGCAGGTCTCGATTGTGCAACAACCGCCGGAATCAGCCGAAAAATGCCTCGGCTTCGCGGTAGCGCTCGGTCGGCACCCGCTTGAGCTGCTTGGTGGCCTCGGACAATGGGACCAGATCGATGGAAGTGCCGTGCAGAGCAACCATTTGGCCGAATTGTCCGGCATGTACGGCTTCGGCGGCATGCAGACCGAACCTCGTCGCCAGCACCCGGTCGTACGGGGTCGGGCTGCCGCCGCGCTGGACGTGACCGAGCACGGTGGTGCGGACCTCTTTGCCGATGCGGCGTTCGATCTCGGTCCCCAGTTGCTGTGCGACACCGGTGAACCGTTCGTGGCCGAATTCGTCGATGCCACCCTCGAGCAGAGCGAATCCGGAATCCGGGGCCGGATGCGCACCCTCGGCGACCACGCAGATGAAATGCTTATCGCCGCGCTGGAACCGGCGCTTGATCATCGAGCACACCTCGTCCACATCGAAGGGCACCTCGGGAACCAGCGTGAGGTGCGCGCCCGCCGCCACGCCCGAGTTGATCGCGATCCAACCCGCGTGGCGGCCCATCACTTCGACCAGCATGACGCGCTGATGCGATTCCGCGGTGGTGTGCAGCCGGTCGATGGCCTCGGAGGCGATGGACAGCGCAGTGTCGTGGCCGAAAGTGACGTCGGTGCAGTCGATGTCGTTGTCGATGGTCTTCGGCA
>NZ_BDBY01000163.1 GCF_001613225.1 Nocardia pseudovaccinii NBRC 100343
CCAGTCCCGCACGCAGTTTGTCGGGATTGGTGCGAGCGGTGCCGAGCATCGTGCCGCCCTTGGTGAGCAGGCGATCGGTGCGATCGTCGTTCTGAATGGTGATCTTTCGGTCTTCGAGTAACCCGCGCCAGCCGTCCTGGAAGCCGATGATCGCGTCCCCGTAGCGTCCGTTCGCGGTGCGAACGACGGCACGGATGACCGCGTTCAGTCCTGGACAGTCGCCGCCTCCGGTCAACACTCCGATGCGCATGGCGCATATCTTGCACCGCTTCACGCGATCGCGCGGTCGCACCCCCGTGAACACCGGGTAACGGCTACGACTCAATACACATAGACGATGGCGTTCTCGCCGCCGCTACAGGTTGCGAACTGATCACCTGCCGTGCAATTCATCTTGTAATCCCGATTGTTGATCGGGCTGTGCGCCATGACCGACCGATCGGTAATAGTGCTGTCACCACCATTCGCGTACGCCTTACGCACCTCCTCGGCGAAGGCGCAACTGGTGACGGTGGTGCCGATCGCGGACGAGGTGAAACGGCCGAGCGCCGGATACAGCTGGGCGCACGGTTTCGCACCGGCGGGCAGGTGCGCGGGCATGGTCGTGGTCGTCGGCCGACCGGAATGTTCGCTTGCGTTGTGCACCTGCCAGCCGATAATCCCCCCGATCGCCAGGACTACGAGCACCGCGCCGATCCAGACGATGCGCATCGATCGACGCGCAGGAATGGGTGTCGGATCCGGTGGATACGGTGCGTCGGATCGGGGCATCGGCATTCCGACGGTTCTCGACAGTGCCTCGGTGGTCGCGTCATGCGGCGGAATATCGCGGCGTATCGGATCCGATGAGTGCCGAGGCACGAGCGTCGGCTCGAGTCCGGTGATCTGCTGCGGCCCGCTGATGGAGTGTGGCCCGATTTGCGATCGAGATCTGTTCGACTGTTGCGAACCGCTCCCTTGTGGCTGGCCGCCCGACTGCAGCCCACTCGCCGATGCCGGACTGCTCGTCTGCGAACCGCCCGCCAATTGCGAACCGCTCGGCGACTGCGGTCCGCTCGTCGATTGCGAACCCCCGGCCCACTGCGATCCACCCGCACGCAGCGAACCACCTACCGATCGCGGCCCACCCGGCTGCTCGGAACCACTCGCCCGCGGCGAACCGCCCGACTGCTGCGAACCAGCCGCCCGCGGCGAACCGCCCGGCTGCTGCGAACTGCCCGCTTGATGCTGCCCGCCTGCCGACCGCGGACCAGCTGGCTGTTGCGCCCCGCCTGCCTGCGGCGGACCGTCCGCCCGGGGCGGGCCACCTACCTGCTGCGGTCCACCGGA
>NZ_BDBY01000164.1 GCF_001613225.1 Nocardia pseudovaccinii NBRC 100343
TGCTGCGGACCGCCTGGCTGCTGCACACCACCAGCTGACTGGGACCCGACCGAGCGCCGCGGACCGCCTCCCGGCAGCGATCCGCCCGACTGCTGCGGACCGCCTGCTGATTGCGACCCGGCTGGCTGTTGTGGCCAGTTCGGCGACTGCCGATCGATCGTCGATTCCGGTCCGAAGGTCGGGAAGATGATGGTCGCTGGGGCGGGTTGTGGGTTGGAGATCTGGGCGGTGGGCAAGTCCGAGTTCGGCACGGACGATGTGCCCGATACCGCAGCTCTGGCTGCCGAGGCGAGTGCGCGGGCCGTTGGGTAGCGGTCGGCGGGTTCCTTCGCCATGCCGCGGGAAATGACCTCGTCCAGCGCGCCGGGCAGTCCGGCTCGTTTGGTGGTCGGGCGGGGTGGTGGCGTCGAAAGGTGGGCTCGGATGAGCGAACTCATTCCGTCGGCAGGAAAAGGTTGTGTACCGGTGAGGCATTCGAACAGCACGCAGGCGAGGGAGTAGACGTCGGCGGTGCCGCCGATCGGGGCGGTGTCGAATCGTTCCGGCGCGATGTAGCTGTAGGAGCCGATGGCTTGGCCGGTCGCGGTGACGCTGGGGTCGCGCTCGGAGCGGGCGATGCCGAAGTCGGCGAGGTACGCGAAATCTGAAGGAGTGACCAGGATATTGGCGGGTTTCACGTCGCGATGCACCAAACCCTCGGCATGCGCGGCATCCAATGCGGCCGCTACCTGTTCGATAATGCCGACCGCACGAGTGGGGCTCAGCGGTCCCTTGTCGCGCAGCACCGAGCGCAGATCGCTGCCCCGGACCAGCCGCATATCGATATAGAGCACACCGTCGATCTCGCCCCAGTCGTGAATCGGGATGACGTGCGGTTCGGCCAGCCGCGCGGCGACCCGGGATTCGTGCCGGAATCGCTGCTGGAACCGCGGATCGTCGGCCAGCGCCATGGGCAGCAGTTTGACCGCGACCACCCGATCCTTGACCGTGTCGTACGCCTCGTAGACCT
>NZ_BDBY01000165.1 GCF_001613225.1 Nocardia pseudovaccinii NBRC 100343
GGGTGCCACCGTTACCTCGTCAAGTGTGCGCGCCCACGGGGCCGCCGCGCGAACCAGCGGGCGCCGACTCGACCGGGATCAGGAACAGCTGCCGCCGGAGAATTCGTCGAGGTGCTGGGAGATCACGGTGGCGAGCCGGTCCAGGATGTTCGTTCCCTCGGAGAGGCTGCCCGAATCTGGCTGGATGGCAATGGCGACCGCAATCTGACCGCCCGGTCCCTGGATCAGGCCGAATTGGCGGACCAGATAGGAGCCGGAGGTGTCGGGCCCCCAACCACCTTTGAATTGCGCGCCCTTGAGTTCGCCGAGGCCCCAGCGCTGACTCGACGTGATCTGTTCCATCAGATCGATGACGTCCGAACTCTGCGGTAGGCATGGCAGCCGGGAGGCGAACCGAACCTGTTCGGTGAGCGCCCAATCCGCCTGTCCGAATGCGGAGGCATCGGAGCGCGTCTTGGTGGCGGGCACCGTGGTCTTGGTATCGCCGCCCTCGCGCAGCACTGCCTCGACCGCCTTGGCCGCCTCCTGGCCGGTGCCGAGCGACTGCCAGAGAGTATCGGCCGCGGCGTTGTCGGACTGGGTGATCGCCGCCGTCGCCGCGTAGCTCGAGCTCGTCGAACTCTTGCGCTGCGTAGCGATGACCAGCGGCACCTTCATCGTCGACCAGGCGGGTCCGGTGGTCCAGTCACCGAAGGTCACCATCTTCGCGCCGCCGACCGGCATGATCGCCATGCCCAGCTTGCCGTGCACACTCAGCTGCAGTTCCTGGAAACCGGCGGCCAGTGTGCCCGGCACGGTGACGGATAGGTGCTGCTGATCGGTGTACGCGGCGGCCGCGGTGATGCTGGGCTCGGCAGAGTACTTGTCGGCGTCCGTGCCGCATCCGGCCACGATGAGGAGTCCGGCCAGCGCGGTGACGCCGACCGCTTTTCGCAGGCGCCGGGATAGCTCAAAATACATACTTCGACACATTCTCGTTTCGAACTCCCCCGCGTTTCGATGTCAACACGGCGTCCCGACACCGTACTTGGCATCGACACCGACCGCCCACCGTAACCGCGCCCACGCCGTCGAACCCCGAACAGCGACAACGGCTTACAGCGTGGTCAACCGCCATGTACACCGTAATGCGTCCGCTTTGCGCCACTGGTAGTCCATGACCGCGCGCTGCCGCCCTCATCCGCGAACTCCTTGTGTTCATCGCCTCGCAACGTACTCGACAAATCCGGCACAGCCCACTTTTCCTGGTACCAGGGGGGTACTGCGCGCCTCGAAGGGACGGGCGTGTCACCCTGGCGCAGGGGCTCGAATGCGGCGCAGGATGGTTCGATGGAGCTGACTTCGGTACACATCGATAAACCGGACGATCTCAACGTCATCATCGGGCAGGCCCACTTCATCAAGGCGGTCGAGGACCTGCACGAGGCACTGGTCGGGATCAGTCCGCATCTGCGTTTCGGGTTGGCATTCTGCGAGGCGTCCGGGCCGCGGCTGATCCGGACCTCCGGCAATGACGACGATCTGACCGAGCTCGCCACCAAGAATGCCGTCGCGGTCGGCGCAGGACATTCGTTCATCGTGTTCCTGCGCGAGGGCTATCCGGTCAATGTGCTCAATGCGATACGGCAGGTACCCGAGGTCTGTGGAATATTCTGCGCCACCGCAAATCCGGTCGAGATATTGATTGCCGAGACCGAATCGGGACGCGGAATTATCGGAGTCGTCGACGGGGGCGCACCGCTCGGCATCGAAAGCCCCACCGACAAAGAAGCCCGCAAAAAACTACTGCGCCAAATCGGATACAAGCTGTAAATACCCGCCGCCTCAATAGAGGCTGCCCGCCCTCGCCTGCGGCAAGCTTGGTCCTGGGATCTGGATACTCGATCACCATGTATCGGTGGCGGAAAATCTCGAGAGTGCCCCGCCACCAATACATTCTCGGCTAATTGTCAGTGGGGGAATCGATGGCATTGATAGTTCTCTGCGGAATTGACGGGCGCGTTCGAGCAGGTGAGCATCGCGGTACGGGTACTCGCGCAGGAATGCGCGGCCCCTCAGGCGGAAGCCCCGGCGTGCCGGGGCGGGAAGGACTTTCGCGAATTCTTTGCGTGGGGCGTCGCCGTGGAACAGGAGCATCGGATTGAGCAGGGAGCTGCCCGCGGTGAGTTCCAACGCATCCAGTGCGCCGTCCGATTCCAGCCAGGCGGCCACCTGCAATGACTCCGGGAGCGAAAGGCCGCCGCGCACATTCAACTTCGCGGTGACAGCCAAGCGGTCGCCGACGGCTTCGCGCACCGCCACCGCGACCTCACGGGCAAGCCGGGCGCGATTGGCCAGGGATCCGCCGTAGCGATCCTTGCGCCGGTTCAGTAGCGGGCTCAGGAACGAACTCACCAAATAGTTGTGGCCGAAGCGGATTTCGACCGCATCGAAACCCGCCTGCTCGGCGAGCTGGGCGGCATTCGCGTAATCGTCTATGACCGCGGCGATTTCGGATAAGTCCAGAACGCGCATGGGGCGCATACCGAGCGGGCTGAACATTCGGCTCGGCGCCAGCGCGGGTGCGCGATTGGATGCGGCATTGGCTACCGGTCCCGCGTGACCGATCTGGGCGCTGACGGCGGCGCCTGCGCCGTGCACGGCGTGGGCCGACAGCCGCAGGTGCAGCCGCCCGATGGGATCGGCCGCCAATCCGATGAACGGCTCGATCACCACATCCACCAGCGCCGATACCGAACCGTGCGCGGTCGTCACCTCGGTCAGCCGTTCGGCCCACAATGATCCGAGCCGGTCCTCCAGCAATGCCGCGACAAGCGCTTCCTTCGAGCCGAAGTGATAGTGCACCACAGCGAGATCGGCCCCGGCCGCCGCGCAGATCCCCCGCACCGAGACATCGTCATACCGCTCGGTCAGCAAGAGTCGCTCGGCCGCCAGCAATAGCCGCTCGCGCGTGCCCGCCGCGGCTGCCTGTTCCACCGTGACTGCGGTCGACCACGTTCCCATCGCCGACTACGGGAGGCCTAGCATGGGAGCTACCTCTAGAGCTCCACGCGAGGAGAAGTGACCAGCTCAGGACGGGAGCATCATGAGCCAGCACGTCACCTACCGGAGAATCTACGAAGCGCCGATTCCGTCGGACGGTACTCGCGTGCTCGTCGATCGGGTCTGGCCGCGCGGGATCCGCAAGGAAGACGCGCACCTGGACGAGTGGATGCGTGACATCGCACCGTCGACCGAACTGCGCAAGTGGTACGGGCACCAGCCCGAGCGCTTCGCCGAATTCCGTCGCCGCTATCTGGCCGAGCTGCGCGATACTCAGCACCGCGACGCCGTCGCGCAACTACGCGACATCGCCCGCGAACATCCGGTGACGTTGTTGACCGCCACCCGCGACGTAGACCACAGCCAGGCCGCCGTCCTGGCGAACTGGATTGCGGCAGAGGCGAATTCGCCTGACTGACGCGTCTGGACCTAACCGAGCTTACGGGCGGTGCCGCGGTGCGCGGGCACGGTGGTGGGATCCTCCGGCCATGCGTGCTTGGGGTAGCGACCGCGCAGGTCGCTGCGGACCTGCGGCCAGCCGGTGCGCCAGAACGACGCCAGGTCCGCGGTGATCGCGACCGGCCGTTGGGCGGGCGAGAGCAGATGCAGCACGACCGGCACTCGCCCATCGGCCAGCGACGGTGTCCGCGTCCAGCCGAAGACCTCCTGCACCTTGACCGCGAGCACCGGCGGGTCGGTCGAGTAGTCGAGACGGACGCGACTGCCGGAGGGTACCGGCAGGCGCTCCGGCGCGAGTTCGTCCATGCGCGCGGCATCGGGCCACGGCAGCAGGCGACGCAGTGCCTGTCCCGCGTCGATGCGTTCGAGGTCGGCGCGGCGTCGCGCCGTCGCGAGTTCGGGGCCGAGCCAGGCGTCGGCATCGGCCACCAGTGATTCGTCGTCGACCGGCGGCCAGGGGGCGCCGAGTGTGCGATGCAGGAAGTCGAGGCGCTGACGGAGGAAGGCCGCATCGGAATCCCAGTGCAGCAGAGTGAGTCCGGTGGAATTCAGGCCGCGTCGCACTGCCGCGCTGAGCAATTGGCGATCTGGATCACGAATCTGCCGCTCCGACAACATGATCGCACCCAATCGTTCGACCTGCCGGGCAACCACGTCACCGTCTACCCAATCCACCTCGTCCGCAATCTGCAGCAGACTCGATGCCGCACGTCGGGCGAGCGTTTCGTCGGCGACCGCGGCCGACCGGATCCGCCCGTCGGAACGACCCGGATCGCGTGTCGCCACCGCGACGGCCAGCCATTCCGCATCACCCAATCCGGAACCCGGCGGCAGGGTCACCGCCGTGCCACCCGCCATCAGATAGCTCGCCGAGCCAGGACCACGTCGCCGTGCCAGTCGTTCCGGATGTGCCAGTGCGACAACGAAAGCCGGATCGTCGTCGCCATCCGTCGCGTCGACCAACCGCGACAGACGCTCGACCTCCCGCCGCCAGCGCGGCGGACGCTCACGCCGCAACGCGCGCAGACCGGCCACGAGATCGACGCCGGGCACGAGGGTGTCATCGTCGAGGACCGCGACAACTTCCGCCGCCGCCCGGGTGCCGACCTCGGCGGCACCGTCGAGCAGCGATCGCGCCAATCGGGGATGCAGTCCGACTCGGGCCATGTGTCGCCCGCGCTCGGTGACCTCCCCCGCTCCGGTCACGGCCCCCAACGCGCGCAACACATCTCGGCCAGCGGCCAATCCGCCCTGCGGCGGTGCATCCCACCACGCGAGACCATGACCATCGGGGGTGCCCCAACACGCGAGCTCCAATGCCAGACGCGTCAGATCCGCCGTGCGAATCTCCGGCTCCGGATAGGCAGGCAGGGTGCCGTTCTCGTACTCCGGCCAGCAGCGCCATACCTTACCCGGAGCCTCGCGTCCCGCGCGCCCAGCCCGTTGCTCGGCGACGGCAGCCGAAACGCGAACTGTCGCAAGGCCGGACAACCCGCGCCCCCGATCGATGCGCGGCACACGAGCCAGCCCCGAATCCACCACGGCGCGCACCCCCGGCACCGTCAAACTCGATTCGGCCACGGCGGTGGACAACACGACGCGCCGCCGCGAGCCCGGCCGCAACGCAATATCCTGCGCGGCAGCGGAAAGCCTGCCGTGCAACGGAACCAGATCCACGTCTACATCCGCCAAAAGGTCCATGGTCCGGCGGATTTCGGCTGCTCCGGGCAGGAAGACCAGCACATCCCCGTCGCCCCCGCCGAGCGCTGCCCGCGTTGCGCGGGCCACCTGCGCTTCGCTCCGTTCCCTCGGCAACGACGGAACATACGTCGTCTCCACTGGATAGGCCCGCCCATGCACTTCCACCACTGGCGCACTACCCAGTAGCACCGAAAGACGTTCGGCCGCAACCGTTGCCGATGTAGCGAGCACCCGCAGATCCGGCCGCAACCCCGCTCGCGCATCCAGCAGCAACGCCAACAGCAGGTCCGCGTCGAGATGCCGCTCATGACATTCGTCGAGGACGACGACATCCGCGCCCGCCAACTCGGGATCGCCCTGCAACCGCCGCACCAGCAACCCGGACGTGACCACCTCGATCCGGGTCCGGGCACTGACCCGCCGATCTCCCCGGACCGAATAGCCGACCGTCTCCCCCACCGACTCACCCAAGAGCGCGGCCATCCGCCCCGCCGCCGCTCGCGCCGCCAAACGGCGAGGCTCGGCCACCACCACTCGCCCGAGATTCTCCAACGCCAGCGGCACCAATGTCGTCTTCCCGGTTCCCGGCGGCGCGACCAATACGGCGATGCCACGCTCGGTCAATGTCGCGGCAATGCGGTCGAGCGCGCCACGCACGGGCAGATCAGGGAGCTCGGGCAGTTTCATTGCCAACCAGTCTGCAGCCCGGTACGAAGGACCTGAACCTCGCCCCGCGGGCGGTGCCGCGCTGACGACCCCGATCGGGAACCGGGAATTCTCGACGCGAGCACCTGCGCCGACGAGACACGCGCTGACCGAGCACGCGCCTGCAACCTGTTGTGCTGGGATTACGGCGCCCTCAGCATCCAGACGACCGCTGGATCCCTTACCGATGCCCACACCCACCGCTCCAACGGCGCGTTTTGCTCCGATTCCGACGAAATACCTTGTGCGGCAACACTACCCGCGCTCACATAGGGGTTCGCTACGATAGAGATGTGCGGATCGGAGTAGGGCTCTCCACCGCGCCGGGAGCGTGGCAAGCAGGAGCGGAAGCCGCAGCGCACGCCCGCGATCAGATCGCGGGCGAGACGCCGTCGCTCGCTGTGCTGCTGGCCTCACGTGCGCATACCGACGATGCCTCGGCCGTACTCGCCGGAGTCCACGAGACGGTGCAGGTGCCCGCACTCGTCGGATGTGTGGCGCAGGCGATCGTCGCCGGCCGCCGTGAGATCGAGGACGAGCCCGCAGTGGCGGTATGGCTGGCATCCGGATTGCCCGCCGCCGAGACATTCCAGCTCGACTTCGTTCGCACGGCGACCGGAGGGGTACTCGCGGGCTACCGCTTCGACAAGGCCGCACGCGACTTCCACCTGCTGCTGCCCGACCCGTTCTCGTTCCCCGCCGACATTTTGCTCGAGCACCTGAACACCGAGCTGCCCGGTACCACCGTGATGGGCGGGCTGGTGAGCGGCGCGCGGGGCCCGGGCGGCTGCCGACTGTTCCGCGACCGCGATGTGGTGACCTCCGGCGCGGTCGGCGTGCGACTGCACGGACTGCACGGTGTCCCCATCGTGTCGCAGGGCTGCCGACCGATCGGCTATCCGTACATCGTCACCGGCGCGCGTGGCGCACTGATCACCGAATTGGGCGGCCGACCGCCGATCGTGCGGTTGCGCGAGATCGTCGAGGTGCTGCCTCCCGACCAGCAGGAACTGGTGACACACGGGTTGCAGATCGGCATCGTGGTCGACGAGCATCTGGCGGTACCCGGGCAGGGCGATTTTCTGATCCGTGGTCTCCTCGGTGCCGACCCGTCCAGCGGCGCGCTCGAGATCGGCGAGCTCGTCGAGGTCGGCACTACCGTGCAGTTCCAGGTCCGCGACGCGGTCGGGGCGGACGAAGATCTGCGTGCGGCCCTCGTCCGAGTGGGTTCGGACCTGCCAGGAAACCCGGCGGGTGCTTTGCTGTTCACCTGCAACGGACGGGGTCGCCGGATGTTCGGGGTCGCGAACCACGACGCCGCCCTGATCGAGGACCTGCTCGACGGCATACCGCTCGCTGGCATCTTCGCCGCGGGCGAGATCGGTCCCATCGCCGGCCGCAATGCGCTGCACGGATTCACGGCATCGATGGCGGTATTCGTCGAATGAGCGTCGACCTGCGGGTCTACGCCGAGCTGAACGATTTCCTACGGCCCGACGAGCGGTACACGGTGCTGCGTCGGCCGTTCCGTCCGCACCAGAGCGTGAAGGACGTCATCGAGGCGGCAGGCATCCCGCACACCGAGGTCGACCTGGTTCTGGTCAACGGGCAACCGGTCACCTTCGGCCAGCGCCCCCGCGAAGGCGATCGGATCGCCGCCTATCCCGTATTCGAGACACTGGACATCGGCCGGGTTACCAGGGTGCGCCCACACCCCCTGCGCGAGCCGCGCTTCGTCGCCGACGTGAATCTCGGCGGCCTCGCCAAGCTGATGCGGCTGATGGGCCTGGACGTGCACTGCCGGTGGGACGCCGACGACGCCGCACTCGCCGAGCTGTCGGCGGCCGAGCACCGGACCCTGCTCACCCGCGACCGTGGACTGCTGAAGCGGCGCAACGTAACTCACGGCGTGTACATCAGATCGGACCAGCCGGTCGATCAGATCGTCGAGGTGATCCGCCGGTTGGATCTCGTCGAGCACTTGGCGCCGTTCACCCGCTGCCTGCGCTGCGGTGGCGCCGTTGTCGCGGTCGCCAAAGCCGAGGTCGAAGATCGGCTGCAACCGCTCACCCGCCGCCATTACGACACGTTCCGGAAGTGCCGCACCTGCGGGCGGATCTACTGGCAGGGCTCGCACCAGGTCCGGCTCAGCGCCACGGTGCAGGCGATCCGCAGCCGCCTGAACCAATCCTATCTGTGTCAGTAGACCGAAATCAGCTCCGAGGCAACCTGTTTCAGTTCGGAATGGCCGATCTGCTCGTCCGGCAGCTCGCGCACCGGAACTCGGCTTCTGGAGAGTGTTGCGGTGGCTGGTTGCGGTTGGCATTATTGGCCACCGTATGCCGTTGATTTCCGATTCCGCGTATCACAGCCTCCAGGGCTTGTCCGTTGCTGATGCGCTGGGCGCCCAGTACTTCGTGCCAGGTCACTCCGTCACCGATCTGCTCGCCGGACGAACACCGGTGGCGCCGTGGCAGTGGACCGACGACACCGAGATGGCCTGCTCGGTATACACCCAAGTCCGCGGCCGGGGCTGTGTCGACCGGGACGCGCTCGCAGCCACCTTCGCCGATCGCTGCGAACCCTATCGTGGCTACGGTGGCGGCACAGTCGTTGTGCTGCACGAGATCCGCGACGGACGCCCCTGGAAAGAAGCAGCCGCAGCCGCTTTCGGCGGACGCGGATCATGGGGAAACGGGGCCGCGATGCGGGTCGCCCCACTCGGGGCGTACTTCGCTGGAGACCTGCCCCGAGCAGCAGCACAAGCCGCGCTGTCCGCCGAGGTCACCCATCGGCACCCGGAAGCGATCGTGGGTGCCATGGCGGTCGCCGCCGCAGCGAGCCACGCTGCGGCGACTCGTGGAATAGGCTGTACGCCAACTGAATTACTGCACGTGGTAGAGCCGTATCTGGTTGACGGGCGGACCGCGGACGGTATCCGGCGAGCTCGAAAGCTGCTCGGCCGATCGGTAGCCGAAGCAGCCTACGAACTCGGCAACGGCGCACAGGTCAGCGCCCAGGACACGGTGCCGTTCACGCTGTGGGCCGCCGCCACGTTTCTCGATGACTATCCGGGCGCGGTCACCGCCTGCATCCAGGCCGGAGGGGACGTGGACACCACAGCCGCGATCGTCGGTGGAATCGTGGCAGCACACACCGGGATCGGAAATCGAGGCTCGATACGCGGAGTACCGCAACAGTGGTTGTCGGCACGTGAGCCCCTGCCCGCATGGGCGACAGACTGACGCCGATCATCGGCGAGGCGAGCCGCCCGGCGACGAACATACGCATCTGTCGTTGATGACCTCGCTCGCGGCGTGCCGGTCCCGCTGCTGGCAGCTCGGCGAGCGCTAAACCTACCGGGGCCGCGGCCCATTCACGCGGTATGCGGCCGTTGCTGTCCGCACGAACGATCGGACCAAGGGGTTGGTGTCACCTTCGTTCCAGACGACCACCACACGGCTCGGCGCCATATCGACCAGCGGGACTACGGCCAGTCCCTCGGGCAGGGTGTGCCCCATCGGAGTTACGCCGACGGTGCCGTTCCAGAGCACGGCCTGCACGCATTCCTGGACGACCCGCACCACCGGGCCCGCACGCGACTTGCCTGCATTCCAATAGGTCTGCCAGATGGGGTCGGTGCCGTCGGGGAACTGGAACCAGCGGCGGTCGGCCAGGTCGGCCAGCTTCAGGTGGTCGCGCTGGGCCAGCGGATCGTCGGCGCGCAGTACCGCGCCGACCGGGTCGGCGCGCAGTTCGCGTGCGGCCAAGGCGGTTTCGTCGAATGGTGCACGGGTCACCGCGACATCGACCAGTCCGGCCTTCAGCCCGCAGGTGGGGTCGGTGAGATCGGTGTCGCGGATGCGGATGTCGACACCGGGGTGTTTTCGGCGGTAGGCGGCGGCCAGCCTGGTGACGCCGGGGTCGGTGCCGTCGCCGAGGATGCCGATGGTGAGGATCGAGGATCCGGCCGCGGCGGCCACCCGCGTGCTGACGCGGTCGGCCTGATCGAGCAGGGCGCGCGCCTCGTCGAGCAGCACCGCCCCGACCCGGGTGAGACCGACGCCGGTGGGTGATCGGTCGAACAGGGAGGCGCCGACCTCTGTCTCCAACTGCTGGATCGCGCGGCTCAGCGGCGGTTGGCTCATGTGCAGCCGGACGGCGGCACGACCGAAGTGGCGCTCCTCGGCGACAGCCACGAAGTAGCGCAACGTACGTGGTCCCACCCGGCGCTGCGCACACCTTCGCCAACATCACCGGCCAGTCGGCCGTCATGCTCAGCACCTTCACACCCGACCTGTATGTGCAGTACTTCCGCGACCTACGGGATCTGATTGCCGACGGCCAGGAACTGACACCACGGGTGAACATCGAAGTGATGGGCCACTACGCCACCGAGCCCGCCACCGACTTCGCCTGAACCCGAGCGGGCCGAGCACGCATTTCGCCTCGGCCCGCACCTGTCACCGCTGGATGGAATTGTGAACATCGTTTATTGGATCGCCGCCGGGCTGCTCGCCCTCTTCTACCTCTATGCAGGCGCACTGAAGATCACCCGAAGCCCGGATCGACTCCGGCCCATGATGGCCTGGGTGGACCGCGTACCACTACCCGCTGTCCGGACCCTCGGCGTGCTCGAGATACTCGGCGCGTTCGGACTGATCCTTCCCCCACTGACCGGCCTCGCGCCCTGGCTCGCCATGGCCGCGGCGATCGGTTTCGTACTCCTGCAACTCGGCGCGATCCCGGTCCACCTGACCGGCGAAGATCAAAGGGTCGCCCTCAACATCACACTTCTTCTCGTAGCCGCCGTGACCATTTGGCTGGCGACCATCTGGGCGTGATTTCCAGCGACGACGCGACGTGGTGACAGATCGCTACGTGGCCGGTCACCACCGCACGAGTGATGAGCGAACGTCTCCAGGGCTGCCCGAGCTCACCGTTCTTCGAGCGTTTCCACGAGGGCCGAGGCGATGAGGGCCACGGCCCGATCATCGTCGTGGGCTAGTTGCCGCAGGGTATCCAGCGCGATTGTTCCCGGCATCTCGGCGAGTGCCTGGGTCAGTCGGACCCGCACCGCCGAGTCCGTTGTGTGTGCGGTGAACTCGTCGACCAGCGCTCTCATGATCCGGTCCGCCCACTTCTCGTCCCGCGCCAACGCTCCCAAGAGCTCGGCCGCCTCGACATCGTTCGGCCCCTCGACCACCGTGCCGACAAGTTCCGGCACGGCCCGGGTCACACCCCGCGCACCCAGCGCGAGAGCAGCATGTCTACGGACCGTCGCGTCCACGTCCCCGAGTGCGTCCGTGAGCACCGCGGTCGCCTCGTCGCCCGGCAGCTCGGCGAGCGCCAGGACCGCGCGCCGCCGGATGTCGACATCCTCCGAGACCATGCCGGATGCCACGCTCGCCACACCGTCACCGCCAGCCCGTGCGAGGGCCCACCGCAGGGCCCCGGCAACGTTCGGATCGGATTCGGTGAGTACCGCCTCGGCCAACAGCTCGGCGGGCACGTCCTCGACCGAAGCCAGGACGGCCTGCTGCCGCCGGGCGGCACTGTGCGAACCGAGTCCGTGCAGCAGCTCGACGATGCGCAAGACGTCGTGCCAGTCGGCGGGCTCGGTCGCATCGACCGTACGGAGCCGGTCGAGGAGTTCTCGCTCCCGGTTCAGTCTTTCCTCGGTCTTTCGGATGAGGTCGCCGACCAGTCCGGACGGGGTGAATCCGGGACCGTCGAGAGCGCGTCCGATCTGACTCAGTGACAGACCCAGAGACCGCAGCCCCTCCACATGGAAGATCCGCCGGATGTCCTCGGGAGAGTATTCGCGGTAGCCACCCACGGTGCGACCGGTCGGTCGTACCAGACCGAGGGAGTCGTAGTGCCTGAGCATCCGGGCGCTCACCCCCGAGCGACGCGCCACCTCGCCGATCAGCACGCAGTTGTCTCCGCCCGGTCCGGACCGAGCGCGACGACCCGTCTCGCCGCACCGACGGCGAGGTCGAATCCCGCATCCGGGTCGTGCAGGAGCCGCTCCGTGGCGCTCGGGTCGTGACTTGCCAGCGCCTTTCGAAGGACCGGCTCGACCACCTCGCCGAGCGCGACGAGGGCACGGCTCAGGCTCAGTCGTACCTCCCGGTCACCGCGGCCGAATTGCGTGGCCAGCTCCGCGGCCAGCCCTGGCTTGTCCCCGTCGGGCACGAGAACGACCGCAGCGCGCCACGCACTCCGCGCGACCTCATCGTCGGCGTCGTGCAGCAACGACCGCGTGATTGCGGGCCATGCGTCCCTGTCTCCGATCTTGGACAGCGTATGCAGCGCTTGGCTCCGGGCCTGTGCGCGTTCGGAACGGAGTTCCGCGCGGAGTTTCGGAACCGTGATCTCCGGCGGGAGACGGGTCAGCGCCCATGTGAGCATGTCGCGCACAAAAAAGTCCGGCTCGATCGCGCACCGTTCTACGAGCGCGTCGACGAAACCGGGCTCGGGATGCGTGCCGACTGCCAGAGCCGCCTCGAGCCGCGTCGACGAGTTCGCAGCCGCCAATGCGTCGAGCAGTCGCATGTCCTGTGGATTCCTGTGTGTCGAGTTGATGGGGACCACCTCCGACAGCCAGTGAAGGCCTTCACACAGTGACAATGTCAAGTTCACGGGCGAGACGGGCAGCGGGGCGGAACGTCGGTGCGTCAGCCGCCGGACGGCTCGGAGGTGCGTTATCGTCGGCTTCCCGAGGGAGGAATTGTGGACATTACCGAGCTGATCCTTGATGACCACCATGAGCAGCGGCGGCTGTTCGCAATCCTGGAGCAGATCGATCGCGCGGAGACCGAGGTGCTTTCCGCGATCTGGGCCAGGCTGGCCGCCTTCCTCGAGCTGCACGCGCAGGCCGAGGAGGAGATCTTCTACCCCGCGTTGCTGCAGGTGGGTATCGCGGCCCGGCGTGCAGGCGGGGTCGAGGACGAGACACTCGACGCTATCCACGACCACAATCAGATCAGGGACGCGATCGCCGAAGTGACGCACCATCAGGTCGGCACCGATGGCTGGTACGCGGCCGTCGCGGCAGCGAACACGGCCAACAGCGATCACATGGCCGAGGAAGAACGCGAGGGCCTCACCGACTTTCGCCGCCTGGCCGGGCTGCCGCGCCGCCATCAGCTGGCCGTCGCGTTCGCCGCTTACGAGGCGCGCAACTACGCAGGCGTCCAGCCCGTGGACAAGGATCCCGTCAGCTACGTCCGCGAAGCGGAGAAGAAGCTGCGGACCGCTGCGAGCGGATCGCTGAGTGTCGGCACCCTGAAGCGGAACTGACCCGGAACACCGGCCGCGGGCTCGGGTACCCGCTGGACAGCCCTGTTTCTCACCGGAGGCCGAGCGCTGCAGAGCACCCTGCCCAAGGACCCCAGCCCTGAGCGGCGAGTACCTGCTCGGCGACGGCGATCTGCTGCTCACGGGTGGCTCTGTCGGCAGTCTGCGCATACGCGGCACCGCCGTATGCAGCCCATGTGCCCGGCGAGAATTGCAGGCCGCCCTGAAACCCGTTGCCCGTGTTGATACTCCAATTACCGCCCGATTCACACGCGGCGAGGCTGTCCCATTCCTGATCGGTGGCGGCGGAAGCCTGGCCGACATATGCCATGCCTGCTCCGCCGATGATCGCGCTGGTGGCGACGATCTTCTTGAGTGGGGTGCCCAGAGAGCTCATATCGCAGTTCCTTTCGAGTCAGCAAACCTATACAGGTGTCCAAGCATGAAAGGTGATCACTGGATCTTTTGGGGCCGTTCGAGTGTGTGCTGGGCATGGTGAGTTGTAGTGACAGTCTTCGATATCGTGTCCACATCGAAATACAGACCGATGCGTAAACCTATTGGCAGCTGTCGGTCGAAAAGCTGCGGCGACGACCGACCGGATGAATGATGGTGCGCACGCGCGGAAATGCCGACAACGGGTCACGGGCCATAAAATCCCTCGAGCAGCAATAGGTTGAGCAACAAGTTCACGAAATTATCGGAAACCCGATACAGGCCACGAAATCCATTCAGCCGCAACAGGTTGAACCAAAAGATCGAAAATCGACAGGTATCCGACGATTACCTACGGTCCGATCGTCAATTCTCACCGACCGCATTCGAAACCGTACGAGGCAGGTGGCTGTCTGGGACTGCTCGCGCAACGTGCATTCGGTGGTGGCAACGCGGCGCACGATCAATGGGCGACCACGTCCTCGCCGAGGAATCCACCCGACTGGTACCGCCACAGCTGCGCGTATGTTCCTTCCGCGGAGAGCAACTCCTCGTGTGTCCCCTCCTCGACGATTCGCCCCTGGTCGAGCACCACCAGCCGGTCCATTCCGGCCACAGTGCTCAGCCGATGCGCGACGACCAGCGCCGTACGCCCTTGCATCAACTCCCAGAGCGCTTGCTGCACAAGCAATTCGCTTTCCGAGTCGAGGGCGCTGGTGGCCTCGTCCAGGAGCAGGATGGGCGCGTCCCGGATGATGGCCCGAGCCAGCGCGACCCGCTGACGCTGGCCCCCGGACAGTTTCACGCCGCGCTCGCCGATGAGCGTTTCCATACCCTGCGGCAGCGCGTCCGCGAACTCGGTGACGTGCGCGGCCTTGGCGGCTCGCAGGATCTCCTCGTCCGTGGCGCTCGGGCGTGCGAACCGGATGTTCTCGCTCAGGGTCCGGTGAAACATGGCCGGATCCTGTGGCACATAGGCGATCAGACTGCGCAGATCCGCCTGCCGCAGCCGGGCTATGTCCTGCCCGCCGATGCGTATGGTGCCGGATTGGATATCCATCAACCGCAGCAGTAGTTGGGTGATGGTGGTCTTGCCACCACCGGACCGTCCGACCAGGCCTACTTTGGCGCCGCTGGGCACGTGCAGATCCAATTCGCGGAACAGCTGCCGCGCACCCCCATACGTGAAATTCACTGTCTCGAACCGCACGTCGAAGCCCTTGGGCCGCAGTGGTTCCGGATGTTCGTTATCGATCACCTTCGGTTCGTCCAGTAGCAGTTCGGTGAACTGCGCCGCCTCGGTGAGCACGGTCTCCAACCGCCGGTAGATCTGGTTGAACCGGAACATGATCCCGGTGGCGTTGAAGTAGTAGGTGAATGCCACCACGATGGCCTCCACCCCGGCATCCCCGCCGCTGAGACCCAATGCGATCAGGAGGCCGATCACGTTGGTGAGCGCCACCAGCGGCGCCACCAGCGTATCTATCCGCAGGTTCGCGTAATCCCAGGAGCGCAACGACTTTCGCCGCGATGAGGCCACCCGTCGCTGATGCTCGGCCGCCTCCTGTGGTTCGGCAGCGAAGGCACGCACCACCTGCATATTGGCCAGGCTGTCGGCCAGATGCCCGGAAACCAGCGCGATGGCGGCCTCGCGGTCGTCCACCAGCTTCTGGCGGCGCTGGATCAAGGGCATGATGACCAGCGCGGTCACCACGATCATCCCCATCAGCACGGCGACCAGGGCGGGGTTGTAGCGCCACAACACAACCGAGGCGAACAGCAGCGGCACCAGTGCCGCCAGAATCTCGAAGGCGAGGGTGTCCACGAACTGTTCGAACCGAGCCGCGAAGCTGAGCGAGCGCTTCGTCAGCGAACCGGCGAAGTTGTTGTGGAAGAACTCCGCATCCTTGGCGAGCAGCTCGTCCATGGCAAACACATACAGGTGCTCGATTCCGTAGGCGTCGACTCGGTTCAAGCAATGAATCCCGATGCGCCACAGCAGTTCCGCGAGCAGCAGGGTGCCGCCGAAGGCGAGGGTATACGAAGCCAGGGCCCCGAAACCCGTATCCCCGGTCACCGCGACCCGGCCGACCATCATGGCGACGATCAGCGGTGCGATGTACAGGTTGCAGATATTGCCGAGCGCCGGCCCGAGCAGCGCCGGAATCGTTACAGCTTTGCGAGAGGCCATTTCTCGGCCATAGAAACGCAGCACCAGCTTGACCGCCGTCGCGCGTGAACTCATGCTCCCCCTCGTCTCGATCTGAACGAGCGACACAGGTGATCAATGATCCCGCGTCCAGGCGGATCACGGCCAGCGAATATTCGCAGCGGTTTCTGTGTCAGTGGACGGGACTGATGCAGGAACAGGCGCTGTCCCAGGCCGTCGGGTTCTGCACCGGGGTCAGGCCGATACGATTTCGAAAACCGGATGGGTGCGGGCGTTGTCGAGGAATTGCTGCGGCGACGAGTCCACACCCACATCCAGGTAGGGCAGCACGAAGAACCGTCGATCCAGCGCGTATCACGATCCGCATCCACGCGTTGGACGCCCTGATGCCCCACCATGCTCGATAAGGCTTGGCCATGAACTCGAGCGTGCGCGCTGTCCGTCATCGAAGGCAAGGAGCCTCACGGCAATGATCCGAGCCGACGCGCCCCACAGTCACGACAGTCGGTGGCGTCCGCCGCCGAATTACGGAACCATTGGTCTTATCTCTAGCACGACCCTTCAGGTGTGGCCCGCCCGCAATCGAAGGAGGAGTCATGGGCAGGGAACGGAACCACAACGGTCAGCCAGACTTCGAGGCGCTGTACCGCGACGCGTCGCCGGAGCAGGATGCTCCCGAGTTGATCCCCTGGGACATCGGCGGCCCACAGCCGGTGGTGCAGCAGTTGGTGGCCTACGGCGCTGTGCGGGGTGAGGTGCTCGACCCCGGAACCGGCCCGGGACATCACGCGATCTACTACGCATCCAAGGGCTACTCGGCCACCGGGATCGACGCGTCGCCTGCGGCGATCGAGCGGGCCGAGCGCAATGCGGAACGCGCCGGGGTGAGGGTGGACTTCAAGGTAGCCGACGCCACCAGACTCGAGGGCCTGGAGGATCGGTTCGACACCGTCGTCGACAGCGCTTTCTACCACGTGTTCCTCGACGACGAACAAACCCAGACCCAGTACGCGCAGGCCCTGCACCGGGCCACTAAACCGGGGGCGCGACTGTTCATGTTCGAATTCGGCCGCCACAACGTCAATGGCCTTCAGCCCGAAGGTTTGCCTGCGGAGAATTTCGACCGGGTGCTTCCCGCGGCCGGGTGGCGCATCGACCACCTGGGAATCACCACTTACCAAGCCACCTTCAGCCCAGAGACGTTCACCCATCTCACCAAGGAGATGAGCGGCGACTCCGGATGGGCCGAGCGGATGAAGCCGATGCAAGAACAACTCCAGATCATCGCGCCGTTGCTGAAAAACAACCGGGTGCACCTGCCCGTATGGGCCGTGACCGCCACCCGCCTCGACTAAGTTCCGTGTCGAAGTGATGAGGGCGTAGCCGTCACCCCGGGGACAACCGTGGTTCATACGGGGTGTCCAGGATGTGCGGTGTGGCGGAAGCGAACGGGCACGGCCTGGTGGGCAGTATCGCCTGTGCGGTGGTGTCGGCAATGCTGTTCGCCGTCGCTGCGGCATTGCAGCAGGGCACCGTACGGCAGGCGGCGACGGCGGAGCCGAGCGGCGTGCGCGTACTGGCGGTGGGTCCGCTTGCGCGCCGGATACTGACCAGCCGACGCTGGCTCGTCGGCCAGGGTGCGAGCGTCGCAGGCTTCGGATGCCACGCGGTGGCGCTGCGGCTGGGTCCGTTGCCGATGGTGCAGGCATTGCTGGTGGTGCAGCTGTTGTTTGCGTTGCCGCTGGCCGCGCGACAGCGGAAGCGCCGACTGCTGCGCCGGGATTGGGTGGGCGCCGCCATCGTGTGCACCGGACTGGTCCTGCTGATCGCTCAGGGTGTCCCGCACGGAGTGCCGCGACCGGAGACGCTGCCGCGGGCGGGCATGGTGGTGGTGATAGCGGTGGTCGTGTTGTTCCTGCTGTCCCGGGCGACCCGGCCGACCCAGCTGCGCGCCTCGCTGACCGCCGTGGCGGCAGGCTTCTGCGTCACCAGCACCGCGGTGCTGGTGTCCGTCGGCACGTCGGAGCCGCATCGGTACGGTTGGATACTGCTCGGCGTTCCGGTGACCACCATCATCGGCGGCATCCTCGTCCAGGAGGCATTCGCGCACGGCTCCCTGCCGACCGCGCTGACCACGGTGACCATCACCGATCCGGTGCTCAGCTACATCGCTGGCCTCACCCTCTTCGCAGCGGCGACCGAACCACACCCGCTCCCCCTGGCGGGTGCCGCCGCCCTGATCCTCGGAGGCGTTGCACTGCTCGCGAATTCACCCACCCTCCACGACGAGCGTGACAGCGACATCCACGACCACCGTGACAGCGCCATTCCCGGCCGACACGACGGCGACATCCACAACGCACCCGATGATGACCTTCGCGGTGGACGCGATGGCGATACCTTGACTATCGACCAGGTGTAGTGAAATCCGTTCTGGGTGCTCGGATTCGTTTCTCGCGCGGACGGGCGGAGGTCGCACCGGGTTCGAGGTCGGCGTAGAGCGCGAGCATTCCGGTGACGGTGATCGACCAGGAGAAACGTTCGGCGCTGCGGCGGGCGGCCTGGCGGCGCCGATCGGCGGGTTGGGTGAGCAGGGTGCGCACACCGTCGGCGAGACCGGCGGGAGTGCCGTCGCAGTCGACGCCGGAACCCTCGGGACCGAGCAGTTCGCGGGCGGCACCGTCGCGCGGGACCACCACGGGCGTGCCGCATGCGAGCGCCTCGAGCACGGCTAGGCCGAATGTCTCGGCAGGGGAAGGGCACAGGGCGATGTCGGCGTGGGCGAGTGTGGCCGCCACCAGGTTTCGATCCGCGACATAGCCGAGGAAGGTCACCGGCAGGTCGGCCGACTGTCGCTGCAGGCATTCCCGCAGCGGTCCGTCGCCGATCACGGTCAACCTGACCCGAATACCGCTGTCACACAACAGCCGGACCGCATCGATCGCCCGGTCGGGACACTTCTCGCGGGACAGCCTGCTCACCATCACGAGCTGGACCGTGCTGTTCGGATGGTGTTGCGCCGAGTGGAACTGCCAGTGCGGCAGAGCAATCGGGCCCGAATTCCGCGGTGCGGAACGGCCGAGGTGTAGTGCGCTCGCGGCGGGGTCTGCCGGAGATTGACCGGTGGAGTCCACCGGGGTTCGCCCGGAGCGATTCGGAAGATGGTTCTCGCCGGGGCCCGATGCCCGGCGCGATGCTGTGTCCGACGCGCGTGACGGACCCACTATGCGCGGCAACCATCGTGTGCGCTCCGAGCGGGAGCAGGCGGAATGCGTTGTGCTGCTGCCCTTTTGGGGCAGCGCCGACGGCTGGACCACCGGCGTGGAACGCGAGACCGTGGCGATCGTCGTCGTGTGTCCGCGCCCGCCCCCCGCACCGACCACGCCGGGATCGATCGGGCGGAAGGTGTGCAGATCCACCCCGAGCGGGATCCGGCGCACATTCGCGGCGCCGATGCGGGTGAACTCCGCAGCCGCGAAACCCGAGGTGACGACGATATGTTCGGCGCGTGCGGCCAGCTGGCGGTTGGCCAGATCCGCGGCCGTGACAAGTGGAAACCCAGGTGGTACCCGGGTGCGCAGGATAGCGTCGATGCGTTCGTGTGAGAACAGCACCACTGGTACGCCGTTACGGCGAGCCCACGGTGCGAGCCAGCGCATGCTCAGTTTGTCGCTGCATTCGAGCACCTCGGGGCCCACGCTCTCCAGTATCGGGAGGGTGCGCGCGGAGGTAAGGACATGGTAGCCCGCCGCACCGAATCGGCGGCCGCGCACCGTGATCCGGCGCCCGGACGAGGTGAACTCGTCGGCGTCGGACAGGCCCGGCACCACCAGAACCCGATCGTGTCCCGCGGCGAGATAACCGCGGCCGATCTCATCGACGCAAGTGCGCAAACCTCCGGACGCGGGGGTGTAGAAGTTGGCGACCTGCACGATCCGCATCAGCCGATCACCTCCGCATAGGTGGCCGGGCGCGCACCCGCGGATAGCGCGGCATCGATTCCCCGCAGCGCGGCGTCGCGCAGCCCGGGGTAGTGCAGATCGTCGGGATGCAGGGCGATTCGGACCAGGCCGTCGCGCTTCGCGGCACGTCCGGCCAGCCGGGGTAATAGCCCGGCCGCGGTGCGTTCACCCCATCCGCCGGGGCGCTGCGACAGCGCGAACCCGCGCACCCGAAGGCCGGTCCGCAGATCCCGCACGCCGAAATGATCGGTGGTGTGCGAGAAGCCCGCCCGACGCAGCGCCCGGTCCGAAGCCGGCGAGGACAGCCAGCCCGGCGGGGTGAAACCCGTTGTGGTCAGGCCCATCTCGTTCATTACTGTGATGGCCTGCCGAAGCCGGGCGTCGGCCGCGGCGACGTCGAGCGCGGCGAATTCGGCGGCGCCGCGTGCCACCATCCGCGCGACCGCGCGACGGGCGAACGAACCCTCCTTCGGAGCCCGGTGTTCCCAGCCGTGCAGCATGATCTCGTCGCCGTGAGCGCGGCGCTCGCGCAGGAACTTTCCGTAGTCGGGCGCGTCGGCCAGGCTCGCACCCCGCCATGGACCCGGGATCACCAGGATCGACACCGGGATGCCGAAGGCGTCGGCGTCGGCGCACCAGCGCGCGGTTTCCCGCTCGGATGCCGGAGCAACATCATGGACACTCACCACCAGTCGTGCAGGCACGGGCGCAGATTAGCAACGAACAGTTGCGGCCAACTGAACAGCAGGGATGCGTTGCCAGGCGAATCGGGACACCGGGTACGCAACACCGTGCTGGCCAACCATGGTGAAGGGCCACGACCGCCGCACCGCCCTCGAAACGGACGCCGGACCTGTGGTGATCATCGGGTGCGAACACAGATGCGCGGTCCTGCGGTACGACGCTATGCGACCTTCGTGTAGGTCAGGTCGAAGTCCGTCTTCCAGGTCCCTCGGTTCTCGGCCAGCTCCCAGCGACCCAGGATCGTCGCACCGTCGTCGGAAAACCTGCCGATAAATCGCTGCCCGAAGGGCTCGCCGTCGCGCTGCAACGTCCAGATGTCATCGGTCAGGGTCATCTCGTAGATTCGCTGAACGTCCCGGTCGTCAGTGTAGAGCTGGTAGTAGGTGTCGCTCATTCCATCGCAACCGATGACTGCGACACCGTCGGGAGCCTCGGGCAGGTCGATATGCCAGCGCTGAACCAACAGCGGTGTGCCCGTGAGCCATTCGAAGGTGACCCGGCCCGCGCCCGGCCACAGCGGCCCGCCAGGGGGTCCGGCCTGCATCGTCCATTCCCCGACGAAGACCTCCAGGCGCCTGCGTGCCGATTCGTTGGTTGACTGGTTCATAACGCTCTCCTCTCTGGTGGATCACTGATGTCGACGCCGCGAGATGCTCGATCTCATCGCTGATCCAGGCGGCAGATGAAAGGAATTGAAGGGCGAGCGCGAATGCTCGGGCGCGCGGCCATGAACTGTGACGGTCATCACAGATGGCATGGTGTCGAGAACATTGCGCCAGCTCCGTCTCAGGGCACGAGCGGCCACGACGGGCCGCCCAACACAGGAGGATTCTCAATGATCTACCGGATGGATCACGTCGGCGTTGTGGTCGAAGATCTCGCGGCCGCCATCGCGTTCTTCGTCGAATTGGGCCTGGAACTGGAGGGCGAGACAGCAGTCGAGGGTGAATGGGTGGATCAGCTCGTCGGGCTGGACGGCGT
This sequence comes from Nocardia pseudovaccinii NBRC 100343, assembly GCF_001613225.1. GTDB lineage: Bacteria > Actinomycetota > Actinomycetes > Mycobacteriales > Mycobacteriaceae > Nocardia > Nocardia pseudovaccinii. Next base: position 21,502 of record NZ_BDBY01000165.1, read on the forward strand.
CAGAGCGGATATCGCTGTCGTGCGGACCCCGGACGGCCACGGCCGGGTCGAGCTGTCGACGTTCCATACGCCGGTGGCCACCAGCAGTGCGCCGCAGGCGCCGATGAACACCCCGGGCATCCCTCGCCTCACTTTCGTCGTCGACACCGTCGACGACACCCTCGACCGCCTGCGCGCCCACGGCGCCGAACTCGTGGGCGAGGTCGCGCGGTACGGGGACATCTACCGGTACTGCTACGTTCGCGGCCCCGAGGGCATCATCATCGGGCTGGTCGAGGAGCTCAACTGAAATAGGCGCCAGATGGCGCAGATCTTCCCGCTTTACGACGAGCACGCACAGAAGACCGAGCGCGAAATCCCGATCGTCCTGCTCACTCCGCAGGACTGACCCTGGCGACCGCCGCGAACGCCAGTTCGATCATGGATGGCGTTGTGACGGTTCGTGGTGCTCATCGCGGCGGCGGCACTGTTGTGCTCGCGGACATCAGAATTGGCTAATCGACGTCGTTCAAGTGCACGATCACGCTGACGCGGCCCTTGTCATCGCGGCGGGCAACAGCATGCCCGGACCTTTCGACGCCGTCCAGCTTCAGCGAGATGGGGCCACCCGCGCCGAGAAAGTTGCGCCACCACCTCTTCTGGTCCGGCATAGCGACCGCGATGGTGACCTCGTCGCCAGAACGTCGAAAGCCCACCGGTGTGCTGATGGTGCGTCCGGAACGTCGGCCGACATAAGTGATCTCGGTGATCGCCCGGCTCACCCGAGGCCCGATCCATGGTGCCTTGGTCAACGCCATGACACCCGCGTTGAATCCGCGCGCAACAGGCCCCAGCACCGCTTTGAGCTCCACCGCATCTCCTGATCGCCGAACGGTATCGACCACCAACCCAGCGGACCCCCGCACGTCCGGCAGGGCAGCGATGGCCGCACGAGGAAATGCGCAGCGCTGAATCCCACTGCGGCACTGCTGAAATCACCGTAGTTGAAATGCGCGTCGGCCTCGATTCCGCCGCCGTAGTCGCACCCGGCAGCGTAGAGCATGTTGGCCGGAATCACTGTCGTCATCGGCGTCGCCGCCTCCTGGATCACCGCTGCTCTCGGCGACGTAGCCGCGGACGTCGTAGCGATCGCCGACAACACCGCCAGAGTGCTGGCATCCTCGCCCAGTTCAGTGCTGGATCAGGCCGCCGACTGGAACAGCAGCGACGTGGCCAGTTACCGGAACAGTCCGAGCCAGGGCGAGACCGATGTCGACCAGCGATGATCTGCGCAGATGAGCGACGTCGGCGATAGGTGTCCAGACCGACTCGGCGGTCTCGCCGTTGGGCTCGGGCCGCAACCGGCCGCCGATGATACGAACCCCGTAGAAGATGCCGACATTCTGGTGTGGCAGCGGTCCGGGCACACGGCGTTCCGCCGCTGGGATAACCCTCGAGTCCACACCCAGCAAGCGCTCGACCACTGCGTCACAACCGGTCTCCTCCCCGACCTCCCGGGTCACCGCGTCGAACGGATCCTCCCCGTGCTCGACTCCACCGCCGGGAAGAGTCCAGTTCGACTCGCCCTCTGGCGGTACATGACGCGCGAGCAGCACCCGCCCGTCCTCGATGCACACGGCGTACGCCGCCAGCCGGAAACTCATCCGTGCACCGTATTCCGGCCGGTTTCGGCGGCCACTGGCGGCGTCCGTCAATAGTCGAGGGCATGTTCCGGTTGACAGACGTGCATGGGAGACGGCAGGTACCGGACGATGGCGTCCAGGAGCGGGGCGATGTCGTCACTCCATGGCGCCGCATCACACAGGACGGGCACGGCGTCGCCGATGCGCGTGCGGCAGCGGATGCGCTCGTGCAACTGTTCGGGTGGGATCTCTCGCAGGCAGAGGACGGCGTCCGGATCCGGCGCGTCCTGTTCCATCACCGTGGCCACGAGGTCGCGGTACCACTGCTCGGCGACCTTCCAATGGCCGCCGTAGAATTCGACGGCCATCGGTTCGAGCGCCCACATCGGGACCAGATCGATGACGCCTTCGAACTCGGCGCCGATGCCGATAGGAATCTGCAGCGTCAACGGCACCGCCCCGCGCGTCTCGGTGATCGTGCGCACGCACCCGTCGAATTCGGCGGCGGGATGATCGAGTCCGGTCACCAGACACAGCCGTGCGACCTGATGGTCGTCGGCAAGCCGCAGTATCGTCCCGAGTCGCGGGGCGCTCTTCGCGGCAGCGTTCACGACCGCGATTACCCCGTCGGCTACCCGGATCGACCGCTCCAGGTCCGCGATGGGCGCGTGGCTCGACAACTCGGCGATATGAATAGTGTGATCGACGCAGTCCGTCACCCAGTGGACCGTGGCCGCCGCCGTGCCGGACCCGGTCCTGGCGAAACGACGAAACAGGCGGTGGACGACCCGTGTCGTCTCGTCGGAGTCCCCGATGATCGTGACGTTGCGGATCGACTGCGGGTCAATGGCTTTGGTGCCCATCGGCGTTGCGGTACTCCAGGTCGACTCGAGGGTCTCGTCCCCGATCCGCACTCACCGTACCTGCGCGCGTATATCGCCGGAGCGGATTTCCGCCCCGAAATAGAACGTGTTCCTATAACGTCGGGTTTGTGCAGAAAGAACAACGGCCCGCGGTGGCAGATTGGTTCACTGTGGACGACGGCGCGGTACGTCTCGTGGGAACTCGCTGCAATGTGTGCGGCACACCGTATTTCCCGCGGAACACGCTGGCCTGTCGCAACCCGCAGTGTGCGAGTCCGAAGGACGGCTCCGAGCTGGCCGAGTACCTGTTCTCCACGCGTGGCCGGATCTGGTCATATGCGGATGCCCGGTACAAGCCGCCCCCGCCCTATGTCTCGCCCGATCCGTTCGAGCCGTATGTCGTCGCGGCGGTGGAACTCGAGGTCGAGCAGATGGTGATTCTCGGGCAGGTCGTGCGCGGCCGCACGGTGGACGACCTGGCCGTCGGCATGCCGGTCGAACTGACCCTCGGCGTGCTGTACGAGGACGAGGAAGCCGAGCACACGGTGTGGATGTGGAGGCCGGTCGATGCCTGACAGGAATGATCGCGACATCGCAGTCCTCGGTGCGGGCATGCACCAGTGGGGCAAGTGGGGGCGCAATTTCGTCGAATACGGGCTGGTCGCGGCGCGCGCGGCGCTGGCCGATGCCGGAGTGGACCACCTCGACGTCGGCTACGTCGCCGGTGCGGACACGATCCGCAACGGATACCCCGGTTTCGTCTCCGGTGCGACGTTCGCCCAGGCGTTGGGCTGGTCGGGTGCGCGGATCTCGAGCAGCTACGCGGCCTGCGCCTCCGGTGCGCAAGCCATCGCCAATGCGCGGGCCCAGATCCTGGCCGGGTTGACCGATGTCGCGCTGGTGATCGGCGCGGACGCCGCCCCGAAAGGCTTCTTCCAGCCGGTCGGCGGTGAACGCCGCGACGATCCGGATTGGTTGCGCTTCCACCTGCTCGGTGCCACCAACCCCATCTATTTCGCGCTCTATGCCCGCCGCCGGATGGCGCTGCACGGTGCCACGCTCGACGATTTCGCCGCGGTCAAGGTGAAGAACGCCAAGCACGGCCTGAACAACCCGTACGCCCGCTACCGCAAGGAGGTTTCGACCGAGGAGGTCGCGGCCTCGGCGATCGTCTCGGACCCGCTGCGGCTGCTCGACATCTGCGCGACCAGTGACGGTGGTGCGGCACTGGTGCTGACCTCGATGGAGTACGCCCGCCGCCACGGCGTCACCGACCCGGTCCGGATCCGGGCGCTGTCGACGGTCACGCCGACGTTCCCGAAAACCGTCCTCGACCTGCCGGATTTCGCGACGGACTCCGCCGTGGCCGTCGACCCCCCGCCGCACGCGTTCCGTTCCGCCATCGCGCACGCCGCATACGAGGAAGCCGGACTCGGGCCCGCCGACCTGTCCTTCGCGGAGGTCTACGACCTCTCGACCGCTCTGGAGTTGGACTGGTACGAGGACATCGGGCTCTGCGACACCGGCGGCGCCGAGGAACTACTGCGCAGCGGCGCAACGACTTTGGGTGGACGTGTACCGGTGAACCCCAGTGGTGGGCTGGCCTGCTTCGGTGAGGCGATCCCCGCGCAGGCGATCGCTCAGATCTGCGAGCTCACGTGGCAATTGCGCGGCCAGGCCGACAGCCGCCAAGTGGAGAACGCCCGTGTGGGCATCGCGGTGAATCAGGGCCTGTTCGGCCACGGCTCGGCAATCATCGCCACCCGCTGAACCGAGGCCGATCCACGCTGCGCGATGAAGCCGTGGTCGCCGGTTGTTGGATCGGCCGCCCGCCGCTCCGGACGCACTCGACGCCGAGCTGAACGAGGTTCCAGCTCGCCATTGGTCGGCCAGCACTGCGCGGTCGATGAGACCAATGCTCTGGGCGGGCCGCCATATAGTGGTCAATTCGGCCGAGATGGGCAGACGCCGACCGCAATGTGGCATCCCCGAACGCCAAGGCGGCCTAATCCGTCTGTCCCGAGTCGCGCACGGCCATGGCACGAAAGCGACGCCGACGATCCGCCGGTAAGGAGGGTTCCATCCGCAGAGCCTGCTGATCTGCCCCCAATGCAGGCGAGTCGATGCCGCTATAGCCACCAATCATGCCGGAGATTGCCCACGTAGCTCGATGTCACGCATTCTGCCCACACCATCATCGGTCCCCGGACACGGCCTAGGTGCGCACGGGCGTGGCGAAGCCCCCAGTGGCAGACCAACCGCACTGGACCGCCAACACTCTCGCAAAAGCCAGTAGCCTGAGCGCTTTCAACCCCGACGCCGTCTTCAACGAGACAACGACCCGACTGCGCACAGGCCTTCAGCTATTCGACCGGGTTCGGGCCTTGTTCCGGCTCAATCGGCAGGTCCAGGTCAGTGCGGATGCGAGTCAGTATGGTTCCAGCCTTGCGCAGAACTTCGCTGCGCATCGCACTGCTCATAGGAGGATTCATGGTGAACGATGCTTCCATCCCCCCACAAAAGTCCGCATTCTCACCAAGCGTCTTCGCCGCCTCCTGCTGGATAGCACGATCGACAACGTTGATACTGTGATTCTCCGGTGTAACTTCGACTTTGATTATTCCGGATTTCGAGCGCCCACCCATCTGACCTCCTCCCACTAAGCGATAGAAGCCATTCAGGAATCCAGCGAAGATGCCGTCTTCGTGCGGTATTATCCCAGAGCTTGCCATTACAGTCAACCCTCGCGTGAAATTTTGCGTTTTATGATTCCGGTACTCCGACGCCGATAACGACGTACGCGCAATGCCAAAAGCAAGAGAGTCATCACCGCGCACCCGGAGGTGCTGACCATCAAAATCGCCCAAAGCGGCTGATTCGTTCCCAGCAGTGGGACGGGGCCTTCAGTCGACAACCGCCGTGCCAGCTTTAGCGCCGATAAGATCATTGCGAACACAGAGTTGACGACGAACCACGACGCTACAGCGAGAGTGGAAACCGAGATCCGACTGACCGCCTCCGAGGTGAACCTGGACACCAGCCAGCCCGAAATCAGCGCTGGCACCCCGAACAGAATTGTCGCCCAGTACGACTGAGTAGTCGGCGACGAGTCACAGTTTGCACCATAGGGGAAATCCATACAGAATCGCGACGAGGGCTCGAATCCAAATATCATATCGTGCCAATGCCCTACCCCGATGGTCAACGCCATCAGATAAAGCGACAACAAGACGAGTACGAACATCAGCCCAGGCGGCTTCTCTCGAAGTTCGATAGTCATGGACGGTATGTGCGGACGCGGATCGACATCCACTGGATTACGACGCCTTTCCGCAATCGGGGCTACTGGAGTATTTTTGTCGAGCAAATGAGGAGCCACTCCGAGAATATCCAGGTCTCGCCCGTATGCATGGACGTAAGTCAATCCCCTGGTGTCTTCGCAGTCCCATCTCGGATCTATAGGCCGATGCGTATAGCTACTGGATGACATATGCACCGAGTCGGTGTCTGTTATTTCCGCCATACCAAGGCCGAGGTCATAAACGTACATACCTTCGGGAGCTTCGGTGCGCAAGTGGTAACTTTGCGCTCTAGTCGCCCGGGTGAGTCGGATCATATGCGACCTACGCACCAATCCAAAGCATGATCGGATATAGGAGTAAACCCACTCCCAGAAGCCAATCGGGCCGCCGCTGCTTTCTCTGCCGCCTACGCGCATGCGATCTTCGGTGAAGCCGACCTTTAGCTTTATCTCTTTGGCTGCTGGTACGACGGCAATAATAGGAAAGGTGGCCTGAATGTCCGAAATAAAGTTGTGTAGAAAGTTTCGCAGTACACGGGCGTCAGCGCTCGTCAAGGTTTCCGTAAATCCGTGAATCCTCGTTGACATCGCCTGCATTTCGCTGCTGTGAGCAACTCTTTCCCGCAAAATGTCCTCAGTGATCTCCTTCCACAAGTCTTTCGGCACCGCACCCAATACCAATTCGACCAGTATCTCCCCCATTGTGAGAACAGCGCCCAATGTCTCACGATACGAAAGTGTCCGCACGACCGTATCGCTCTCACAGGAAATTCTGAGATTGTCCACCAACGCGCCTTTGGGAGGCGTTAGGATGGGGACCAGTATTCGTTCTGCGCCGGTAGAGTCCGCATCAACAAGAGTTTGCGTAGTCTTAAAAGCATAAGCTTCGTCACCGAGTTCAATTTGCTCGGAAATGCGCATAATGT
>NZ_BDBY01000166.1 GCF_001613225.1 Nocardia pseudovaccinii NBRC 100343
TCCGCGCGTGAGACAGATCGACACGATTTATGTCGCGCCCGGCCGTATTACGCGTGGAGATCAGTCGCGCCATCAGGGCGACGACCAAAATTATTCCGATAACCAATAGCTCCGCCCGGCTCGGATTCTTCCGGATGGCGCTGAAGGGACCTATCAGAAACAACAGGAGACCAGCCGCGATAGCGATCACCAGCGACAGAGTACGACGCAGCATGCGAATCGCTCTTGCAGCTTTGGTCGATGGTAGCAATGTCGACTTCGTCGGCCTACGGCGCCGCAGCATTGGCACCACCGCCCGATTTTCCATGTCCGCTACGGACGTAACAGCAATTGTCACACCAACTGCTCGGTATTTTGTTTGCGACGGTAAATGGACTAGGACTCATTGTGCTCATTCACACAGGTAGATACTTTCGATGGTTGAAGCAACCACTCGACCATCCCCCTGACGCAATGGTGATCGACTGGTAGCCGATACTGCTCGTTGCCTTGTCACAATCATCGCTCGACACCTGGTGCGATGTTTCACAATTCGTGAATGAACCCGGTTTTCCCGAATGGGCAAGTTGAACTCCCACAAAATCGCGCACTACATGCGTGCACACAGGAAATATTTCAGAATTGGATAGCTAACCACAAGGTCACACCAACCGCGACCGGGCAAGCGCAGTGCCGCACAGCGGATCGTCGATTTCGGTGGTGTAGAGCCGGTCCTGCGAGCCGTCCTTGACCTCCAAGACGTGCGTGGGGTTCTCCTCGTGAGGTGCGAGTGGCGAGCCCCGGTATGGATCGGCAGCAAGCGCGGTACCGCGGGGTCAGGCGCACGCACCCGACCGGAGAACTACACCCGCTATCTCGGGGCCACCGGCGTCCGCTGGCCCCGAGATAGCGTGGACGCAACGAGATCGAAGCTGTAAGTTTCGCCGTGTGGACACGACGTGTTCGCCGCGGCTTCTGCGTCAGTAGATGTAGACCACCGCGTTTTCACCGCCGGTGCAGGTCACCAATTGTCCCTCCGCGACGCAGTTCATGGTGTAGGTCCGGCCGGTCACCGGACTGGCTGCCACTACCGAGCGCGATGAGCGCGAGACGTTCGTGGCGGCGGATTCGGCGTAGGCCTTGCGGACCGCTTCCGCGAAACCGCAGCTGGTGACCGAGGATCCGGTGGCCGACTGGGTGAAGCTGCCTGCGACGGGTTGGCCGTTCGTGCAGTTCGTCGCGCCCGCGGGCAGGGTGACCGAGGTGGGTGCGGCCTTCGTGGTCGAGGTCGACGGCGATGTGGTCGAACCGCCTGCGGTGCCGATGGCGGCCGTCGTGGTCACCCGCGCACCTGCCTGCACATTCGAATCCCCGGATTTGCCGGAGCCGAGCACCTGCCAGCCGATGGCACCACCGACCGCAAGCACCACGATGACGAAGACGGTGACCATGATCGGCAGCATGACCGATCGATCCCGCTGATCCGGATCCGCGGCGGGATCCTCTGCGTAGTAATCGTTTTCGTAGTCGGGTTCGGCATAGCCCTGCGGCGAATACTCGGCCGGTCGGGGCGACGGCCGGTACGGGTTGGGCGCCGCATGGGCGGGACCGCGCGGCGGCTCGAATGGCGGTGTGCCGGAAAAGGGTTCCGGCAACGGGACCCGGCGCGTCTCCGGAGCAGACGAATTCTGTTGCGCACCATACTGTTCCGGATACTGCCGTGCCGGGTATCGAGCCTCCGGGTACCCCGCTTCGGGGTAATGCGACTCTGGATACCGCTGAGTCGGCGGAGCCGCCGGATCACCCGGGTACCGGGGTGACGGCAAGTGCTGCGGAAACTCGGGCGGCGACTCCTCGTACAAATGCGCATCCGGAAACGGCCGCACCTGCCGACCGACCCCGGGCGACCCGAACGGCGGACCTGCGGGCGGCTGCGGCGGCAACGGCGTGAACTGGAGGTCGGCGGGTGAGACCACCGTCGGCCCGGTCGGATGGATCACCGCCGGAATCGTTCCCGTCGACTCCGCGGGCGAGGCCGGACCGCGGTGCACCACAGCCTGATCCGACGGTCCGCGCGACGGATCGGGCGGCCGCACGATCAGTGTCGGCGTATTCGCGGCGGGCGCGGTGCCGAGTGCGGCCCTGGCCGCGCGCGCCAGATCGGTGGCGGTCGGGAAGCGATCGGCGGCTTCCTTGGCCATGCCGCGGGCGATCACCTCGTCCATCGCCGCTGGCACGCCCGGTCGCTGCACGCTCGGTCGCGGCGGCGCCTCGGTGAGGTGCGACCGGATCAGCCCACTCATGCTCCCGGACGGGAACGGTGTTGCTCCGGTGAGGCATTCGTGCAGTACACAAGCGAGTGAGTAGATATCGGCGCGACCGGTCACCGGTCCGGAATCGAATCGCTCCGGGGCCATGTAGGTGTAGGAGCCGATGGCCATGCCCGCCTGGGTGACCGCGCTGTCGCCCTCGATATGAGCGATGCCGAAGTCGACCAGGTAGGCGAAATCCGCCTCGGTGACCAGGATGTTGGCCGGTTTCACATCGCGGTGCACGAGGCCGTCGGCGTGCGCGGCGTCCAAACCGGCCGCGATCTGCTCGATGATGCCGATCGCGCGCTCGGCGCTCATCGGCCCCTGATTGCGCAGGATCTTGCGCAGATCGGTGCCGGGCACCAGCCGCATATCGATGAACAGCACACCGTCGATCACGCCCCAGTCGTGGATCGGGATGATGTGCGGTTCGGCCAGCCGGGCCGCCGCCTGCGATTCGCGACGGAAGCGCACCTGGTAGACCGGGTCCCTGGCGAGTTCGTCGGACAGCAGTTTGACCGCGACCACGCGGTCCTTCACCGTGTCGTACGCCTCGTAGACCTCGCCCATACCCCCTTTGCCGAGCAGCGCTCTGAGCTCATACGGCCCGAACCGCGTGCCGACTCTCCATCCAGGTCCGTCCACCCCGTCATTCCTCCACATCCCGGGCAAAGATCGCCCATCACCAGCTCCGGGTATGCGCGATCCGGCTGCCCGTCAACCCGTGGATTGTCCTGGTGCGACCACCCCGTGGTCAAACGCAAACACGATCGCGGCAGCCCGATCCCGCAGCTCCAGTTTGCCGAATATATGTCCGACATGGCTCTTGACGGTGACTTCGGAGATGCCGAGGTCGCGTGCGATCTCGGCATTGACGCGCCCGCGCCCGATCAATTCGAGCACCTCGTACTCGCGTGCCGTGAGTTCGGAGAGTCGGCTGTCGTCGCGGGTGGCGGCGAGTCGAACCGTCCGATATGCCGAGAGCACCCGACCGGTGACCGACGGGTCCAACCAGGCTCCGCCGACGGCGACTGTGCGAACGGCCCGGATGAGATCTTCGGCGGGCGAATCCTTCAGGATGAATCCGGCCGCTCCGGCCCGCAATGCTCCGGAAAGCAGCTGGTCGTCGTCGAAGGTGGTGAGCACCAGCACCGGCGGCGCACCGTCGCGCGCACGCAGCATGCGGGTCGCGTCGATGCCGCCGACGCGTTTCATGCGCAGATCCATCAGCACGACATCGGGTCGATCGGCCGCTATCGCGGCGGGTACCTCGTCGCCGTCGGCGCATTCGATGACCACGAAACCGTCGCGCCGCCGCAGGATGCGCCGCAGTCCACCGCGGACGAGTTCCTGATCGTCGACGACCAGCACGGTGACCGTCTCCTCGCCACCGGCCGCAGCCCCTGTCGTCACGCGCCCTCCCCCACCGCGCCGTCGCGCCGCATGTCACGCACCGCACTCGCGGCCCCATGGATCACGTCGGGCAGTCCACACGACATCGACCAGGCCCGCGCGCCGCTCAGCGGGAATTCGGCTCGCACAGTCCAGCCGTCGTCGTATGGCCCGGTCTTGATGCGGCCACCGAGCAGTTCGGCACGCTGGCGCATACCGGACAGTCCCATCCCGCCGCCGAGATCCGGCGGCAATCCCTTGGGCAGCGAATTGTTCACGATGAGCCGGGCCACCGACGAGTCCACCTCCAGCCGCACGATCGCGGTCGCGCCGGGCGCATGTTTGATCACATTGGCCAGGGACTCCTGGCCGATCCGATAGAGCGCCAGCCCGACCGCCGCGGACACCGCGGACAGATCCTCGGTACGGGTATAGCGAACATCCAATCCGGCCCCGGCGAAATCACCGACCAGATCATCGATATCGCGGATGCCGGGCTCCGGCACGAGTTTGGACGGCCGGGCGTCGAGCAGGCCGATGGTGCGGCGGATATCGGCCATGGCCTGTCTGCCGAGTCGCTCGGCGTCGACCAGTGCGTCCACCGCTTCGTCCACGTCACGGTCGGTCTGCAGGGCGTGCCGGGCGGCGGTCAGATGCAGCAGGGTGATGCTCAGCGAATGCGCGATGACGTCGTGCACCTCACGCGCGATCCGGCTGCGCTCCGCGTCGGCGGCGCGTTCGGCCCGGATCTGCTGGCTCTGGCGTTCCTGATAGAGGAATTTGCGCTGGTACTGCAGCATCACGCCGACCAACCAGCCGAGCGCGATCCCGACGATGTACATCTGCAGGCCCTGCAATCGCTGACCCGACGCACTCCACATCAGGTGACCGGCCGCATCGAAGGCCGTCAACTCGAGCACCGCGACCACCGCGAACAATGCGCTGAAGCGTTTTCGCACGATGGCCGCGACCTCGCCGACCATCACCGCCAGGATGAACGGGGAAAGGTCGGACGACACCGGCTGGGTGAGCATGATCGCCGTCGCGACCAAGCCGGAGACCACGAGCAGGATCGGGCTCGGCGTCACACCGAAGAAGCAGAACAGCGGCACCGAGACGAAGACCAGGACGAGCGCCAGAATCGGCAGCGCGGTCGGAAAATATTCGTGGCGCTGAATGACCGCGCCGACACCGACCACAAGCAGAGCCGCGTCGGCGCTGATCATCACCGAGGGCGGGTAGTCGAACGGCAGCTCTTCGAGATTGCGGCGCAAGACCGCGACCGGGTTGCGCACGAAGGCCACGAACCGATCCCGGACACGCCCACTTTCGCGGAACGGTATCGCCGGTTGGGCGCCCGCCGACGATGCGATGGCGTGGGTCACATCCATCCTGTAAGGCTAACCGCCTGGTCGGGGCAGGTGCATCGTACTCGGAGCGGGTCGCTGCTCCTACCGCGGTAGGAGATCGATTCGCGTCCCTGGCACGAAGACACCGTATTTCGTCGTCCGTAGCGTGAGATCTACCAAATCACGGAAGGACATATGCGATGTCCGATCATTTCGAGCGACCTGCAAGCAATCGCTACGGCGATCATTTCGAGCGACACGCCAGTCATAACGGATGGGAAGATCACCACCGCCGAACCGAGATCGTGCACACCGTGCTCACCCGCGCGGCCATCGATCCGGCCAGCCCCGACCTGTTCGCGGAGATCCCGGAGCTGGACCGGTTGTTCGGCGGACCGGAGGGCCTCTTGCTCGCGTTGCGATATCGGTGGAATATCCATCTCGACGCGAAATTGGACCAGGCGCTGGTGCAGGGCCAATCCACGGTCGAGGCCTATCTCGAACTCGCCGCCGAGCAACCGGTCCTGCGCGCCGTGCTCGACGCGCAGTATCGCCGCCGAGTTCAGGCGGCCGAGGCGATGGCGCGATAACGCGCAGGTGCGACACTGCGGTGCGCCACAATCGACCAAGATCGAATAGTTGAGAAAGAGGGTGGGGGACCGCCATGTCGGATCAGGCCATGCTGGAACTGACGGATATCACCAAGGAATATCGCGTCGGCGAACAGGCGGTGCGCGCACTGGACGGCATCAGCCTGCGCATCGAATCCGGTGAATTCACCTCGATCATCGGGCCGTCCGGCTCCGGTAAGAGCACGCTGTTGCATCTGCTCGGCGCACTCGATACCCCCGACTCCGGGTCGATCCGCTTCCGGGGTGAGGAGATCGGCGGCCTCGACGACGAGCGGCAGTCCGAATTCCGCCGCCACCGTGTCGGTTTCATCTTCCAGTTCTTCAACCTGCTGCCGACCCTCACCGCCTGGGAAAATGTCGCCATTCCGAAGCTGTTGGACGGCACCGGATTACGCAAGGCCAAACCGCGCGCGCTGGAACTGCTCGACCTGGTCGGGCTGGGTGAACGCGCCGCCCATCGGCCCGCCGAATTGTCCGGCGGTCAGATGCAGCGCGTCGCGGTGGCGCGGGCATTGATCATGGATCCGCCGCTGATCCTGGCCGACGAACCGACCGGCAATCTGGATTCCAAGACCGGTGCGTCCATCCTGAAACTGCTCGGCGATATCGCGGGCAACGGAAATTCGGTGGTGATGGTGACCCACGATATGGGCGCTGTCGAATACTGCGACCGCGTGATCACGTTGCGCGACGGGCAGATCGGCTCCAATGACAAGGTCGATATCGCCGCGCGGACGGTGCGCGCGTGATCGGCGCGGCCTGGGATCGGCTGCGGCTGTTCAATATCGGTGAACTGCTCGCCCACCGCGGCCGCACCCTCATGTCACTGGCGGTGATGTCCATTTCGGCATCGCTGCTGGTCGCGGTGTTCAGCATCTCCGGTTCGGTCACCGGTTCGGTGGACCGGCTCACCCGCAGTCTCGGCGGCAATGCCGTATTGGAGGTCACCGGGATCACCGACGCGGGCTTCGATCAGCAGGAACTGCAACGCATCGCGACCACACCCGGCGTCGACAAGGCAGTGCCGATGTTGCGCGCACAGGTCGGATCGGGCGCCGATAAGGCGCTGCTGATCGGCGCCGACACCAGCATTACCGCACTCGGCAGCGATCTGGGCGGGCCGATGGCCGCGCAGGCGAGCAAATTGCTCACCGTGCCGAACGGTGTCCTGGTCGGATCCGGGATGGGACGCGCCGAGGGTGAACATTTCACGCTCGGCTCTGGAACCGTCACTGTCGCAGCGGTTCTCGATAAAAAGACCTCCAAGCAGCTCAACGGTGGCCACCTCATCGCCGCCCCGCTCGGGCTCGCGCAGAAACTCACCGACCGCGTCGGGCGGCTGGACTCGATTCAGATCATCGCGGCCGACGGCACCGATGTCGACCAGTTGCGCGAGACGCTGACCAAGGTGGTCGACGGACGCGCCGTGGTCGCCGATCCCGGGCTGCGCACCGCACAGGCCGGTGGCGCCATCCAGATCGTGCGGTACTCGACGCTCATGGCCTCGGCGGCCGCCCTGATCGTCTCGGCATTCCTGATCTACAACGCGATGAGTATGGCGGTCGCCCAGCGCAGGCCGGTGTTGTCCATGCTGCGGGCGATCGGCGGCAAGCGCGGGCCGATGGTGCGTGACCTGCTGGTCGAGGCGGCGCTGCTCGGCGTGCTCGGCGGACTGGGTGGCGCGGTGGTCGGCGCCGCCATGGGTGGTGTCGCGATCGGCAAACTTCCCACCGCCATCATGCAATCGGTGGAGGCACGCACCGAATACATGGTGCCCGGGTACGCGATTCCGATGGCGATCGGCGCCTGCGTGGCGGCCAGCGTGCTGGCGGCTGCCATCGCGGCGCGCCAGGTGTACAAGGTCGAACCGATCGAGGCGCTGGCGCCGGTGGGGGTGGCGCGCACCGATACGACGAGTGCGGCACTGCGCTGGACCTCGATCGTGCTCGGCGCCGGCCTCATCGTCAGCGCGATCGTCATTGCCGAGGCCGATCTGGGCCGCATATCGCTGGCATCGATCTCGATGTCGTTCGCCGGGGCGGTGACGCTGTGCTTCGCCGCCACCGGACCGATCGTGCGGGCCGCGGCGGCGATCGCCGGACGCTTCGGCGCACCGGGCACGCTCGGGGCCACCACCCTCGAACGCGCACCGCGACGGGTCTGGGCCACCGCGATGACGGTAATGATCGGCGTATCCGCCACCGTCGCGATGGGCGGGGGCTCGCGCAATATGGTCGATTCGGCCACCGCCTCCTTCGCGGGCTTCAGCGACACCGATCTGTTCGTCAGCACCAGCTCGATGGAGCAGTTCCCGACGGGTCCGTTGCTGCCCAACGGATTACGCGAGAAGATCGCCGAAGTGCCCGGTGTCAGGGAGGTCGGGCCCGCACAGATGGCCTTCGCCACCCTCGGCACCGGGCGGGTGATGTTGCAGGGATATCCGAGCGAGGCGGACGAATCCGAGACCGGCTCGGTGAGTCGAGAAGTCATGGCCCACTTGGCCACCGGGGAAGGGGTGGCGATTTCTCGGGATGTCGCGCGATCGCTCGGTGTCGGCGCCGGGGCCGAATTGACCCTGCCGACCCCGACCGGCAACCACACCGTGCGGGTGCTGGACGTGATTCCGTATATCTCGGCCATCTCGGGTGTGGTCGTGATGAACCTCGACCAGATGCGCGCGTGGTATCAGCGACCAGGTGAAACCGTGCTCGCGGTGCATTTCCAACCGGGCGCGGACAAGTCGGCGGTGCAGGCCGCGGTGCGGCGCGTGGTGCCCGCGGATATCCACGTAGACACCGGCGCGCAAGCGGTTGTCGCCATCTCCTCCAGCCTGCGGCAGGGCTCGGCGATCAGTTACGCCATCTTGTGGATCGTGGTGTTAGTGGCCACCGTGGCACTGCTCAACACCCTCATGCTCTCGGTCCTGGAACGCCGCCGCGAACTCGGCGTACTGCGGGCCATGGGCACCAGCCGCAAGTTCCTGCTGCGCTCGGTGCTCGCCGAGGCCGTCGGCATCGGATTCATCGGCGCGGCAATAGGTCTCGCGGCCGGTGCGGCGATCCAATATCTGGCGACCGTCGCCGTCGGGCACGCGCTGACCATCGACATCGCGTACCAGCCGAGCCCGATGCTGCTGGTCTACGGCACCGCCGCACTCGCATTGGCGCTGCTCGGATCGATTCCGCCCGCGTTGCGGGCGGCCCGGATGCCGATCGTGGAGGCGTTGGCGGTCGACTGAGTATCGGGTTGCCGCATTGCGTGCGACCGTCCGATCGGCTTGTTCGGCAGGGTGATACGGCCGCGCATGGTGAGCGGGCATGGTGATCGACTCGTCCGTCGTCGAGTCAGGCTGCCCGCGCGCGGTCCCAACGGCAAATGCGCCCAGCTCGGGTTAGTTGCTCGGTCCGGGCGACACCGGGTGGACTTGTCGCGAGTGGCGCGATCAACATCCAGACTTCCGAGTCGGCACTAATTCGGCTGTCCAGCAGGCAATTACAGCGGCGCTGCGTCCCACCAGGCAGTGAGTGCGTCTTGGGCCGTCGGTGTCGGCGGGACGGTTTGCACTCCACCGGCGGTGCCGTGGTTGCTAACGTACACCAGGAAATTCGAGCGGACCGGGTCGGATTCGAAGCTCACCACCAGTTTGGCGGTGTGGTAGAAGGGCTGGAGGGGGCCGGGTGGGTCTTCCACGACCCAGCGGTGAGTATTGACCGGGATTCCGCTTTTCTTACCGGCCGTTGCGACATTGGCGGGCAGCGCCTGGACCACGGCTCGGGCATCAGCGGCGGAGGCGTATTCGAGGATGGTGTAACTCATCTGCGTGGTGGCCTGGGTTTCGCGATGGCATTCCCAAGCGGTGACCCACGGGCTGGATTTCAAGGGTTCGTCCTCGATCCCCAGCGGCTCCCCGGCCTCCGATGCCATGCAGCGCGCGTCTTGATAGGCCTCGCCGAAATCGTCCTTGCCCTGCGGCACCAGATTCGGGAAAAGCCTGCGGCTCTTGGCAAGTACATCGGACGGAGCGGCCGCCGTCGTTGAGGTAACGGGTGGCGGCACGGCGGCATCGGGCGGGCCTTCCGACTCCCAGCCGACGACCACGAGCGTGCCCATTACGGCGACAACCGCGACCACGATGCCGACGGCGATCCAGCCGACCAGCACGGCCGTACTCCGGCCGTGGTCCGGAGTCGGTTGCGGGCCAGCGGCATTCGGCCCGAAGGGCGGTGGTGCCGCACCAGGCGGCAGCGCGGACGGCGGCTGTTGCGGCGGCTGACCCGGAATCGGTGGTCCCTGAGTCGGCTGACCCGGAATCGGTGGTCCCTGAGTCGGCTGGCCCGGGATCGGCGAGCCCTGCGCCGCTGGGGCCTGCACCGGTTGGCCCTGTACCGGCACGCCCTGCATGGGCTGGCCCTGCGCCGGTTGTCCCTGCGCCACAGGCCCCTGTGCGCCCTGCTGAGGCGGAGCCGCCTGCTGCGATGCCGCCGGATATGCCGCCGCTTGCGCTGCCCCCGGCTGAGGTGGATACGCCGCAGCTTGTGGTGCCCCTTGCGCCGGTGGCACACCCGGCTGCGCAGGCGCCAACGAGTACCCCGCGGCCTGCGGCGTCCCCTGCGCCGGTGGCCCCTGCGTCGTCGGTGCACCCGGCTGCGGCGCCGCTTGCTGCGCAGGGTAACCCGCGGCCTGCGGCGCCCCTGGCGCCATCGGTTGCTGTAGCGGTGGATAGGCCTGCGGCGCAGCACCATATCCAGCGGGCCCGACCGCCTGCGTGGACTGTGCGAAGGCCCCCTGATCAGCGGGCACACCGAATCCCGGTGCGGGCGGCGCGGATCCGGCGGCCTGTCCCGGATACACCGGTGGGAAGCCTGGATTCACCTGCACGGCGGCAACCGGTGGTGCGGTCAATGCCTTGCGGGCCGCGGCGGCGAACTCGACACATGTCGCGTACCGATGTTCGGGACGTTTGGCCATCGCCTTGGCGAGCACCCCGTCCAGCGCGGGATTCAAACCCTGGCGGCGGGTCGCCAATGGTGCGGCGACATGTTGCAGATGCCCGCGGATGATGTCGTTCGGATCGGGCGCGTCGAATGGCGCCATGCCGGTGAACAGCCAGTACAGCGCGCACGCCAACGAGTACTGATCGGTGCGGTTGTCCAGCTTGGCGCCGGTCATCTGCTCGGGCGAGGCGTAGGACAGGGTCGCGCTGAACATGCCGGTCTGGGTCAGGTGCGTGGAGTCCTCGCGCAACCGGGCGATACCGAAGTCGGTCAGAAAGACCCGCTCGCCCTGCCCGCCGGTGGAACGAGCCAGCAAGAAGTTGGCGGGCTTCACATCCCGATGCAGCACACCCATGCCGTGCGCGTAATCCAGTGCCGCCGAGACACCCTCGATGATCTGCACCGCCCGCTCCGGCGGCAGTGTCATCGGGTCCACGGTCGCCGCGTCGACGCCGTCGATGTACTGCATGGAGATCCAGAGCTGATTGTCCTCGGAGCCGCGGTCGTAGACGGCGACGATATTCGGGTGGTCCAGATGCGCGGCCAGATCGGCCTCCCGATCGAAGCGCGCACGCACCTCGGCGTCGGTGAACAACTCCCGATTCAGCAGCTTCAGCGCCGTCTGCTTACCGAGGCGGGGGTGTCTGGCCAGGTATACCGAGCCCATGCCCCCCTGGCCGAGCAGCCGCTCCACGGTGAACCCGGCGAACACCTCACCGCTGTTCAGCAACGCGACCCCCTTCAGGTGACTGCGGCCCTCGGACATCGGTCGTCCGAGCGCGTAAACAGAGTTGTGAGCCTACCGGGTAGCCCCTTGGCCACGCTGTTTCGAATTCTCCGGGAAAATCGGCGAAACTATCAACAGGGCGTCAGCACCCGGTCGGCCTCTTGGCATGACTCGGTGCTGATCGCGCGACGTCCGGTCACCGACCGGGCGGGTGTGACGAGGATGTTTTTCGCACCGCCGATGGAACAACGGGTGTCAGGTTGTGGTGGCGCGGAGAACGCGGCGGTGAGGTCTACAAGAACGATGGTGAATTATCGGGTGGCGCTGCGCGGCGCGGCACTCACGGTTTTGGTCACGCTCACCTCCTGTTCCCTCTTACCCAGCACCCACGACGCACCCGCGGAGCCGACGCTACCCGTCGAACGGCCCGGATCCTGGCATCCCGGCTGGTCGATCTCGCGGCCCGATTCGCTGGCCGCCGATTTCACCCAACTGCAGCCGAATCTGCCGGGGCAGGTCGGGATGGCCATCATGCCGGTCGGCGGCGGCCGGATGACCATCTTCGGCGACTGGACCAGCGGCATCGCCTGGTCCACCATCAAGGTGCCGCTGGCCATCGCCGCGCTGCGGCACGACCCGACCGGCGTCGTCGAATACGCGCATGAGGCGATCACCGTCTCGGATAATGATGCGGCCGAAGCACTCTGGGAGTCGCTCGGTGACGGCGAAGAGGCCGCGCGGGCCGTTCAGGAGGTCCTCGACGAGGCCGGTGACGCGCTGACCAATGTGTACGGACCGAAGACCAGCATGGACTACATCGCATTCGGCGCGACCGAATGGACGCTGGCCAATCAGGTGCGCTTCGCCTCGCAGCTGCCGTGCCTGCCCGAGTCCGGCACCGTGGTCGAGTTGATGGAACAGATCACGCCGGAACAGCGCTGGGGCCTCGGCACCATCGAGGGCACCGAATTCAAGGGCGGCTGGGGCCCGGACGACGAAACCGGCGTCTACACCGTCCGTCAGTTCGGCATCGTGCCGACCCGGTCCGGCGGTGTCGCGGTCGCGCTTGCGGCACAGGCGGATTCGGGCACCTTCGAGGATGCGACCGCCCTGCTCGATCGGCTGGCCCGGCTGCTGTCGCGACACCTCGACGATCTCAACGGCGGTAAGTGCCAGCAGCAGCCGCGCTAACCCGGGGTGACCAGACCGGATTCGTAGGCGAGTACCACCGCCTGTGCGCGGTCGCGCAGATTCAACTTCGAAAATACCTTGGAGACATGGGTTTTCACGGTCTGCTCGGCGACGAACAGCGCGGTGGCGATCTCGGTATTGGACATGCCCTTGGCGATCAACTCCAGCACCTCGCGTTCACGCGGAGTCAGTGACGCCAGCGCGGGTGTGGGTTTGACGCGGCTCGCGCTACGGCGGCGGGTGACATCGGCGATCAGTCGGCGGGTGACCGTAGGGGCGAGCAGGGCTTGGCCGTCGGCGACCACGCGCACCGCGCGCACCAACTCCTCGGCGGGCGCGTCCTTGAGCAGGAATCCGCTGGCGCCGATGCTCAATGCCTCGTAGACGTAATCGTCGATATCGAAGGTGGTCAGCATGAGGACCCGCACCGGCGGGTCGAAGCCAGCGGCGAGGATGGCGCGCGCGGCGTCGAGTCCGTTCATCTCCGGCATGCGCACATCCATCAGCACCACATCCGGGCGCAGCCGCTTGGCCTCGGCGACGGCGACCTTTCCGTCCGGCGCGTCACCGACCACGCTGATATCGGATTGCGCGGCGAGCAGGGCGCCGAAACCCTGACGCACCATGGCCTGGTCGTCGGCGATCAGAACAGTAATTGCCACCAGCAGAGCCTATCCGCCCACTCCGGCCGGACAAGTCGGGTGCCACATGCGTCACATTCAGGTGCACGGCGAGTTCGAGCGTACCCGGCGATCTGGCCGTTTCCATTCGAAATCAATTGCCCTGTAATAATTTTCGTGGAGCAAGACGCTCAAACTTCTTCGGCGGCAGTCACCGTAACGGTCATCACCGGGTCGAGAGCCGACCCGGACGCCGGAGTGATCGGCAGCCGGGCTCGAACCTCGAAACCGCCATCCGCACGCGAACCCGCCGATACCTCGCCGCCGACCGCGAGCGCACGCGCCCGCATGCCCGCGATGCCGTGACCGCCGTTGCCGACCGGTCGCGCGACAGTAGCGCTCAGCGCATTGCCGACGCTCAGCTGCAGTGCGTCGGCGCCGATCACGATCGCCACCTGCACCGGTGCGCCCGGAGCGTGCCGGGAAGCGTTGGACAACGACTCCTGGACGATCCGGTACAGCGCGAGACCGACCGAATCCGGGACCGGATCCAGCAGTCCGTCGACGGTCCAGTCGATGCGCACCCCGGCGCGGCGGGCACCCTCGAACAAGCCGAGCACATCGGCGGCCTTCGGTTGCGGTGCGTGTTCGGGCAGTTGACCGTCGCTGCGCAGCACACCGAGCATCCCGCGGATCTCGTTCAATGCCTCGCGGGCGGTCGCGCCGATGGATTCGAATTCCGCGCGAGCGGCGGGAGTCACGCCCTCGACCCGATAGGGCGCGGTCTGGGCCTGCACCACGACCAGGGACATGTGATGGGCGACGACATCGTGCAGGTCACGGGCGATGCGGGCCTTCTCTTCCAGGATGGTGCGCCGGGCCCGCTCCAGCTCGTTCTCCTCCTCCTGGGCCAGCAACTGTTTGCGCGACTGCACCAGCCAGCGCACCAGCATCGCGAACAGCACGACGGCGGCGAAGGCGATCGGCCAGGCCCACGCGCCGCCGGAGATGTCACCGTCGCTGGTCATCGTGGTGGCCAGCAGCAGCGAGGTCGCTCCCCAGGCGACCGCGACGATCGGGACCGCCGCGCGCAGGGCCACCGCGAACAGCAGCGCGAACAGGCACAGAATGTGCACGACCTGGATCGGGATCTCATTGTCCGGCTGATTCGGGATGGCCAGGGCGATGAGCAGGGCCGAACCCGCGGATATCGCCCAGCCCAACGCCGGGTTGAGCCGGATCAGCAGGATGGGAAACGCGGCGAGTGCGGCGATGAACGGCTGCACCGCGACCGGCACGTCATGGGTGAGGTGCAGCGTCGGCCACGCTACGGCGTAGAAGATCACCGCGAGCAGCACGGTGAACGCGTCGAACCACATCCGCGCGTTCATTCCCTTGATCCCGCTACGACGTTTTTCCCTCATGGCTACGACAGTAGGAAGCTCGAGCGGTCTGGGTCCTCATACCCACGGGTGAATTCCGGTCCGATACCGGAGTAGGAGGGCTCGCACGCGCTCCCCCGGCGGCACGGGCCGGGAAACCGCTCCGCGGCGTGAGGTGGCGTAGCGGGATGGATTCCTACCGTCGAGCACCATGAGCACACCGACCATCGATCAATCCGTCGCACGACGCTGTGCAGCACTCACAGCGGCCGCACTGACCACCATGGCGGCCACCATCATGCTGGCGCCCGCGGCGCATGCCGCCACCGTCGAGCGGCCGGTGGAGAATGCGTCGGCCGGTGCCGCGGTGGTCGGCCTGACCTCGGGCGGGCCAGGGTCGGTCGATGTGATTCCCGCCGATTTCGCGGAGCGGTTCGGGTATCGACCAGCTGTTGTCGATGGGCTGCTGGTCAATCCGGTTGGGGGTTGCTCGTCGCCGGTGACGTTGCCCAGTGAGTTCGAGACCGCTTGCAAGGCACATGATTTGGGTTATGACCTACTGCGTTATGCGGACGCGCAGGGTCAGCCGCTGAGCGGGTGGGCCAGGCAGGCGCTGGATGCGACGCTGGCAGTGCATATGCACGAGGCGTGCGCGGCTCGGGACGACGCGTTCTCGCGGGCACGGTGCGGTGCGATGGCGAGCATTGCGGACACGTTCGTCGATCTGAATTCGCGGCGGCAGGACTATGGCGTGCCGGTTGCCGAATCCGGCTTCGGGGGACAAGATTCCGGGAACAGCGGGTGGATCGTCGGTGGCGGTCTGGTCGGGCTCGGGGCGGCCGGGTTCCTGCCGTCCGTCCGGCAGCGGCTTACCGATGTGCGGGATCGACGTCGTTCTTCGGTACGAGCTTCGAATCGTATCGGCGGTCTGGGGGTTCAGGCATGAGCACGTTGACCGCGACCAGACCGGTTTCCCCCCGGAACGATTCGGGCTCGTCGCCCAGCTCGAGCATTTCACCCGGACCGGAAAATCGCTGGAAGAAGCTCGTCACCAAGGGATTTCACCGTGGCGTGCGGCCACGAATCGGCACGACGCTCGGAATCGGTCTCGGCACCTCGATATCCTTGGCTCCCAGCCTGCTTCCGCGCACACCGAGTGCCCAGGCGATGTCGACCGCGCTACTCACCGCAGTTGCGCTGGCCGTCGCCGGGTTTCTTCGGTTTGCGTTGCGGCGCTGGGATTTCGATATCAACCGTCGGATGGATCGATTCCGCACGCCGTTGCTCGGCGTGGCCGTGCTCACGGTCGTCGGCATGGTCGTGCAGGCAACCCATTGGCAGAACCGGTTGCGTGCGGCGATGGATACCGCGCTGATCGGTCCGGACTATTGGCTGCGCTGGGCGCTCGCATCCGTAGCAATCGTGGGGGTTGTCGCCGGAATCGTCCGCGCAACCGGATGGTTCGCGCGCAAGCTGGGTTCGGCGCGCAGTGTCGCCGTCGGGGTGGTGGCGGTGTCGGTGCTCTACCTCGTCGGGGTACCCGCGGTTGTCGATTGGCGGCGCAGTACCTATGCCGCCGCCAATGCGACGATCGATCCCGTACTGGTGCAACCGGTTTCGTCTGTTCGGTCCGGAAGCGCCGAATCCGCGGTCAGCTGGCCTTCATTAGGCGCGGAGGGACGCAAGTTCGTCACCGGATCACCCGCCGGACCGATCCGGGTGTACGTCGGACTCGACTCCGCACCCGATCTCGATTCCCGTGTGGCCCTGGCCATTCGGGAACTGGAACGGTCCGGCGGGTTCGAGCGGTCCAATATCGTGCTCGCGGTGCCGACCGGGTCCGGATGGATCGATGCGAATGCGGTTCGCGGGTTCTACGAACGCTTCGGCGGTGATGTCGCACTCGTCGGGATGCAGTACTCCTACGCCCCCAGCTGGGTGACCTTCGTCTTCGGACGCGACGATGCGGTCGCGTACGCGCGAGCACTGTTCGATGCCGTGGAGCGTCGCATCGACATGCTCGACCACAAGCCCGAGCTCTACGTCTACGGGCAGAGCCTCGGCGCGCTCGGCGGGAGCTCGATATTCGCCGACGACGCCGACCAGGACCGTCGGACCTGCGCGGCGCTCTGGGCGGGCCCACCCGCCGGTCAGGTGCATCGGGCGGGCGCGACGGTATTGGCCAACAGCTCGGATCCGGTGGTGCACTGGTCGCCGTCGCTGCTGTGGCGCGCACCCGAGCTCCGCGATGTCCGGGTGGATGCGCCCGTGCCGCAATGGCTTCCGGTGATCAGCTTCCTGCAGACCAGTGCGGATCTGCTCGCCGCACTGAACGCGCCGCCGGGCCACGGTCACCGCTACGGCACCGATCAGGGCACCGCCATGGGCGCCTGCTGACCCGCGACTTTCCTGCTGAGAGGCTTGATCAGCTATAGAACATGTTCTAATTTGCTAACCATGTCCTTTGTCATCGATGCCACCGTCGAAATCGACGCCCCCGCCGAACTGGTGTGGCAGGTGATCACCGACCTGCCCCGCTACGGCGAGTGGAACCCCTTCTGCATCGAATGCCGCAGCACCCTCGTCCCCGGCGAGCCGATCGATATGCTGGTCGCGCTCTCCGGCTCCAGCCCGCGCCGCCAGCGCGAATGGATGGTCTCGCACACCCCGGGCACCGAACTCAGCTACTCGATGAAGCCGGTCCCCCTCGGCGCCCTGCACAGCCTGCGCTCACACCGCGTCACCGCACTCGGCCCCGACCGCACCCGCTACGAATCCCACTTCGAACTCGGCGGCTGGCTGCACCCCTTGGTCGTAACCGCCCTCGGCAAAAACCTCCGACGCGGCTTCGCGGGCATGACCGAAGGCATCCGAAAGCAAGCCGAATCCCTCCGCGCCAACTGATTGCACGCGGCACTGACCGCACGCCCCGCTGATCCGAACCCCTGAGCGGTTGCCACACCGCCCGGGTAGGTCGCAGACCGACATGCCGCCCGACGCGCAGAGCCCCGTTCGCGAAGATGTGCCGGAGCTCGCGGATCGACTATTTCGAGTTCGATCCCGAACACTGAGGTATCCGAGCAACGCTCGAACGAAGGTCTGTGCGGGCGGGTGTGGTCGGGGTCTGTTCGGGGTAAAGGTGGGGTGGGGGAATGCGGGTTCGGGTCGGGTGGTTGTGTGGACCGTCCGATGAGCGGATCGGATCCACTGCCACAGAAGGGGTTTCGTCGTGCGTACAGTTCGTGCCGTGGTAGCGCTGCTGCTGGTGCTACTGCCCGCCACCATCGGCACGGCGGGCGCGAATCCACCGAAGCCATTCGTTTGGACGACGGTCTGGGCGACCTCGGCGCATCAGCCGAGCAAGGCATTCGTGGCCAATTGGGCGGAGAGCGGATTCACGAATCACACGGTGCGCCAGGTGGTTCGGGTCAGTGACGGTGGTCTGACCACTCGGGTGCGGCTGACCAACCGCTACGGGACGACACCGCTCGCGGTCGCGGGCGCGACGATCGCCCGCAGCGCCGCCGATGGCGCGATCGATCCGGACAGCGTGCAGAATCTGACTGTCGGCCTCGCCCCGTCGTTCCGCATCGCGCCGGGCGCCGATCTCGTGACCGATCCGGCCATGCTGTCGCTGGCGCCGCTGGAGTCGGTGACCATCACCCTGTACCTGGCCGAACCGACCGGCCCGGCCACCCAGCACGCCCAGTCCTTCGCCACCACTTACCGGGCAAACGGCGACCACCGCGCCGACGCGACCGCCGCTGCCTTCACCGAGACCAGCCAATCCTGGTACTACCTGACCGGCGTCGAGGTCGCGAATGTCGCGCCGCCGCGCTCGGCATTGGTGGCCTTCGGCGATTCGATCACCGAAGGCGTCGGCTCCACCCGCAATTCCGACAATCGCTACCCGGACGAACTCGCCGAACGCCTGGCCGCGGCAGGCATACCGCGTGCCGTACTCAACGAGGGCATCGGCGGCAATCGCGTCACCGTGGATTCCAGCTGGCTGGGTGACAGCGCACGGACCCGATTCCGGCACGACGTGCTCGACCAGCCCGGCGTCGGCACCGTGATCATCCTGGAGGGCACCAACGACATCGGCCTCAGCTCCGGCGTGACCGCCGTGGACACCGTCGTCGACGTCTCCCCCGAACAGCTCATCACCACCTACCGCGACCTGATCGCCCAGGCCCGCGCCGCCGGACTCCGCGTCCTCGGCGCGACGCTGCCCCCCTTCGGCGATTCGCCCTACTTCAACGATGCGGCCGAAAACAAGCGCCTGGCGGTCAACGAATGGATCCGGACCGCAGGCGAATACGACTCCATCGTCGATCTCGACGCCGCACTCGCCGACCCGACCGATCCGCACCGCCTGGCCCCCGCCTACGACAGCGGCGACCACCTGCACCCCAATGACGCCGGGTACCGCACCATGGCCGCGACCGTAGACCTCACCGACATCCGCTGACCCGCCCGCACCGAATCAGCTTGTTCCACTGCCCCAAGAAGGGGTTGATGGCCTCCTCCATGTAATGCGGTATCGAGTCACCCGCTACGACCGTGCAGTCGCCGAGATCTTCCAGACCGATCGAGTCACGATGGGCGAAGGGATGGTGGCCGGGGCCGATGCGTTGCGACCGTTCAAGGGACGGTGGTCAAGACGCGAGGTGGGACAGGGCGGCTTCGAGGGTGGCGTCGGCGTAGGACTCCGTCAGGCCGGGCAGTCCCAGGGACCAGCGGGATTGGATGGGACCGAGCAGCAGATCGATCGCGAACTCCGTATCGAGATCGGAGCGCAATTGTCCGGCCCGGACGGCAGCGGCCAAGCGTTCGGCAATGGCCGCGCGCTGTGGGAGCAGGAGTCGCTCGCGGTAGGCGTCGGCGAGTTCCTGATCCTGTTGTATCTCGATGTACATCGCCCGCAGGAAGGCTTCGAAACTCGGATCGGTGAGCTCGGCGATCGCGCCGCGGAGCAGTTCACGCAGGTCCGCGCGGATATCGCCGGTATCGGGAAGTACGAGACCATCCGGGCCGGAATCGAGTTCGAGCATCGCGTCGAATACGACCGCCCCCTTCGACGGCCACCAACGGTAGATCGTCTGCTTGCCGACCCCGGCGCGGGATGCGATGGCTTCGACGCTCAACTTCGCGTAGGGCAGCTCGCGGATCAGTTCGGTGGCGGCGCCGAGAATCGCAGCGCGGGCACGTTCGCTGCGCCTGGCTGCGCTGGGGGTTTCGGCCATGGCGAGACTGTACCAAGTTGCGAGACGAAACGTCTCGTCTTGACAAGACCGAGTCGGATTGGCATGGTCGTCAAACGAGACGGAGCGTCTCGCGACGAAAGGATCGACAATGACCAGAACCTGGTTCATCACCGGCGCGAACCGCGGGCTGGGGCGGGCGTTCACGCTCGCCGCGCTCGCCGGTGGCGACCGCGTTGTCGCGACCGCTCGCGATCCACGATCGATGGCCGACATCGACGACGACCGATTGACGGTGCTGCCCTTGGATGTTCGCGACCGCGACCGCGCGATCGCCACGGTGGACAAGGCATTCGCGATCGCTGGCGGTATCGAGGTGATCGTGAACAACGCCGGATACGGTTTGGTCGGCGCGGTCGAGGAACTGACCGAAGCCGAGATCCGCACCCAGATGGATACCAATTTCTATGGCGCACTGTGGGTTTCGCAGGCCGCGGTGCCGCATCTGCGCAAGCAGGGCTCGGGACATATCGTGCAGATCTCGACCGTCGGCGCGGTCGGCAGCCTGCCGCTGTTCAGCATGTACAACGCGAGCAAATGGGCACTCGAGGGTTTCGGCGCGTCACTCGCGGATGAGTTGCGGCCCTTCGGAATTCACGTCACGCTGGCACAGCTCGGCGGGTTCGATACCGATTGGGCGAAATCGAGCATGAAGTTCGCGACGGCGCTCCCGGTGTACAAAGAACTGCGCACCGGCATCCTCGGCATGCCGGACTACCCGGACCCCACCGCCCCACCGCCGGAAACAGATGCCGAGTCCGAGTGGGTGGAAGCTGCCCCGGAAGTCGCTGCGGCGGAACTGATCGCGCTCGTGAATACGCCTAACCCACCGGTGCGCAAGGTAATCGGCCCCGGCGCACACCAAATGGTCGCAATGGCACTGGATCAACGCCGGAAGGACTACCTCAGCGACCCCGAGTTCGTCTGGCCCGCATAAGGATGTCCTGAGCGCCCATTCCCGGTCGAGTTCACGCGGAATCGCGCATGATCGGGACAGGAATGGGCGCTCAGGTCAATACTTCTCAGGCGACCGGACCCCGCGCGGCCTCATACGCCGCACCGACGCGGTACAACCGATCATCGGCAAGCGCGGGAGCCATGATCTGCAGACCCACCGGCATGCCGTCGTCCTTGCTCAGCCCGGACGGCACCGACATCGCCGGATGCCCCGCCAGGTTCGTGGGCAGGGTGCACAGGTCGGAGAGGTACATCGCCAGCGGATCGTCGACCTTCTCACCCAGCTTCCACGGGGTGAACGGGCTGGTCGGGGAGACCAGGACGTCGACCTGCTCATAGGCCTTGTCGAAGTCGCGGGCGATCAGCGTGCGCACCTTGAGCGCCTGACCGTAGTAGGCGTCGTAGTATCCGGCCGACAGCGCATAGGTGCCGATCATGATGCGGCGCTTGACTTCCGGGCCGAATCCGGCGGCGCGGGTCGCGGCCATGACCTGCTCGGCGCTGTGGTTGCCGTCGTCGGCGACGCGCAGTCCGTAGCGCATGGCGTCGAAGCGCGCCAGGTTCGAGGACACCTCGCTGGGCAGGATCAGATAGTAGGAGGCGAGCGCGTATTCGAAGTGCGGGCAAGACACTTCGACGATCTCGGCGCCCAAATCCTTCAGCACACCGACGGCCGCATCGAACGATGCGATGACGCCCGGCTGGTAGCTGTCGGAGTGCAGTTCCTTCACCACACCGACTTTCACGCCGCGCAGATCGCCCGTGGCGCCCTGGCGTGCCGCGGCGACCACCGGCGGCACCGGCACATTCCGGGAGGTGGAGTCGCGCGGGTCGTATCCGGCGACCACCTCGTGCAGCAGCGCGGTATCGAGCACGGTGCGACCACACGGACCACCCTGATCCAGCGAGGACGCACACGCGACCAGACCGAACCGGGAGACGGTGCCGTAGGTCGGCTTGGTGCCGACGGTCGCGGTCACCGCGGCGGGCTGCCGAATCGACCCACCGGTATCGGTACCGATCGCCAGCGGCGCCTGATGCGAAGCCAGCGCGGCCGCCGAGCCACCGCCCGAGCCACCTGGAATCCTGGTGGTATCCCACGGATTCCGGGTCGGACCGAAGGCTGAGTTCTCGGTGGAGGAGCCCATCGCGAACTCGTCCATGTTGGTCTTGCCGAGGATCGGGATGCCTGCGGCGCGCAACCGGCTGGTCAGCGTCGCGTCGTACGGTGCGACCCAGCCCTCGAGAATCTTCGAGGCACATGTGGTCGGCATATCCGTGGTCGTGAAAACATCCTTGAGCGCCAACGGAACTCCGGCCAGCGGCGACGCGGGCGCATCGCCCGCGGCGAGCGCGGCGTCCACCGCTTCCGCCGCGCTGAGCGCCTCGTTGCCCGCCACGTGCAGGAAGGCGTGGTACTCGCCGTCGACGGCGGCGATCCGATCCAGATGCGCCTGGGTGACCTCCACCGAGGTCACCTCGCGGCCGTGGATCTTGGCCGCCAGCTCGGCGGCAGCCAGCCCGGTCAGGTCGGTCATTCGCCCTCTCCCAGGATCTGCGGAACCAGGAACCGCTGGTCCTCGACCGCGGGGGCGCCCGAGAGCGCCTCGTCCGGGGTGAGGCACGGGACGACCTGATCCGGACGCGTCACATTCGTCGCCGGATTCGGCGACGCGGTCGCAGGCACATCGGCGGCGGCGACCTCGGAGATGGTCCGCACGTGACTCAGGATCGAATCCAACTGACCGGCGAACTGATCCAGTTCGGCTTCGGACAGGGCGAGCCTGGACAGCCGGGCGAGGTGTGCGACCTCGTCGCGGGAGATGGCGGGCACCGCGGACCCCTTTCGGCATGATTGAGCTTGGTGAACGGCCACCGAACAGCCTAGCGACTCCCCACTGCACAACTTTCACAGGAGCCGCGCATGCAACGACACACCCCACCGGCTAGCGTGACACGCCGCTTCCGCGCGAATTCGCGCTGTGGCATCCGTCACCGGCCGTACTTCGAGTCGATAACTCGGACTTGTGGGTGTAAGTATTGCGTGACCCGGGTATTCGTTTCAGAGCCTCGGCCGCCAAGGAAAGGAACGCGCGTGTCTTACCTGCTCCGCGTGCAACTTCCGGATCGACCGGGGAGCCTCGGTGCGCTCGCGCTCGCACTGGGCTCCGTCGGCGCCGACATCCTCTCCCTCGACGTGGTCGAGCGGGGTGCGGGATTCGCGGTCGACGATCTCGTAGTCGAGGTGCCGCAGGGTGCACTACCCGACACGTTGATCACCGCCGCCGAATCGATCGGCGACGTGCACGTGGACTCGATCCGCCCGTATTCCGGTGTGCTGGACACCCATCGCGAACTCGAGCTGATCGATCAGGTCGCCAGCGCCCGCGACGATCGGCTACAGGTGCTCGTCGACGGAGTGCCGCGAGTGCTGCGCGTCGGCTGGAGCACGATCATCGACATGGGTCCGCAGGGCGCCTACCGCGTCGTCGGCAGCCAGAGTGCGCCGCAGACGCAGGCGGGTTCGGCGCCGTGGATGCCGTTGGAGAAGCCCGCCGTCCTGGATCCCGAGGGCGACTGGGTGCCGCAGATCTGGCGCGATATGGACACGAAGCTGGCCGCGGCGCCGCTCGGAAATACCGGCAAGGTGCTGCTGCTCGGACGTCCCGGTGGGCCCGACTTCCGGCCGTCCGAGGTGGCGCGACTCGGTTATCTCGCGGGGATCGTCGCGACCGTATTGGGCTGAGGATGCTCTCGAATGCCGACCGCCGCGCCGGTCGGTGCTGTCGGATATTCAGGCTGAGAGATCCAGCCGTAGCACCGACAGCCACTCGCCCGCGTCGGTCTTCCAATCCCGTTCCGGCGCAGGGACGAAACCGAATCGGTCATAGATCCGCCGCGCGTCGGCCATGGCGGGCATCGTGGTAAGCACCACGGTGGCAAAGGATTCGGCCTGTGCGGTTTCGATGACGGTGCGCACCAACGCCGTTCCCGCACCGAGCCCGCGCGCCGACTTCGACACGGCGAGCATCCGGAACTCCAACTCCCCCGGACGGGCGATCTCGGCGTACGGCGTTCCCGGCCGAGCCACCGCCAGCGAACCGACCACCCGATCCTCGTGCACCGCGACCAGCACCTGCGCCGCGCCCGCGCGATGGGTGATATCGGCGAGTTCGGTGACATACGGGCTGCCGGGACGCACATAGCCCTCTCCGACATAGACCTCGACCGTCAGGTCACCGACGGCGTCGTATTCGTCCGGGCGAGCGTCGCGAACGACGACCTGAGAGTCCTGCGCATCCATACCCGGCATCCTCCCACTGCCCAGGCAGCGACTCCCGAACAACCCGGTCGGTCGACTCGACTCGCCGCGTACGTCCGCCGACACGATGCAGGACCGCCACCGAGAGAGAGGGGCGATCAACAAGACTCACCGCGCAAAACCGCCGACTCCATGCGGAGCCGCCGAGACACGGTCCGTCGTGGCAGTCGGGCGCTGGGATGTCATCGGCCGAAGGCACCACTCGGTCCATGCTCCAACGCACGGCATGCAGTGCGGGAAAAATGTGTCACTGCCCCGCCCGCCGCGCGACGGCGGGCGGTCAGGAACCGAGCCCCGGACGCGCGCCCGGATTCGAGATCTGCCAGCGTTCCGGCTTCCCCGACGGGTAGACGACCGGGATGAAATCCCCGATGGCGGGCCAGTTGTTCACGTCCCACACCAGGCGGCCGTACACCACGGTGCCGGGCACCGAAGGGCCGGTCAGATTGCCGGTGATGGTCACGTACTGCTCACCGGTCGCGTCGGGCCGCGGACTCACCCCGGTGACATACAGCGTCCCCGTCTCCGGATTCGACAACCGGACACCGTTGCGGCCACGCAGGTAGAGCATGACCATCGCCACCAGCGCGCCGACCATGATCACCAGCATCGCGAACTGCACCATGGCATCCATGCTATTGGTCCAGGCACGCATACCGCGGCGCCGCCGGGCACGTCAGCAACCACGTCCGGCAAACACGCCCACAGCCTGGACCACGCCACCCGCGCGGTCCAGGCCACTACCGCGGCGCCACCAGACGCGACACCAACCGAGCACCTGCGCACACACGCTCACAGCCCGGACCACACCGC
>NZ_BDBY01000167.1 GCF_001613225.1 Nocardia pseudovaccinii NBRC 100343
CGCCCTGGTCACTGCAGCCACCCGCGCTGCTGACGGTCCCGGGAGTATTCGTCGTCATCAGCCGGGGCTACCACGCGATCACGGTTGGGCTTGCGGGTGCCCGGGATGACGGTGTTCCCGGCGGGCATCGGCCGGTCCGGCGGCCGCTGGTCCTCTATTGGTTCAGACCGGAGTCGCACCAACTCGGCTTCGCCCTGGGCGGCCAGCCGTTGCCGTTCCTCCTCCGGCATGTCCGCGAACTGCTGCATGGCGGCGGGCAACGTGCGATCGAGCACCCGATTGAATGCCTCGCTGTGCATCAATTCGCGTGCGCTGCCCTTGCCTTCGAGGACACCGCGCAGCTGCATCTTCAATTGCGGATCGGTGGTGGTATCCATCAGCACCCGAATCGCCCGGGACAGTTGGCGTGAGGCCCCGAGATCGCCGTGGGCCAGATCAATGGCTCTACCTCCGTGGAAATGGCTGTCGAGAGCTGCGTGAAATAGACTTGGGCGCTGGTCGCCGCGTTACCGTCCCACGTCGCGTCGACAGTCGTCGCGGCCGTCGGGATCGCTGATGTCGAGGGCGGCGCCGTAGGGCCCACGGTCGTGGATCTCGCCGTGGGGTGCGCCGAGTTCGTCGGCGCGCCTGATCAGTTCGGTGAAGGTCTCGAGGGAGTCGACCTCGAGCGCAAAGGCGTCGAAGTCGTTGAGGTGGGGGTGGCTCGCGCAGTAGGCGCGTTCGCGGAGGCCGATGTGGAGATCGGCGTTGGGTTCGAGGAGGACTACGCCGCGGACGGCGTCTTCCTCATAGACCTCGAAGACGGGTTCGAGGTCCAAGAGTTCGCGGTACCAGGCGACGCTTTTGGCGAGGTTGCTGACGGGGAGCTTTACCTGGCGGATCTTGTTGATTCCGAGCGGCATCGGCGGGGTCCTCTGCGTCGACGGCGGTTGGGGTAACGCTACTCGGTGGGGCGTTGAGTGGGCTGTCGATCGGGGCCGCGCCACACCGTAGCCGGATTGTTATGGCAAACAACAAATATCTTTGCGAAACGGCTGTGCTTCGGGTCACAGTGGAATATGTTGCACCAAACAACATTCGCTGCCTGGTCTGATCGGGCGGTGGTTCGACGAAAGGCTCGCCCTCATGCGTAAGGGGATCCTCGGCATTGCGGCCGTATCGGTCGCGCTTCTCACCTCGCTCACTGCCTGCGGGGACGACAACAAGGACTCCGGGGGTGGGGGCGCCAAGATCGGGGTGATCCTGCCGGACAGTAAGACTTCCGCGCGGTGGGAGACGGCGGATCGGAAGTATCTACAGGCTGCGTTCGACGCGGCAGGGATCAAGGCGGATATCCAGAACGCGCAGGGGGATAAGAACGCCTTCCAGACCATCGCGGATCAGATGATCACCAATGGCGCCTCGGTGCTGATGATCACCAACCTCGACAGCGGGACCGGCAAGGCCGTGATCCAGAAGGCGAAGTCGCAGGGTGTGACCGTAATCGATTACGACAGGCTGACTCTCGGCGGTGGGGCGCCGTTCTATGTGTCGTTCGACAATGTGAAGGTCGGCAAGTTGATGGGGGACGGGCTGTCCAAGTGCCTCACCGATAAGAAGGCGGTCAATCCGATCGTCGCGTATCTGAATGGCGGTCCCACCGACAACAACGCGACGCTGTTCAAGAACGGCTACGACAGCGTGCTGAAGCCGAAGTTCGATTCCGGTGAGTATGCGAAGGGGCCGGATCAGGCGGTGCCGGAGTGGGATAACACCAAGGCGGGCACCATTTTCGAGCAGATGCTCACCGGCACGCCGAATCTCGGCGGTGTGGTCGCGGCCAACGACGGGCTCGGCAATGCCGCGATCGCGGTACTGAAGAAGCAGAAGCTGAACGGCCAGATCCCGGTGACCGGCCAGGATGCCACGGTCCAGGGCCTGCAGAACGTGCTCGCGGGCGATCAGTGCATGACCGTCTACAAGGCCATCAAGTTGGAGGCCGATGCCGGTGCGAAGTTGGCGATCGCACTCGCGAAGGGGGAGAAGGGCGAGGCGAACAGCGCCGTCGACGATCCCGAGGCGAAGGCGAAAGTGCCCGCGGTGCTGCTGGAACCGAAGGCGATCTTCAAGGAGAACGTCAACGACGTCGTCGCGGACGGCTATGTCACCAAGGCCGAGCTGTGCACCGGCGAATTCGCCAAGCTCTGCGCGGATAACGGGGTCCGCTGATCGTGTTATCACGCCCCTTCCGCGATTTCGATGAGGGGATCGCGGAAGGGGCGCCCCAACTTGAGGAGCTCCACCCATGCCGGATACCCCGGTCATCGAATTACGCGGGATAGAGAAGAGTTTCGGTCCCGTCCATGTCCTGCACAAGGTCGCGTTCTCCGCGTACTCGGGTGAGGTGACGGCGCTGGTCGGCGATAACGGCGCGGGCAAGTCCACCCTGGTCAAGTGCATCGGCGGCACCCATCCGATCGATTCGGGGGAATTCCTGTTCGAGAGCAAACCGGTGCGTGTGCACAGTCCGCGGGACGCCGCCGACCTCGGGATCGAGATCGTCTACCAGGATCTCGCGCTCTGCGACAACCTCGACATCGTGCAGAACATGTTCCTCGGCCGGGAGAAGAAGCACGGCCTGGTTCTCGACGAGTACGGGATGGAGGAGCTGGCCGGAAAGACCTTGGCGGGCCTCTCGGTTCGGACGGTGAAGTCGGTGCGACAGCAGGTGGCGAGTCTGTCCGGCGGTCAGCGCCAGACGGTCGCGATCGCGAAAGCCGTGCTGTGGAACAGCAAAGTGGTGATCCTGGACGAGCCGACGGCCGCGCTGGGTGTCGCTCAGACCCAGCAGGTGCTCGAACTGGTTCGCCGACTCGCCGACAAAGGCCTTGCGGTGGTGCTGATTTCGCACAATATGAACGACGTTTTCGCGGTCTCGGATCGGATCGCCGCACTGTATCTCGGCCGGATGGCGGCCCAAGTGCGCACCGCCGACGTGACGCACGCGCAGGTCGTCGAACTGATCACCGCCGGTCGCAGCGGAAGCCTCGGCCTCGGAAATGGAGCAAGTGTATGAGCGCCGTGGTTACGGATAAGTTCGAGGCCACGTCCTCGCCGGTGACCGAGCTGGTCAACTCGTATGTCGGACGGGTGCGCAGCGGGAATATGGGTGCGCTGCCGTCGATTATCGCGCTGGCCGTGCTGTCGGTGGTGTTCTGGATCGCGCGACCGGTGTTCATGACGCAGGGCAATTTCGCGAATCTCCTGACCCAGGGTGCGGCCATCGCGGTGATCGCGATGGGGCTGATCTTTGTATTGCTGCTCGGTGAGATCGATCTGTCGGCCGGATTCGCCAGTGGCGTGTGTGCGGCGGTGCTCGCCGTATTGCTCACTGATAAGGGATGGCCCTGGTACGCGGCGGTTCTCGTCTCGCTGCTCACCGGCGTCGCGATCGGGCTGACCATCGGTGCGATCGTGGTGAAGATCGGAATCCCTTCGTTCGTGGTGACATTGGCGGCGTTCCTGGCATTGCAGGGTGTCGCGCTGAAGATCATGGACAACGGGCGCAATATCTCGATCCACGACGAGACGATCGTCGCGATCGCCAATAAGAATGTGCCGCCTTGGCTCGGCTGGGTCATGTACGTGGTGCTGCTGGCCGGATTCGCGTTGATCCAATACCGAAAACTGCGGGCGCGCACCAAACTCGGTCTCACCGGTGAGACCGCGCCGGTGATCGCACTGCGGATCGCGGCGGTCGCCGTGGTGGCGGGCGCTGCGGTGCTGATCCTCAATGACGAACGCAGTCGCAACCCGGCGATCAACTCGCTCGAGGGCATGCCGATCGTGGTGCCGTTGATCGTTGCGCTGCTGCTGCTTTGGACGTTCGTGCTCAACCGCACCTCGTTCGGCAGACATATCTATGCGGTCGGCGGCAGTACGGAAGCGGCCCAGCGCGCGGGCATTCCAGTCGATCGGATCAAGATCTGTGCCTTCGTGCTGTGTTCGACAATGGCCGCGGTGGGCGGGCTGATCGCGGCATCGCGGGCCAACTCCGTCGATCCGAATACCGGCGGCAGTGATGTGTTGCTGACGGCTGTCGGAGCGGCCGTGATCGGCGGTACGAGTCTGTTCGGCGGGCGCGGCCGGATGCTCGACGCGGTGCTCGGTGCGGCGGTGGTCGCGGTGATCAATAACGGAATGGGCCTGATGGGCTACAGCGCGGGCACCAAATTCGTTGTGACAGGATTCGTGCTGCTGTTGGCAGCGGGAGTGGACGCGCTCTCGCGCAAGCGTGCGTTGCCAGGAAGTTGACCAACGACCGGGAGGAGGTTCGCCCGAATGAGAGCTGCACCTTCCCCGGACGAGATCCGGCGGCAGAACCTTGCCGTGCTGCTGCGGCATGTCCACTCCAGCGGACCCATGTCCCGGACCGCGCTCGCCGAGCGAATGGGGCTCAATCGCAGCACCATTCTGGCGCTGACCGCCGACCTCGCTGCCGCCGGTCTGGTCAGCGAGGAGCTGCCGGGACAGACGGGGAAGGCGGGACGGCCGTCGCTGGTGGTGCGGCCGGAATCGGAGCGGGTCTACGGGTTGGCGCTGGATGTCGGGGCGGATCGGCTCGCGGCGGCCCGGGTCGGCCTGGGCGGGGTGGTGCTCGATCGGCGGGAAACGCGCCGTCCCAGTGGGACATTCGATCCGACTGATGTGATCGGTGCGCTGGTGGACCTCGCGGAGAACATGATCCGCGGGTCCGGGCCCGAAACGGTGTGTGTGGGTGTGGGAGTCGCGTTCTGTGGAATGGTGCGCGAGGAGGACGGGGTCGTTCGGTACGGGCCGAATATCGGGTGGGTGGATGTGCCGGTCGGGGCGCTGCTTTCGGAGCGACTCGGGTTGCGCGTAGTGGTCGGTAATAATGCCAACCTCGGTGCGCTTGCCGAACGGGAGCGCGGCGTCGGCGTCGGGGTCGCGGACATGATCTATCTGCACGGTGAGGTCGGTATCGGGGGCGGAATCATCATGGGCGGCAAGCTGCTCGGTGGTGAGGGCGGATATGGCGGCGAGGTCGGGCACATGATCGTGAATCCGGGTGGGCGGGCGTGCACGTGTGGGTCGCATGGTTGTCTGGAGGCCGAGGCGGGCGAGCTCGCGTTGATCGCGGCCGCCGGGCGGCCGGATCTCACCGGGCGTGCGGCGGTGGAGGCGATCGTGGATGCCGCGGCGCGCGGTGATGCCACTGCCCGAGATGCGTTGCACCAGGTGGGGGATTGGCTCGGATACGGCGTTGCCAACCTGGTCAATATCTTCAATCCGACGATGGTCGTGTTCGGTGGGGTGCTTCGCGAGATCTACCTCGCCTCCGCCGCGCAGGTCCGCAGCAGGCTCGCGGTGAACGGTCTACTCGCGGTGCGTGAACGAGTTCGCTTGCGCACCTCCGCACTTGCCGACGACGCCCCCCTCGTCGGTGCCGCCGAACTGGCCTTCACCGACGTCCTCACCGACCCGCTGCAAACCCTGGCCCGCATCTCCGGCTGACTCGCATCAAGATCAGGTGGAATCTGTGCGGGCATCAGCCGAGAAGCCTCGACCAGCAGTGCCACCTGATCTTGATTGTTGACGCCAGAGCGGTCGCTTGGGTGGTTTACCTGCGGCGATATTCGTGGAATGCTGTCGCGGTCCGAGCTCGGGGGTAGTAGTTCGAACTCATTTGGGGGTGCTTCATTGGAGAGACATCCGTCGGGGCTTTCGTATGCGCCGAGGACCGAGCCGCCGTTGTTGCCGTACCGTCCGGCCGGGAGCCGGGCGGAATTCGAGGATCCGCCGCGTGCGTCGCCGTGCCGTACGCCGTTATCGCGGAACGATCAGACCGGACGATCCGGTCCGGCGGGTGTGCGGCGGGCGCTCAGTGCCGGGCATGCCGAGTTGCCGCCGGTCGTCGAATTGGATTCGACGGCACAGCAATTCGTCGAGCGAGCGCTGCGGCTGGCACTCGAGATACTCGACCACCGCCGCCCCGTCGCCCAACTCGCCACCATGGCAACGCCCGCGGTGGTCTCAGCGGTGCGGACCATAGTCCGAGCCGACCTCGCACCCGGCCGCGCACTCGGCGTAGCGGTGCTCTACCGCGCGGGCCTCATGATGGTCGACGCTTCGACCGCGGAAGTCTTCGCCACCTACGACCGCGGCCGCCAACACTTCGCCATAGCGGCACGCATCGCCCGCACCCGCTCAACGGACTGGCGGCTCACCGTTTTCCGGGTGCGGTAGGTTCCGACGCGCGATCCGATGGTCGCCACGGTGCTGATTTCGTTCCGCACCGTGGCTTGACCGCTCAGCCGCACCGATGAATTCTGGGTGGATCCGTCGTCGATACCTCTGGATACACCGACAGCGGTGCGTCAGAGCAGAAGCAATCGATCCGGGACAGTGATCCGGCGGGGTGAGTGGGAGGCAACAATGAGCGGTACCAGAGTGTTGGTGGCGGGGGCGAGCATCGCGGGACCCGCGCTGGCCCACTGGCTGCGTCGGCGGGGAGCCGAGGTGACCGTGGTGGAGCGGGCCCCCGAGCTGCGTCCGGGTGGACAGGCGGTGGACGCACGCGGGGTGACCAAGGAGGTCATCCGGCGCATGGGGCTGGACGCGGCGGTGCGCGCGGCCTGCACCCAGACCATCGGCGCGCACACCGTGGACGCGGACGGCAACGTGCTGGAGACCTTCCGCGTGGACGACGACGGCGGCGACGGATTCATCGCGGAGATCGAGATCCTGCGCGGTGACTTGTCGCAGGTGCTCTACGACGACACCCGCGACGGTGTCGAATACATTTTCGGCGACCGGATCGCCGAGCTCACCCAGGACGCCGACGGGGTCGACGTGGGTTTCGCGGGCGGCGACCGGCGACGTTTCGACCTGGTGATCGGAGCGGACGGGCTGCATTCGGCGCTGCGCACAATGGTTTTCGGACCGCATGAGCAGTTCGTCCGCCACCTCGGGCACGTGCTGGCCTTCTATAGCGTGCCCAACGAGTTCGGGCTGGACCGCTGGCTGATCGAGTACCAGGAGTCCGGGCGCTCCGCCGGGCTGCGGCCCATCCAGGACGCCACCCGGGCGATGGCCATGTTCTCCTTCCCGGCGGCCGACCTCGACGTCGACTACCGCGATGTCGCGGCCCAGAAGCACTTGCTGCGCGAGCGGATTGGCGGGCTGGGCTGGTTGACCCCGGGCATCCTCGCGCACTTGGACGACACCCCGGACTTCTACCTCGACCAGGTCGCCCAGGTGGTGATGGACCGATGGTCGAGCGGGCGGGTGGGGCTGCTCGGGGACGCGGCGTTCAGCTCGTCGCCGATGTCCGGGCAGGGCACCGGGCTGGCCCTGGTCGGCGCCTACCTGCTGGCCGGAGAGCTGGCCGCCGCCGGGTGGGACCCGGCGGCCGGGTTCGCCGCCTACGAGGGCCGGATGCGCTCGTTCGTCGAGGCCAACCAGGAGATCGCCCAATTGAACGCCCGCAGCCGCGACGTCCCCGGGCCGGACACCGAGCCGGGCCCCGATTTCACCGGAGAGTGGTTCGCCGAGTTGGTCGAGCGCGCGATCAACGGCGTCGAGCTGCCCGACTACGCGGGGGTGCCGGACGCCGGGGCCCCGGCCGGAACGCCGATCGCCTCCTCGGCCAGGCCGTAGGAGTCACATAACGTGCCGAGCGGGACAACGCCTCGGTCGGCCACCGCTGGACTGCGTCCGCTCACACCGCGATCCGCGCCCTGGGCAACGGTTGTCGCGTGTTGCCCAGGGCGTTCGAGTCAGCGGATGATCTCGCGTTCGGACAGCCCGTCGGCCGTACGTTCCGACCGATTGCCTGGTGTGCTCGGCGGCGAGTTCGGCAATGCGCCGCTCGAGCCGGTCTGGTTGGCGTTGCCGTGGCTGGCCGTCTCCCGGGGTCGGTATGTCCACGGCAGGCGCGGGTTGCGGGGCGGAACTACGCTGGCTGGATGATCGGCACGCGGCGCAGTTATGACCTGGTGGCCGAGCGTTACGCCGATGAGCTCGGGGATGAGTTGCTTGGGAAGCCGTTGGATCGGGGGATGCTGGAGGTGTTCGCCGAACTCACCGACGGGGGTGTGGTCGCGGATATCGGTTGTGGGCCTGGGCATGTCGCTGCTTATCTTGCGGGGCGGGGAGTGCGGGCTATCGCGATGGATCTTTCGCCCGCGATGTGTGGGGTGGCGCGGCGGACTACTTCGGTGGCGGTTGGGGCGGCCGATATGACCGCGCTGCCGGTGCGGGCGGAAGCGTTGGCGGGGGTGGTTTGCCTGTATGCGGTGATCCATTTGGACGAGCACCAGCGGGCGGCGGCCTATGCGGAGTTCGCGCGGGTGTTGCGGCCGGGTGGGCACGCGCTCATCGCGTTTCACACCAGCGATGCGGACTTTCCGGATGGTGGGGCCAAGACGCTCACCGATTGGTGGGGCCAGCAGGTCGACCTCACCTTTCGTTACCTGGACCCGGACGCTGAATCCGAAGCCTTGGTGAGGGCTGGTCTGGTTCCTGAGGCGCGCTTGGACCGTGAACCACATCCGGATACCGAACATCCGAGCCGACGCAGCTATCTGCTGGTCCAACGCGTGTAGGGAAAGGCGCGAATTGTGTTGCGAGCATTACTTTTCGATGTGCAGGGTACGGCGACGGATTTTCATTCGACCGTCTGCGCGGACGCGCGCCGCATCGGCGGTGCCCGATATCGCCACATCGATTGGCCCGGTTTCGTAGACCATTGGCGCGCCGAGTACTTCGCCGCGCTCCGGAAAGCCGAGCCCGACCGAGACAACTGGGTCACCGTGCATTCGGTCTACGCCAACGCACTGGACGGCCTACTGGGTGACTACGGCATCGACCTATCACCCGACCAACGCGCCGATCTCACCCTCGCCTGGCAACGACTCGAACCGTGGCCCGATGTCGTCGCCGGATTGACCAGGCTCGCAAGCAAATTCGCGATCGCAACCCTGTCGAATGCGGATGTCGCCGCCGTGATGAACATCTCGAAGCGCGCCGCGCTGCCGTGGGATGCGGTGTTCACCGCCGAGATGGCTGGTGCGTTCAAGCCCGACCCCACGGTGTATCGCATGGCCGCACGGTATCTGGGGCTGGAGCCTGCCGAGATCATGATGGTCGCCAGCCACAAATACGACATCCAGGCTGCGGGCGCACTGGGCTTCCGTACGGCCTTCGTCGCACGGCCACTCGAGTTCGGCGCCGGTGGTGACGTGGACGTTTCCTTCGACGACGATTTCGACGTCAACGCCACCGACTTCCTAGATCTCGCAGACCAACTCGGCTGCTGACCTACCCGGTTCGCATGGCACACAGCACATGTGGCGGAGCGATGGAACCCTGTCGGGGTTCGATACCGAGGTAACCGGCGACGAGATGCGGTGCGTCGCGATCGTCGATTCGGTCGAATCCCGCCTCCCGCAAGACATTTGCGATCTCATCGGCGGTAAAGAAGCTGAGCCATGGCTCGCCGATGGACGCCACCAAATCGGCTCGCGCGGTGCGCTGATCCATCTCCTCGCCTTTGGAAGCCGAAGCGGGATAGATATAGTCGAACACCAACCGCACCGGTGTCGCCTGACCCGCGACGAACCGTAGGGTGTCCAGGATCGTGTCCCGAGTCAGATACATGATGACACCGAGCCACACGAAAACGGCCGGGCGGCGCCGATCGAACCCGGCGGCAGCCAATCCTGCTGCGAGCGTCTGGCTTTCGAAGTCGACGGGCGCGAAGATCAGCGACGACGGAAGTTCGATGCCCGCCGCATCGAGCCGCTGCCGCTTCCACTCCTGGGTATCGGGATGATCGACCTCGAACACCCGCACATCCGGATGCGGGTTGCGGTAGGCGAAGGTGTCCAGTCCGGCACCCAGAATCACCACCTGCCGGGTGCCTGCGGCCACGGCGTCGGCAACGGTGTCCTCGGCGAAGCGCGCGCGGGCGGCCAGGAACAGACGGCGTCGGCGACGCATGTCGGTGTCATCCTGATATTTCGTGGTCTCCAGGTCGGCCAGTTGATCTGGCGTGATGCCCGCGATCCGAACGGCCAGCGGATCGGTGAAGATGCGCGGCTCACCCGCGATCTGATGGTAGGCGCGAGCGTAGGCCGTGGCGAGCGCGGTGCGACTTGGCTGACCGAGTTGCATACGCCGAACTTACGTGGACGCTGCCCGGCGCGCTATTCCTCGGTGATGATCAGCGAGGTGGCGATGGGCGCGAGCACCTCGACCAGTTGTGTGATCGGCGGGCGCGGGTCGGCCAGAATCCATTCGTGCGCGACGCCGTTGATCGCGCCGATGAGTGCGCTTGCCGCCCAGGTGATTCCACCACGGACGCGGATATCCGGGCCCGCGATCGAGATGAGCAGCGCCTCGATTGCCCCCGCCCACGCGTGGCGGCGCTCACGGCGGTGCTTCTCCATGCGTTCGCTGACCCCGACCACCTCGACGAAGGCGACCTTGGCCCGGTACGGATCGGAGCTGATCGAACCGATGAACGCCGTCAGCACCGCGGTGAGCCCGGCCGCGATATCCGTATCCGGACCCAGCGCCGCAACGGCCTGCCCGACAACAGCGGCGGACTGGTCCTGGATGTAGTCGTAGGACGCGATGAGCACGTCTTCCCTGGTCTGGAACTCCTCGTAGAACTGCCGCTTGGACAGTCCGGCCGCGGTGCACACATCGGCCAGCGAGCAGTCGGCATAGCCGCGCTCGGCGAAGGTCCGGATGGCGGCGTCCAGGAACCGCTGCCGTCGCTCGGCCTTGCGCTCGCTCACCGCGCGCCCGCCGTACTGCCTGTCCACGATGGTCACAGCTCCGCCTCGCTGGCGCTCGGTTCCGCTGCGACCAAGGGGGTTGTGTCTTTGGTTCCCTCGCTGTGCTCGGTCACAAGCACCACGGTATCCGAGCAGCCACGCGGACTGCTCGGTGTGCTGTGACGGCTCGGTCAGCCCAGGATGAAGGATCTGCCCAGCGCATCCTGTGCGCCATAGAAGAGTAAGAAGACGTAATACAGAACCGTCGAGACCGGTTCATTGAGCACGTGCATGTTTCCTCGGAGCTTCCCCAGCAAGCTATCCGGCACCAACCGGCCGGTTCGGTGAACCGAAAGTTACGGCATATTCCGCCGCTCGGCACATCGAGTCGGCGAATCGGGTCTATTTCTGCCCAAGACCGCGGCCGTTATTGCGATGCACATCACGTCTGTGTCATAGTCGCCAATATGTGAGACGGAGTGGTCTCACAGTAGGCGAAGGGGCTGGAAGTTGATCAATCCGCTGGCGGGTCGCGCCCGGCGAATCATGTTCTCGGCCGGAGTCACGGCCATCGCACTGCTCGCGACGACCGCGGTCACGGTCGCCGAGCCGCCGGAGGATCCGGCAGCGGTGCAACCCGCGGCACCGGTTCCGCTGCCGCCCGAATTGGATCCGGGTTTCTACCATCCGGCGGCAGAGCTCGTCGCGAGCAAGGCGCCGGGCGAGATCATCTCGGCGCGGCAGGTCAATGTCGCCAACTTCGGGTTGATTCCGGTGAATGTCGATGCGTGGCAGGTCTCCTACCGCTCGAACAACAGTCGGGACGAGGCGATTCCAGCGGTCGCGACGGTCGTGAAGCCGCGCGGCTCGGCACCGGACAAGCTCGTATCGATGCAGATCGCCGAGGATTCGTTGGCCGGGTACTGTGCACCTTCCTATGCGCTGCAACAGTTTTCGGTCAGTCCGTTCGTCGGGCAGGTCGTCGCTCCTGCCGAGTGGGTGATTGCGCAGGGCGCGGTGCAGCAGGGCTGGGCGGTCGTCATTCCCGATCATCAGGGACCGAACAATGCCTACGCGGCCGGACCGCTGGCCGGGCGGATCACTCTCGACGGCATCCGCGCGGCGCGCAATCTCGAGCCGATGCGGCTCGCGCCGGATACCCGGATCGGGCTGTACGGCTACTCGGGCGGGGCCATTGCGAC
The DNA here is from genome assembly GCF_001613225.1 of Nocardia pseudovaccinii NBRC 100343. Classification (GTDB taxonomy): domain Bacteria; phylum Actinomycetota; class Actinomycetes; order Mycobacteriales; family Mycobacteriaceae; genus Nocardia; species Nocardia pseudovaccinii. Next base: position 11,987 of record NZ_BDBY01000167.1, read on the forward strand.
CGGTCACGCGGCCGAGTTGAAGCAGGGCTATGCGCCGGAGCTCAATATCGTCGGCGCGGCCGAGGGCGGTGTGCCCGCCGATCTCGGGGTGACGCTGAATGTCGCGAACAACCAGCTCACCTCCGGTTTGGTCCTGGGCGCCATCAACGGGCTCACCCGTGAGTATCCGGATTTCGCCCGATTCATCGACGGGAATATCGATCTGCTCGGCCGGGCGGTGTCGACTGTGCAGGGCGGGCTGTGTGTGCAGTATGTATCCGCGTTGCTGCCGTTCCTGAACCTGAAGGGCATGCTCCGGGTGCCCGGCGATCCGATCCAGCACCCGGCGGTCGTCGATGTGCTCGACAAGACCCGCATGGGTAAGTCGGTACCCGATATGCCGATGTACATCTGGCAGGGCAATCCGGATGAAATCATTCCGGTGGGTCAGGTCAACACGCTGGTCGATACCTACTGCCAAAGCCCTTCCGCGAGTGTGCGATACACCCGCGAGCACTTTGCGGAGCATGTTGTCACCGAGGTGTCGGGCACTGCTCCCGCCCTCCTGTGGCTGCGTGACCGGCTCAATGGTGTTCCGGCACAACAGGGTTGCAGCACCGCCGAGGTGGGCTGGTTGGCCTTGGATCCGAACGGAATCGAGCTGTTGAAGTCGACCTTCGGCGAGACCTTCGCCTCATTCTTCGGTAAGCCCATCGGCGTGAAGTGAGCTGTTCCGGTCCGGATCGACCGATCCGGACCGGAGGTGAGCTAGCGGGTGCCGTGCTGGAGCCCTCGATGATCGGGCCGAAGTTGTTGCCATAGCTGCCGAAGAGATGGCACTCTCAGTCGGCGCTGAACATTTCCTCTGCGCGACGGGTGTCCATGTACTCGCGCACGCGGTGGATCAGACCGTCGCGCAGTTCGAAGATGAAGCAGTAGTCGTTGTCGTAGTGGTTGCCGTTCATCAATGTCGCCCGCATCCGCTCCTCCACGACGACCGTCGCGGCCTCGGCGATGACGGCAGTGAACTGCACGCTTCGATCGGATACGAACACGGCCGGAAACTCTCTGGTCAGAAAGTGCACGATGCGGTCACGACCGACCAGGTGATTGGTGCCGTCGAGGGCGCGGGCGGTGGCGTTCTGCGGCGGTGCGAGCCATTCGGCATCCGGGGTGAATACCGCGGCAATGCGGTCGGGGTCCTGGGTCGCGAATTCGCGCCAGGCTCGGATGATCACATCTTTGCTCGTCTGTGCGTCCATTCGGCCAATCCTGGGTGGGCCGCGGCCGCCGATCACGCCATATCCGGACAGACCGTGTCCGGATATGGCTGGTCGGTGCGCGGCTCGGAGCGCAGACTCGGGGGATGGGATCGTTCGAAGGCGTCGTCACGACCGGCATCTACTGCTTGCCGCCGTGTCCCGGACGCCCCCGAGCGGAGAATGTCGTCCCCTTCACCTCCGCTGCGGGTGCCGAGGCGGCGGGGTTTCGGGCGTGCCACCGCTGTCGGCCCTATCGGAGTGATCGAAAGCCCACGAGCGCATCCGAATTGGTCTGTCGCGCTATCGATCTCATTGCCGTGGGTGTACTGGACGAGGGCAATGAGGCGGAACTCGCCGCGCGGCTGGCAGTGTCGGAACGTCATCTGCGACGGATGTTCCACGAGCAGGTCGGTGCGACGCCGGATCAGCTGGCCCGTTCGCGGCGGGCGCATTTCGCGCGACGACTACTGGACGATACCGATCTGTCGGTCACCGACATCGCCTTCGCCGCCGGATTCGGGAGCCTGCGTCAATTCAATCGGGTGATGGTCGCGATATTTCGCGCAACACCTGTCGAGTTGCGCAAACGTCGGCGGCGTGCGGACCGGCTGGTCGCGGATGGCGGTCTCGCGCTGCGGGTGCCGGTGGCCGAGGGGACGAACATCGAGCGGCGATTGGCACAACTGGCGCGCAGCGCGATCGCTGGTGTCGAGAGCGTCACGTCGACCCGCTACCGGCGCACGATCGACATGGACGGTGATCCGGGCGTCATCGAAATATACTCAGCCGCAACAGATGCCGCGCTTCTCCTGGTGCATGTACCGCATATCGAGGGCCTGATCCATCTGGTGTCCAGGGTGCAGCGGCTGCTCGCAGGGGAGCCGTGGGACCCATTCGAAAATGACATCCGCGGTGTCGTGTCGGACAGCGATGCTCTCGACGATCTCGTCGCGGCCTATGGCAAACCCGTCGGCGGCCTGGAGCAGTTCGGCCTTTCCTATCTCTTCCCGACCCCGACGATGCTCGCCGATTACCCGAGCGGTCTCGATGCCATTGGCGCACAGGCGATCCTGACCGCGCTCGTGCACTGAGACTCCAGGCAGTTTATGAATCGGATGTCTTCATCCTGTCCAGTATTCTGGGTTGCCATTGGTAAAACCAACTGAATTTGTAGGATTCTCCCTTGGGCGACGAGGTCGCGGCATAGGTGAATCGACGGTCGTTTGTGCTGATCGGAACTTTGTCGACGAGTTGCTCGAAGCGCGGTTCGATCGGGACTGGGAGCGTTCTCGGGTCGGGTGTGATCACGGGGAAACAGAGGCGTTCGATCCGAGGAGATTCCCAGCTGAAGGTGGCGTATATATCGAATGCTTTCTCGGTGAGCGAGAGGAATTGGTCGCTCGGGTCCGGAAATCCGGCTTCTCGGTGCAGTGACGTGATGGCGCTGGGTTCGAAGCAGTCGGCAGGCAGACCGGGGAAATACACGTTCATCGTCTTGTCGTGGTAGTCGATGCCGAGCAAGCCGACTCTGTCCTCCAGGCCGTGACGTGCGAACATGCGGACGTGGTCGGCGAGACCGGGCGGCATGGACGGGAGTGCGGCAAGCTCCGATACCTTTTGCACGCCATCGGCAGGAAAGAACGGCCAGACTTTCTTGAAGCCGCCGACTACACCGATGTCGATCCCGTAGCTGTCGATGGGGCACTGTTTCCGGACCTGGTCCAGCAGAGCGCCAACCGGATGATCGGTCTCGGGAATCAGTTTGTTGGCAAGGGCGATGTTGTAAGGGTCGGTGTCTCTCGGCAGCGTCAAAAAACGGTAGTCGAGGTCTCCCGAGCGGCGGGCCTCGGTGACCACTCTGAAAGAGATCACGGACTGTGTGAGCATCGTGCCGTATGCGGTCAGGTTGGGCCAGACCGTGTCTCGCGTGCAGGGGACGTTCCACAACCGCGCGGATTTCTCAATGGCCGCATAGAGATCGTCCAGCTCGGATTCTGTGGTGGGCATGCGTCCTTCCAAAGATGATTGCTACGAACAACATCGCGGTCTCGCCAACCTCAGCTGGCGAGACCGCGAGTCTAGTCGCCTTCCATGCGCCAGGGATGTCACCGAAGGTGGGGAGGGTGGCCCAGGCCCAGTTGTGTTCGCGTTCACCGCGCAATCCGCCGCCAGGACCGGACTCGTTGCAGCGCAACGAAATACAACTCAGCGGCGGTATCCAACCGCCGCCGAGGGCGACCCGATGATCAGTGCGGGAGTGGCGAATTGATCGTGGTGAAGTACTGGATCGCGGCCGCGACGATTACCGGGGCGGTGACCAACAGCTGACCCGCAATGGTGCCGAGCGCGCCGACCGCGATGACGCCGCCGAGACAGCCGACCGCGGCTGCGGGCAGGATCGGACCGAAGAGCCCGATGATGGTGGCGGTGGCGGCCGCCGCTCCGACCGTCCCGCCGAGCACGCATCCAACGGCCGCGCCGCCGAGTCCGCCCACAACCGTGCCGACGATGGCCCCCATGGCGATGGTGCTGCTCATCCGATTCCAGGCCGCGACCTCGCGCTCGTATTCCGATCGGAAGGGTGCCTGATCCTCGAAGGGCAGTGCGACCGGCCGATACGCCGCGCGCGCGATATCGACTTGTGGTACGAGGGTCGTGCTGTGACCGTAAATCGCTGCGGCGATGGGGAATTCGAAATCATCGAGCCGTAGCCGCAAGGGCATCGCGGCGACCAAGGTGCCGTCGGCGGCCTTGATCTGGAAGACATCATTGTCCGACGACATTGTCCCCGAGTCGATATCGATCACACTGGCGCCGTCGACCGCGCGTGCGGTGAAGGCGACGCCGTCGCCCTCGTCCGCGGGCTGGGCCGCGGCCGTGCCCACGGCAGTGGCGACGGCAAGTGTGCAGGTGAGGATGAATGTGGTGACGCGCATGCTTGACCTTTTCGAGTGTGGTGCGTAGCCGGGGTATCGGTTCACGACAGTTGGGCCAGCGTGACGACGACCGCCGCGCTGATCTCCTGCTGGCCGAAGCCGGTCAGGTGGACGCCATCGTCGAGGTGTCCGTCGAAACCCGAGTCGGGGGTGGTTATCGCGAACACATCGACGATCGGCTCCGGCTGATCGGCCAGCAACCCGGCGGCATCGGCCATATCCGAAGTGCGCCAGGCGATTCCGGCCCGCTGAAAGTGCGGGACTGCGGCCGCCTTCGCCTCGTCCACTGCGGCCGGGGTGAGCCATATCCACCGTGCGTCGATGTCACGCATCGCCGAGTCGTGCAGCAGCAGCAGATTGCGGTTCGTTTCCAACAGGCTGACCAGCCGAGGTCCGTCGATCCCGCCGAGGCGCTTGGCATCGTTCGCGCCGAGATGGCAGAGCACCCAATCGGGCCGCTGACTGGTCAGCGTCGACAGTGCGGCGAGCGCCTGTGTTGTGGTGCAACCGGATACGGCCAGATTGCTGAGTCGGATGCCGTCCGGACGACGAATGGCCAGCAGCGCGCGCATTATCTCGAACCAGGACAGCCGATCCGCCGTCGTGCTCCCCCCGATGGCGACGACGTGTTGGCCGGGCTCGAATGGGAGCCGGTCCACCGCGTCGGCCACTTCGGGGTTGGCCAGGAGTTCGGTGGCCGCCGTGTGGACCTGTGCATCGAATCCGGCGCGCAGTCGCTTGTACTCGGCGGGATCCAGGCCGAACAGGCTCGCGATGCGGATGTCGTCGAGTTCGTCGAGATAGGGCAGCACCCGCTCGGGCCGCTGGAACCGGATCAGTTTCTCGATCAGCTCGGCATTCACGCCCAATTCAATTCTCCTATGTGAATCATTCAGTAAAGTGAATGATACTGCGCTGTGTACGATAGGGTCGTGATCGAAGCCGAGCAAGAGGATGCGCAGCACCCGCCACGCACACGGGCAGTGACCTTTCTGCTCGCACAGATCGGCGCGCACGCGGCCCAGCGATTCGCCGAGCGCATCAGCGATCTCGAACTGTCCCCGCCCGATATCGGACTGCTGCGGATGATCGCGACCCAGCCCGGACGCAGTCAGCGGTCACTGTCGGCCGAACTCGGCGTCGTCCCCAGCCGCGTCGTCACCCTGATCGACAACCTCGACCACAAGGGCCTCGTCGAACGCCGCCGTAGCGCCACCGACCGCCGCAACCACGAACTGCACCTCACCCCGAAGGCGCAACAGTTGATGGGCCAGGTGTGGCAGATCGCCACGGCACACGAGGGCGATATCTGCGCGGGACTGGACGACACCGAATACGAACACTTGGCGACCCTGCTCAACCGCATCGCCGAACAACAACAGCTCACCCCGGGCGTGCACCCCGGCTATCGGCGAATGCCGACCGCCGAGTAGGCGTCTGCGCCTTCCACCCCTACACCGTCAGCCGCGAGCAGATCGTGGCTGGCGCGAGGAGGAATTTCCATGCCGCCAAGGAACATTGCGGCCTGGACCACCACCGGTTCCGTCGCTGTATCTACCGCACAACGAAATACAACTGTCCTAACCGGTTGAGTCGTCCTGGCACGGAATCGGCCGCACTGTCGAACGATCGAGCGCATTGAGCACGAGTGCGGCGGTGGTGGGTGAGAAGACCGTGCCGTTGTGACCGGCTTTGCTTGCGGGGCAGACGTTTTGGAGGACGTAGTTGTCGACACCCGGCTCCGTGATCACGGCCTCGTTCTGGCCGAAGGACGAGATCGGGTCGAAACGGCTGCTGATGGTGGTGTAGGCGATGCCGGGGACGGTGATGGGGCTGGAGTTCAGTTCCCGTAGAAAGACCGATCCGGCCAGTAGATCCTTCACCGCGGGCGGTACCGGCAGCTCGTCGCGGAGATTTCCGAGCAGAGTCGCACCGAGCTCGCCGAGCGTGCCGTGTGTCGGCGAGGAAATGGTGGTCACCGAACGGACGCCACCGGCGATCTCCGGATCGGTTTTCACGATGTACTGCGCCATGATGCCGCCCTCGGAATGGCCGATCAGGTCGACCTTCGGGACGCCGAGCCGGGTGGTCAGCGCGGTCAGCTTCTGCTTGATCTCCACTGCCGAATCGGCGAGCGGACCATTGCCACCGCCCCGCATGGCATTGCTGCCGCCATAGGAGAAGGAATAGACGCACAGGCCCGCATTGGCGAGGGTCGGTCCGAGATAACCCCAGGCTCGGTACTCGTCGCCCGCGAAACCATGTAGCAGGACAACGGGAACCGCGCCGGGGACGGTGGGCACGCAGTCGTACCGGTTGACTCCGGGCGGCGTCGGGGCTTCGACCTTGCCCTCCTGTGCCCACCGGGTTTCCTCGTCCTGCACCTGCTCCCAAGTGGCGGTCGGATACGGTCCCGGCTCGGCGGCGGCCACGGGCATCGCTGCGGCGCACAGCGCAAATCCCGTCAGCAACAAGGTGATTCGGCGCAACGTCATGCGTGTGGTCCTTGAATGACCGTGGTCACGCGGATATCGGCGACCGATCGACCGGTCAGCAGGTCGTAGGCGGTGGCCGGTAGTACCCAGGTTTCCGTTGCCTCATCCCAGGATTCGGCGGCCCGGCGAGGGATCGGAATCGCCACCTCGGCAGTCTCGCCCGGCTCGGCTTCGACGACCGCGAAGGCGGCCAGTCGGCGTTCCGGTTGCGATGAATGCGCGATGTACGTCTGGATCGTTTCGTGGCCGGGACGATCGCCGGTATTGCGAACTGTCACGGTGAGCGTGCCGAGACCAGATGCCGGGTCGGGGGCGAAGGTAGCGCTCTCGTATTCCCAGGTGGTGTAACCGATTCCGTGCCCGAACCAGTACGCCGGTGCGGTCGTAAGTCGTTGCCACGCGCGGTATCCGAGAGAGATGTCCTCCTCGTAGGCGAGGGCACCATCGGTCGGCGTGACATTCAGCACCGGCGCATCGTCCTGATGCACGGGCCAAGTGGTGGGCAGCCGCCCGCTCGGTTCGGCCCGCCCCATGAGCACGTCGGCCAGCGCGGCACCTCCTTCCTGCCCTGGAAACCAGGTGAGCAGGATCGCCGCGACATCCGAGGCCCACGGCATGTGCACGGGTGACCCGGTATTCACCACGACCACGGTGCGCGGATTGGCAGCGGCCACCCGCGCGACGAGCTCATCCTGTCGACCGGGCAGCGAAAGCGATGTGCGGTCGAAACTTTCGCTCTCCACCTCGGGGGTGGTGGCGACGACCACGATGGCCACCTCGGCCGCGGCCGCCGCGGCCACGGCTTCTTCGATGAGGGCCTCGGGGTCGATATTCGGTTCCTGATGTCCGAGCGAGAACTTCTCGAAGGCGATGGGCATCTCGGGCAGCGTCGTCACGGTATGGGTAAGACTGATCGAAACCTGCTGTCCCGCAGTGAGTTCGACCTCGAAAAGCGTCTCCGACGGCTGGAGGAAGGCCGCCACCGGGTCGCCCTCGGGGAGGATCGCGTCGTCGAAACAGGTCACATCGCCGACCGTCAGCCGGAACGGCCCGATACCAGCAATGGCCAAGGTATGCGTTCCCGTCGCCCGTGAAGTGAAGGTGCCGGTGACAACGACCCGGTGCAGTTCCCCGACCCCGATACCGTCCGGGAACTCACCGATCCATTCGATCGTGGCCTCCGGCAGCGGATGCTCGCCGAGCACGCGGTCAGCCGCCCCGTAGAGCTGGACCCGCAGGTCGAAACCTTCCTTCGCGGCGGGAATCTTGACCCGGGGATCCGCGCCGACGGCATAGACCAGTTCGGTATCCGCATCGAGCACGGCCCGCAGGCCCGCGAGCGGAGAGACGGTATGCGGTGGAAACACTTGGGCGCTGCCGCCACCGAGCGCCCTCGGCTGGTCGGCGGTCTGGCCGATCAGCGCGATGCGGCGGACTTTGCCGAGCGGAAGCACACCACTCTCGTTGCACAGCAGCACAATCGAGCGTTGGGCGATCTCGCGGGCCAGCGCGTCGCCGTTGATCGTCGTGGGCACCGTGGCGACTTCAGGTGGTGCCCCGGCCAACGCGCCGACCCGGGCGGCGAGCCGGAGCACATGTCGTGCCATCTGCTCGACCGTCTCGGCCGGAACCCGGCCTGCGCGAACCGCTTCCGCGAGGGCATGGCCGAAAACGCTCTGCGGTCCCGGCATCGCAATATCGAGCCCGCCGACGGCCGCGCCGACGGTATTGCGCGCCGCCGTCCAGTCCGAGACGATAGCGCCGTCGAAACCCCAACGTGCACGCAGGAGTTCGTTCTGCAACCCACTGTGCTCGGTCATCGTGACGCCGTTGACGCTGTTGTAGGCCGCCATCAAAGCCCACGGTTCGGCCTGCTCGACCACGGTTTCGAACGGCGCCAGATACAGCTCGTGCAGTGCTCGCTGGGATACCCGCACATCAACGGTGAATCGGTCGGTCTCGGAATCATTGGCCACGAAATGCTTGGGCGTCGCGGCCACACCGCCCTCCTGCACGCCGGTCACATAGGCCGCGCCGATCGCACCGGTCAGCAGCGGATCCTCCGAATAGCACTCGAAATGCCTGCCGCCCAATGGGCTTCGATGCAGATTGAGCGTCGGAGCAAGCAGCATATGCACGCCCTTGCGCCGGGCCTCCTGCGCGAGCAACTGCCCGGCCCGCCGGGCCAGAGCCGGATCCCAGGTGGCGGCCAGCGCGGTCGGGCTCGGCAGGGCGATCGAGGGATCCTCCGGACTCCAGTGCACGCCACGCACGCCGATCGGACCGTCGGACATCACGAGGGACGCCAATCCGATCTCCGGAATCGCGGGCAGGGACCACATGTCCTGTCCGGCGAGCAGGCGGCAACGCGCGTCCAGATCCAGTGCGGCCAACGCCTTTTCGACCACTGCCTCGGCGTCGGCTCGGTGATTCGCCATGTCGGTCGACTCCCTTGTTCGTATGACGCGCGGGCATCTACCTCGAAGTATGGTCGCGCTACCTAGTAACTGGTAGGGAATGTTATCAATACGTTATAAATCCGGATCGCCATCCGGACAGATCAATCGCAGGAACTTGCGCAGCAGCGCGGGCATATCGACCTCATCCGGCGATAGCAACCATTGCTGCTGTAAACCATCCAGAACCGCGATCAGTAATACGGCGGCATCTCGATGTGAGACGCCATGCGGCGGATCGCCGCCCAGTGCGCGCTCCAGGAAGGTTGTCAACATCTCCCGGGCCTGCGCGTACCGATCGACGAAGTAGTCGCGCGCTGGATGGTCCTGGGTGACGCTCTCGGCCGCGAGCACCGTGAACGACTGCACGATTCCGGGTCGCTCGACATTGCGTTCCACCAGTTCGGCAAGGAGTTCCAGGGTTGTCGAACGGCCCTGCGCGGTGGCGAGCAGGACATCGAGATCGTTCTGATCGCGCAATGCGAGCACATTCGCCAGCAGTGTCTGCTTATTGGGGAAGTAGTGCAGCACGCCCTGCTGGCTGAGCCCGACCCGCTCCGCGACGATCGCGATGGTCGCGCCTTGATAGCCGCGTTCCGCGAAAACCTCGAGTGCCGCCTCCAGGATCGCTCGACGACGATCCTCGTGACCGGCCCGGCCCTGGGCCCGCCTCATGCGGTGCACTCTTTTGCTGCGTCCATTGTTCGCAGACTAGCGAATCGCCACCCGCGCCCAGCGCCGCGATCTCACCGCAGTGCGGCGACAACCTGCTGTGCGATGTTCTGCTCGCCGAAGGTGTTGGGATGCAGCGGGACAATGGATGGAGTCGACAGCGAGGGAATCAACCCGTTGATCCACTGCTGATCCGGCGCGGCGCACATATCGTGTCCGAGACTGGAGGTTGCGGTGTCGACGAAGATCGCACCGTGTGCGGCGGAGACATTGCGCAGCAGCGTATTGAGGTCGACCAGCACGTCCTGGAGGTAGTCGGCGTCGCGCGGCCAGGCGGGCTGTTGCGCCGGGCAAGCGCCTTCGCGCGAGGCGGTGGGGTATCCGACGATCACGATCGTGGCTTCGGGTGCGCGTGAGTGGATTTCATCGATCGCGGTGCCGTAGACCGGTGCCAGGGCCTTGGTCCGTTCCGCGAAAGTGTCGACGCCGTTCGCGGTGAAGGTGTCCGCGCATGACGTGCCGTAGGGCTCCGGCAGGAGATTTCCGCACCGCAGGGCCTGGCTCGCCAGGCCGATATCGTTGCCGCCCATGGTCATTGTCACCAGGGTGGTGTCCGGTGTCAGCGCATCGAACTGCGGTGCGGCGGTTCCGGAGACGACGCCGCGCTGCGGGCTCGCGAGGTCGTCCAAGGTGGCCCCACCGCAGGTGACGTCCTTGAAGGTCGCGACGCCGAGCTCCTTCGCGACCAGCGACGGGTAGTTGACCGCGGACCGTGAACACGTGGCGAGTTCGGTTTGCGGAAATACGCCCGCGCCCGCGGCGAAGGAATCACCGAGGGCTACATAGTGGGTGTCCGCGGCCGGGTCTGCGCTCGCTTGCCCGGTAATAGCGGCGCTCGCCGCGACTGTCATCGCGGCTGCGGCGACCGCCGGTCTCACCTTTCCGAATAGGTGGTTCCAGCTGCCGAAAACTTGCATGGTGTCTCCTTGTGAACCCATGACCGGACGAATTCTGGTCTGAACTCCCAGGAGTAACTCGCGCAGGCGGGATCGACCCTGGACATCCGACCGGTACGGGCAGAGTCTAGCCGCGATTCGCCGATCCCAAATAACTTCCGGTTTTGCCGCTGAAATTTTCTGATCGCTGTGCGCTCGGCCGCACGCTGAGATGCCGGGCAACGTTGGGGGATAGCGCATTTCGTCAGACCGTCAGCGACCAGGCCTTGTTTCAGATCATGCCTTTGGGTGGGGCACTGTTGCGTTCCTCACTAATTCGCCTCTACCTGCGGAAAGTCGACGATGACGAATCGTCAGGGTTGACACCGCCCGCTTGCGCTGGCTACGGTCGCCATTGTTCGCGCTGAGTCATCGCCCGCCTCGGCATTAATGGCGGCAGGCTGTCCAAATAGTCTGGCCGAATGTTTCGACTGCGGGGAGGCTGTCGTTATTCTTCGACTCCGGTCGCATTCATGAACAAACTCGGCGGACCTTTCTTTGTGCTTCGAGACAAGATTCTCGCGGCTTTTTCTCGTCCGCCGAGACTCCACCAGTTCCTTTAGACGTTAGGCCAGCTTTGTCCGTCTCGATCTCACCCGCCAAGACCGTGGATGATCTCCCGGGGCCGAGCCGATGGCCGTTGCTGGGGAATCTCCCGCAGATGCGGCCCTCGTTGCTGCACCGTCAGTTCGACGAGTGGTGCGATGAGTACGGCCCGCTCTACCAGTTGAAGATGCCGGGGCGGCACATCGTGGTCGTGAGTGATCCCGATCTGAACCGCGAGATATTCCGTGACCGGCCCGGCGGGTTCCGGAGGCAGTCGGCGATCGAATCGGTCATGGACGAGATGGGGTCCAACGGACTGTTCTCGCTGGAGGGTGAGGCGTGGCGGCTGCGTCGCAAGCTGGCCATGCCCGCCTTCAATGCCTCGCATCTGCGCAGCTTCCATCCCACTCTGGAGACGATCACCGGACGGCTGCGGCAGCGCTGGGAACGGCAGTCGCCCAAGGATATTCGCGCCGACCTGACCCGCTACACGGTAGACGTCACCGCCAAGCTGACCTTCGACTACGACATCAACACCATCGAACAGTCCGGCGACATCATCCAGCGGCACCTGGAGCTGATCTTCCCGCTCATCAACCGGCGGATCAACAGCCCGCTCCCGTACTGGCGTTACGTCAAGCTTCCGGACGACCGGGCGCTGGAGCGCGCACTGGCCGCGCTGCGTACCGATCTCACCGGTGTCATCAGTCGGGCCCGCGCGAATCTGCCTGCGGCGCCGAGGAATTTCATCGAGGCCTTCCTGCTGGCCCACGACGGCAGCGCCTCCTTCACCGATGACCAACTGTTCGCCGAGGCGCTGACCATCCTGATCGCCGGTCAGGACACCACCAGCAATGCCATGGCCTGGCTGCTCTACCACCTCGCGGGCAATCCGGCCGTGCAGGAACGGATTCGCGAGGAGATCACCGAGATCCCCTCGGCGCTGGACCGGCAGCCGTACTTGGAAGCCGTTGTCGCCGAATCGATGCGGCTGCGGCCGACGACCCCGATCGTCGGACTGGAGGCTGCCGTCGACACCACGATCGATGGTGTGCACATCCCGGCGGGCACCTGGGTGATCGTCAATGTGCAGCATGCGAGCCTGCAGGAGAAGAACTTCGAGGACGCGCTGCGCTTCGATCCGGATCGCTGGCTGCGCACCGAGCACGGCACGCATCGGCCCGAGGTCTCCACCCCGTTCGGGGCCGGTCCGCGCTTCTGCCCGGGACGCGGGTTGGCGATGTTGGAGATCAAGAACGTGACCGGCATGGTCTGCCGGAACTTCGAGGTGCGTCTGCCCGCGGGTGCGCAGGCGCCGAAGGATCGCTTCCACTTCGCCGTCATCCCCATCGATCTCGATCTCGACCTGATCCGACGACCCGCCTGACCCCATTCGCCGAGCACACTCTAAGGATGTAGATGTCGTTGCATCGATTGACCGCGACCGACGGTGTCTGGCTGTCGCTCGAATCACCCGATATGCCGATGCATATCGCCTTCCTGCTGGAATTCACCGCACCCGAGGGCGGGGCGGCGCAATTCCTGCGGCAGTGGCGGGCCGGACTGGACGCACCGGCGAGCCTGCCGCAACCGTGGAACTTCCGCCCGCTGAAGTTCCCGCCACCGGGTGTCGCGGCCATGGTGCGTGAGGTCGACGATATCGACCTGAGCGAGCACATCCGGGAGTGGACGCTGCCGGAGCCGGGCAGCCAGGACCAGTTGACCGAACTCGTGTCGTCGATCCATCAGAAGCAGCTCGATATGAGCCGTCCGCCATGGGAATTGCACGTCATCGAAGGACTCGCGCAGGACCGTTTCGCGCTCCTGCTCAAGGTGCATCACAGCCTGCTCGACGGCGCATCGGCCATGCGGTTGTTCACCGATACGTTCACCGAGGATGCCGCCGCCCGCGATGTGCCGGACCTGTTCACCGTGCGCCCGGCCGCCGAATCGGCGGAAGCCGGTAGGGCGAATCCGTTCCGTGCCCTGCTCGCCGCATTGACCGGCGTGCTGGCCTTGTTGCGCGGTGTCGGATCCGCCGTCCGCGATGCCTTCCGGCGTGCACGCGGCGATAAGACCATGGCGCAGAAGGCATATCAACAGCCGAAGACCATTCTCAACGGCACCATCACCGCCGGGCGCGATCTGTCCAGGCGTCGCTACGACCTCGCGCTGTTCAAGCGATTGGCGAAGGCGGGTGACTGCACGATCAACGACATCGTGCTTTACCTCGTCAGCACGGCGCTGCGCGGCTACCTGACCGATCACGCCACGTTGCCCGAAGAGTCGTTGACCGCGGGCGTGCCCACCGATCTGCGCGAGGAGGACGACGCTCGCGCCGGCACCCGCGCTGGCATGATGTTCACCGCGCTGGCCACCGATATCGCCGATCCGCGCGACCGGTTGAGCGCGGTCAAGTACTACATCCGCGCCGCGAAGCAGCATATGGGTGCGATGGCCCCGAACGAGGTCATCGGCTACGGGCTCGCGGTCACCCTGCCGTGGATCCTCGGGCTCAGCTTCGGCTTCACCAACACCGCCTCCTCCCACCCGATGGGCATCTCCAATGTGCCGGGACCGCGAAACCCGCTGTACTGGAACGGTGCTCGGCTCGAGACGATCTATCCGATCTCACTGCTCATGCACGGCAATTCGCTGAACTTCACCTGCATCGGCTACTCGGGCGGGCTGCACTTCGGCGTGCTCGGCGTCCAGGACAAGCTGCCGCCGATGTCGTATCTCACCGGGGCCATGGATGCCGCGCTCGATGAGCTCACCGAACTGCTCCTGCCGGACCGCACACAACTAGCCGCTGGATGACATCCATGTCGAATTACGATGTGGCGATTATCGGCTCGGGCTTCAGCGGGCTCGGCGTCGCGGTGAACCTGCGACGCCTCGGCAATGACAACTTCGTCATCCTGGAACGTGCCGACGCCATCGGCGGCACTTGGCGCGATAACGTCTATCCCGGCTGCGCGGTCGACGTGCCATCGGTGCTGTACTCGTATTCCTTTGCACCGAACGCGGATTGGACCCGCGTGTACGCGACCCAGCCCGAATTGCGTGCCTACACCGAGCAGGTCGTCGACACCTTCGATCTGCGGCGGCATGTGCGGCTGAACAGTGACGTGGCCGAGGCCGATTTCGACGACGAGGCCGAACAGTGGGTGCTGCGGCTGAGCGACGGCAGACTGGTCCGGGCCCGCGCCGTTGTCATGGGTTACTTCTCCCTGCATGCCGAGGCTATTCCGGATATTTCCGGCCGCTCCGGTTTTACTGGGCCGCAGATGCATTCGAGCAAGTGGGACCCGTCATTCGAACCGGCGGGCAAGCGGGTCGCGGTGGTCGGGGCCGGGGCGAGCGCGGTGCAGATCGTGCCCGCGCTGGCGAAGTCGGCGGGTGAGCTCATCTCGTTCCAGCGCACTCCGGCCTGGGTGATTCCGCGTCTGGACCGGCCGATTCCGCCGACGGTACGCAAGATACTGCGCACCGTGCCGCCGATTCGGTTGGCGGCACGCGGATTCGTCTTCCTGTTCCTGGAGGCCATGCACTTCGCCGAATTCCATCCGCGGTTGGTTTCGGTATACGAGTGGGTCGTCCGCAAGGTGCTGGCCGAGCAAGTGCCCGATCCCGAGTTGCGGCGCAAACTCACGCCCGATTACGCATTCGGCTGCAAGCGACCGATGGTCTCCGATGAGTACTACAGCTCGTTCACCCGCCCGAATGTGCGGCTGAGCACCGAGAAGATCACCGAGATCACCGCGACCGGCCTGCGCACCGCCGACGGGGAGTTGCACGAGGTCGACGCGATCGTGTGGGCCACCGGATTCCACGTCCAGGATTCCATCGCCCACTTCCCCGATTTCCGTACCGCGACGACCTCTACGCGAAAGAAGTTCCAGCGCGATGGTTTTCGCGCGTATCGCGGCATCGCCTTCGCGGGGCTGCCGAATCTGTTCGCCGTCACCGGACCGAATACCGCACTGCCGCACACCTCGCAGTTCCTCGCCATCGAACCCACCACGAAGCTGATCGCCAAGACGATCGAGTACATGCGCGCCAAGGGGATTCGCCGCTACAGCCCGTCCGAGCGGGCCGAGCGCGAATGGGTCACGCGGGCACGGAAACTGCTCGGCACCCGGGTGTGGTCGACCGGCGGATGCACCAGCTACTTCATCGATGAGGGCGGCACCAACACCCTGACCTGGCCGGGCGGAACGTTCAGCGTCCGACTCGACCGGCGTCGCATCCGCCCGCAGGACTGGGATACCGGAAGGCCGTGACCTGCGGCGCTGAACCCATGACCGGACGAATAAGCATCGACGAACTTGGGTTCACGCGTTCGGCGTGTCAAGCGACGAGCGGCGAGGCTACTACCTGCCGCCCGTCGCGGGTGTTGACCGTGACGGGCGGTCGTTCCTCGGCGCCACAGCGCACTATTACGAAGGCCAGTCCGTTGGCGTCGAGGGGTTCGGTGCGTTCCTCAACGGTGGACACAACCGACACTGATACGGCGTCGTTGGCGGCCTGACCAATGACTGCGAACCACCCCGGCTCACCATCGGCTCCGGCGCGGAATCGTGTGCTGAGCCGTTGCAACGGTTGGTGGGGTGCGGTGGAGTCGGCGCGCGGCCCGGTCGGACGTGGCGCGCCATAGGTGATGCCCGATGTCGCCCACTGGCCGCCGCCAGGGTGGGCGAACACAATCCATCGGCCTTGTTCGCCATCGATAACCACGGCGGCGATGTCGTCCCGCACGATGGCGCTGACGGGGACGAGATCACGATCAGCGCCGGTCAGGGCGTCGATAGCCACGGTGACCGCTGGATGGTCCAGGGTGTGCATCGACTCAGCCCTTTCGTTGCTGTCAGCAGATCGCGGCGACACTGCTGCTGTTGTCGCTGCCTCGATCCCAATTGCCATTAAACGCGTTCACTATTGCCTCGGTGTGGAACTGGTAGAGGATTCCTGTCGACGAGCACGACGCTGAGTACAGCGTTTCTACGTCGGGGTTGGTGGAGGTGTCGTTGCGTTCGGTCTGCATGTACTGCTTGCCGTCCTTGGGGTCGTACCGCCACAACTTCGTGGTCACGTTCCGCAGCGCGGGTTGGCCGGTGCAGTGCACCTTGAATCCGAAGTTGATCGGTGCGACCGAGTTGTGGCCGGTCTTCCATGGTTCGATCGCGCTGACGAAGCAGACAATTTTGTCGGCCACCGGGACGACCGGTGCTGCGTGCGCACTGGCAGCACTCATGACCGCTGCGGCGACCACGCTCGTGGCGAGGGTCGCTCTAATGCCGATCTTCATTTTGGTTCCTCCATCATGTGCTGCGAGAACGGCCCGGACCGCCGTACGGGGTCGGGCCGCCTTGTTGTGACGGGCCACGCGTCACGACGGCCAGCCAGGTAGGTTGTCGACCCACATGAGAGGCCGGGGATGGTGCCGTCACCGAGGGCCGCCCACAAAGTGGAAGTAGGCATCCCGTGGTAGCGGGCCGGTAGGTGGCGGCGGTGGGAATCTTGTTGGCGGGGATCCTCACTGATCGGCCCACTCGCGGATTGCGTCTGCGATGCGTTCGACCAATTCGACTGGCAGATCCACCGCAGTTGGCGGCCCAACGAGCGGGATCCGCTGCGGCAGTTCGGTATCGATGACGGAGGCGGCGTCGATGTCGATGAACGCCACCCTCAACGCGGAAGTTGTTTCCAGCTCCGGCGCGGGCGTCTCGATGGCGTCGAATTCTTCGACTGACGACCCACTACTGTTGGCGACGACCCAGTACGTCAAGTCGGCGGCGTTGGCGCGGGTCGGTGCCACTCGGCAGGCCGTGCAGCTCACCGATCAGGCGATTGCCGAAGTCGAGCCGCTCGCAGACGAAGAGGCGGGCGCTGCGGTCCTATGTGCGCTGCACATGCGACGCGCGGGCCTGGCCGCTACCGCCAACGATGCCGACACCACCGACACCCACTTCGCCGAAGCGCATGCGCTCGGCGAACGGGTTGGCGACCGCCAAACGTACGGCACGATCGTCGGCCCGACCAATGTCCAGCTGTTCGAATTGTCCGCCGCAGTCGACCTCGGGCGCGTCGGCAAGGCAATCGAGATCGCCGATGCGACAACGTTGCCCGACAGCTATCCGCGCGAGCGAAAGGCGCACTTCTGGCTCGACCGCGCACGGGCCGAACTGTCGGCGGGCAATCCCGACCGTGCAGTCGAAGCGCTCCAGAACGCGCGGGAGGCCGCGCCTGAGTACTTCCAGAAGAGTCGAGCGGTGAAGATCGCCATCAAGACTACCGCTGAGCAGGAACGGCGGGCCAGCAACAAGCTGCGCGCGCTGGCGAACTACGCGGGAATCGTTGACTGATGGCATTACCGGACGAGCCCGGCTTCTATCGGGATGCCATTGGGCATCTGTGGCTGCTCGATGAGGATCACCGTTGGATGTACGCTGCACGCCGACGCAATGACGACTCCCTGACTCCGGTAATGGGCCAGTTCACTGGACGGATGACGCCTGCCCAATTCGAGCATCTGGCGACAGGGCCCAGTGTCGATGTGCTCCCCCTCGAGCGCATCGAGGCCGAGGACGTTCCGCCGGAGATGTAGTCCCGGTGAAAGTGTTTGAAGTCGGCCGGATTCAGCCGAAAGAGCAACCCGGAACGCGCGACGCTCACCGTGAACACGACGACGATCGCCGCCGAGAATCGGCGAACGCGAACAAGGCGTGTGCGAACGAGAGAGCCGACACCGAGGCAAGTGGCGCTGGAACACGAAAAGCCATCCAACGTGGAACCTGAGTAGCGGCGCTGGGTGACGCCGATTCGCTTGTCACACCGTCGGTTCGAGAGAATGCTTGGCAACTTAATGGTGGTCCACGGTCCAAGGTGTGCTGCACAGAGCGTTGTGGTGAGTCGTGGTTGCGCACCAACGGTGATGCACGTTAATGTACCCACTCATTGATGGGAACGGGGTAGTTCCTCATTGCCGGGAGGGTTTGGCAAGCATGATCCGACGTCGACGTCCGATTAAGGCAGTGGCTGCTGCGATAGCCACCTTCACCGTGTTTGCCGGAGTGGTGGTCGCCGCCGCACCGACCCAGGCCACGCTCGGTCTCGATGCGCAATTGACCGCGACTCATGCGGGGCCGCAACAGTATCCGAACGTCTACATCGACTGGGACATCCCGATCACGATGAGTGACGGCACGGTGCTGAAGGCGAATGTGTACCACCCGGCCGACGCCTCGGGCCAGCCGATCGTCGAGCCGACGCCGACCATCGTGAACCTCACGCCGTACACCAAGCTGGTGGCGAATATCGCCGACTCCGTGCTCGCCATCCCCGGCCTGGCCGAGCCGCTGATGCAGGCGCTGCACGGCTTCGATCTCTCGGCCTACGGCCTGAGCGGGATCAGCGATCTGGCACAGGCATTGGCGGGCGGCACCGCGCGCACCTTCGCGGTGGATCGCAAACTGGTGCAGAGCGGCTACACCCAGGTGGTCGTCGATGTGCGCGGCACCGGCTTCTCCGAGGGCACCTGGCAGGTGTTCGGCGATCGCGAGCAGCAGGACGGCGTCGAGGTCGTCGACTGGGCCGCGGCGCAGCCGTGGTCCAACGGCAAGATCGGCATGAGCGGCATCTCCTATTCGGCCATCAACCAGCTGCAGACCGCGGAGCGCAGACCCACTGCGCTGCAGGCGATCTTCCCGATCGTGCCGGGTAGCGATCTGATCCGTGACGTGGCCGCACCCGGTGGCGCGCTCGGCATCGGGTTCATCCCGGAATGGCTGCTCGCCGTCGACGGTACGAAGCTGATTCCCGATGTGGTCTCCATGCTGGCGGGCAAGTTCGACTGGACCTGGTTGGCGGATCGCGTCCGTGACCCGTTCACCTTCTTCAATATGATCATCATGGCGCTGGGCACCCAGAGCATGGATCAGATTCCGCCCGAAATGAATTCGGTGCTCGACGATCAAAGCCCGTTGCGCACGGCCTGGATCGGACATCCCGATCGCATCGATGTGCCCACCTTCGTCTACGGCGGCTGGCAGGACATCTTCGCCTACTCCTCGCCGCGGGTCTACAACGCGATCAATGTGCCCGACAGCCAGAAGAAGCTGGTGATGGACAACAACTATCACATCACCACCGGCTCGGGCATGGGTGACGCCGACGGACCGGCGGCCCTGGATGTATTGCAGCGCGCGTGGTTCGACAAGTGGCTCAAGGGCATCGACAACGGCATCGATGACTACGACCAGGTCACCCTGTGGCAGCAGGGCGGCGGCTGGACCCACACCTCGGCCTTCCCGCGGCCCGATATGGGTTACCGCCGTATGTATTTGAACGCGGCCGTCTCGGGCACCGCGCCGGGCAGCGCCTACGACGGCAGCCTCACCGGGGAGCCGGGCGGACCCGCGCGGGTTTCGATCGGACCCGGCTTGACCACGCTCTGCTCACGCGACGGTGCACAGGGTACGGCGGGCATTCTGCCGCTGCCGGATATCTGCACGAAGGATTCGCGGATCGCGGAGACCAACGGCTTGACCTTCACCAGCGCGCCGGTCGCCGTGCCGACGCAGCTCTCCGGCCCGATCGCGATACACCTCAATACCGTCTTGGACGCCACCGACGGCTACTGGACCGTGACCCTGAACGACGTTGCGCCGGACGGACGTTCGACCCAGTGGACACACGGCCAGCGCACGGCATCCCTGCGCGCCGTCGACGAGAGCAAGGCCACCCGCTCGGCCAACGGCGACTACACCGACCCCTACCCCTATCTGACCCTGGACACCCGCGAACCGATCGTGCCCGGTCAGCCGACGGTCATCGATATCGGAATGTTCGCCACCGACGGTGTGCTGCAACCGGGCCACCGCCTGCGCGTCGACATCTTCGCCGGAAACTTCCCGAGCAGTCTTCCGTTGCGCCCCTTGCTCAATGAGAGCGGATTGAAGCCGCAGCACATCGAGCTGGATCCGAATCAGCCGAGCTGGGTGAACATTCCGGTCGACGGCGAGCCGGGCTGGTGAATCAGGCCGGGCCGGAGCCGAGCAAGACCAGTGCGGCACGAGTCAGTGTGGGCGCCAAGGCCGGTAGCTCCTGCGGCCCCGATTCGATCAGGGTGGCCCTGACTCGATCGTCGATGCCGCCGAGCAGCACATCGATCAGCCCGGGATCGGGTTCGGCGCGAACTTCCCCCGCGCGCACACCGATTCGGGCCGCGGCCACCATCCGATAGCCGAACATACGGTGCGTGCGGGCCCGGCGGGCGATGAGTCCTGGTCCGGCGGCGAGGGTTTCGATATGCAGCGCGCGTGCGGCGCCCGGCTCGGCGGCCAAGAACTCCAGATACGTTTCCAGCGTCGTGCGCACCAGCTCGACGAAGGTGTCCGCACCCGATTCCGTGACCACCCGATCGAGTTCACGGGTGATGACGTCGACCGCGAAATCGAAAGCGGCGGTGAAGCATTCCTCTTTGCTCTCGAACAACCCGTAGAACGTGCGCCGGGCCACCCGGGCCCGGCCGACGATATCGGTGATCGTGGTCGGGCCGTAACCGAGTTCGGCGACCGCCTCCAGTGCGGTGATATATAGCCGCTCGCGCTGTGACGTCACGACTTCGTCCCGGGTCAAGCGATGCGGCCCCCGGGGCAATCGGTCCGGAGAAGCGCTGGTCAAGACGGTCATAATGCCGACGATTCTGCCACACCACGAACTTTCGCCCGGAAATTCTGTCCGGGCGACAAAGACTCAGTGCAGCGCGCTGCCCTGGACCCACTCGTCCCAGGGCACGCCCCAGTCGCCGTTCTGCCAGACCTCGAGCGGTGCGCCGCCGGTATTGCGGACCTCGACCACATCGCCCGGAATCGCGAAATTGTAGAACCACTGGGCATTCGCGAGGCTCAGGTTCAGACAGCCGTGCGAGAGGTTCTGGCTGCCCTGCGCCCAGACCGTGGAATCGAGCTGGTGCAGATAGATGCCGTCGGTGCTGATGCGGGTGGCCCAGCCGATGGCCTCCTTGTAGCCGAGCCGGGAATTGACCGGCAGGCCGTAGGTGGAGGAGTCCATGATGACCGGATTGCCCTTGTCCATCACGGTGTAGATGCCCGGCTGGGTCCAGAAGGTCAGCGTCTTCCCCCCGATGACCTCGCTGCCGCCCCTTCCCATCGAGGTGGGCATGGTGCGGATCAGATTGCCGTTCTCGAAGACCTGCACCTGTTTGGTGTTGTCATCGGCGATGGAGACATGCGACGGGCCGATGGTGAAGGTGGTCTTGGTGTCCTCCTGGCCGTAGAGACCGCCGCCGAGATCCGCGCCGTAGATGTTGGCCGCGGCGGTCACCTTGGTGCCCGGTGCGAAGTATTGCTGCGGCCGCCAGTGCGCGTTGCGCTTGTCGAGCCAGTACCAGGAACCCTCGACCGGCGGGTTGGTCGTCACCGAGAGCCGCTTCTCCGCAACGGCCTTGTCCGGGACGTCCTCGTCGAAATGCGCGACCACAACGGTGCCGACACCGAAGGTGCCGCCGTCGGTCAGCGGTGTGCCGCCGGTGGTGGTCATATAGACCTTGGTCTGGTTGTTCGGCGCCAGCGTGCTGAAGGTCGAGGTGGTCGGCCCGACGCGGCCGGTGATGGTGAGGCTTTCGGCGCTGATCGTGTAGGTGTGCCCGTAACCGAGTGGATCGACGGGCTTCCACGCCGTCTTGTCCGGGGTGTAGATGCCCTCGATCGAACGGCCCGCCTCATTGGTGAGCTTCACCGAGGTGAGCATGCCGTCGTTCGCGGTCACCACGACCGGCGCGAGCGGATCGATATTGTTGCCACCGCCCGGCGTGATGACGATCGGGGGCGGCGGCGGTCCGGCCTGGGTGGTCGGCGCTTCCGACTTCGATGAACATCCGGCGACGAGCAACATCATCACCAATGCAAAACCCGCAGCTGCTCTCCACCGGAAGCGGCGACTCGACATGACTCTCCTGTGTTTCGCCGTGCGTTCCCTGCGGCGCACCTACGACATACTGGCCCGTGCCGTAGTTTACCGGCCATTTCGGGCGTGGTTCGCCGCCGCGGGTGTGACCTGCGCGAACATCCGCATCAGTTGACGCAGGGCACGCTGCTGCCGATTGTGGTCGCGACCGGCTTGCCCGCATCGGGTGCGGGTGTGGCAGAGGTGGTGGTCGCGGACGCGCTGGTGGTCGGCACGAGTTCGGTGGGCATGGTGAAATCGGTGCCGACGACCACGCTGATGTGGCCGGGTTCGACATTCGGCGATACGGTCGCGGTGAGGCCGAGGAGGTCGCCGAGCTGCGCGGCATCGGTCTCGGCGCCGGTCCCGTAGGTGATGGTGGAGGTGGCGCGGGTGGTGCCGTTGTCCACCGTGCCCGCCGGATAGCCGCGCTTGGTGAGAGCGGTGGAGAGTTGAGCGGCCCGGCCGGTGTATCCGCTCGCATTGCGGACATCGACGATGCTGGTCGGGGTGCGCGTCGAGGTGGTCGGCGTGGTTTCGATACCGAAGGCGGCGCGGACTTCCTTCTTGATGGCCGCCGGATCGACGATATTGACGTCCTGTCCGTCGATATTGTCGTAGCGCAGCACCGGCAGCGTCCGGAATTCGACCGAGATCGAGCCCGCCGAACCGAGGTCGCGGGCGAAGTCGAGCAGGTTCCAGCCGTCGGACAGCACGATATCGCGGTGTGCCACATCCATGAGACCGGAGAGCTTGCTGAAGTTGGTCAGCGTGCCGGTGTCCTTCAGCGATTTGGCGACCGAGGTGAGGAAGGCCTGCTGGCGGTGGGTGCGGTCGAGGTCGCCGTTCTCCAATCCGTGGCGTTGGCGCACGAAGGACAGCGCATTGGCGGCATCGAGATGCTGCGGGCCCGCGGGGAAGACGGCGCCGGAGTAGTAGCTGTCGTCGACCGCATGGTTGAGGCAGACGTCGACGCCGCCGAGCTTGTCGGCCAGATCGTAGAAGCCGACGAGTGAGATTTCGGCGAAGCGGTCGATGGGGACGCCGACCAGATTGCGCACGGTCTGCACGATCGATGCCCGTCCCGCCTCGCGGCCCGCGCGTTCCAGGGCCACCTTGTCCTTCGTGCCCGAGTTTTCCAGCTTGGTCTCGGTGGCGGCCTTCTTCAGCCCGTAAGCCTCCTTGATCTTGGCGTGGTCGTAGCCCGGAATGCCGGAGACCGCGACATAGTCGTCGCGCGGAATGGAGAAGGCGACGATCTTGTGCATATCCGCGGGAATATGCAGCAGGATCAGCGAATTCGCGTTGTAGCCGCCGTTGTCGCCGTCGCCGGCGTGCAACTGGTCCAGGATCGCCTTCGGCAGGTCGTTGCCGTCGAGGTCCTTGCGGGTATCCAGGCCGATCAGCAGGATATTCAGATCGCCGCCGAGTGAACGTGGTGCATCCTTGCCGATCGCGTCGGTGTGGGTGAAGCCGCTATCGAATTCGTTCTTGGCCGACCAGGCGAATCCGGTGCCGGACACAATGGCGAGAGCGGCGATCGACGTCAGGACGCGCATTGCGATCTTTGCCGCTTTGCGGGCGCGATGGGGTTTCGGGTCCGCTCGTCGGTGCGCTGCTCGCCGGTGCCCGGTGCGGTGAGTCTCGGTGATTTTGGGAAGCTCGACGGTGTCGTCATCCATGGCGGCGGCCTAGTTCCCGGGTCATTCTCGCCGCCTCAGCTTTCGTCTCGGGTCACGACACCAGCGCATGTCCGGGTCATACCCGCTAACGACTTGTTGCCACGCTCAACCTTGCCAGTGTTACCGACAGCGCTCGGGGCAGGCAAGGATCGGACATTGTGATCTGCACAGATTGACGATCTAGTCTCGTATACATGGCTGCTCCCGTGTTGCTCGTCCTCGGTGCCGGTCCCGGCGTCGGGCTGTCCGTCGGCCGTCTTTTCGCGCGCGACGGGTATGTAGTGGTGCTGGCCTGTCGGCTCGGCGCGGAGGCCGAGCCGTTGGCGAAGGAATTGCTGGGCGAAGGTTTCGATGCCGAAGGTGTCGGCGTGGATCTGGCCGATCCCGACGATGTCACTCGAGTTGTGACCGCGGTGGGCGAGCGGCACGGGCGCATCGACGTGCTGCACTTCAACCCGAGCATCTTCCGGCAGGCGGATCCGCTGCGGTTGACGGTGGCGGAGTTGATCGAGGACTTCACGATCGGCGCCGCGGCGCTGCTGCCCGCGGTGCAGGCCGCGCGGCCGTTCCTCGCCCCCGGCGCGCGCGTGCTGGTCACGGGGAGCGCCGCGGCGGATAAGCCGTGGCATGAAGCGGCATCGCTCGGTGTGCAGAAGGCGGCGGTGCGCAATCTCGTCACCAGCCTGGACACCACCATGGCGCCCGACGGTTTCCGGGCGGTCGCGGTGCAGATCAATGGCGTGCTCGGTGAAGGTGCGTTTACCCGGGAGCGGGTCGCCGCGGCATTGCACGCCGCCGCCGTCCGCCCCCTCGACGACTGGACACCGCATGTGTCCTATAACGGCTGATCCGACAAGACATTCCGACCAACGACGCGCCAGCGCCGGATTCTCCTTCGACCCGAACGGGACCCGCGCGGGGGCCACCGTCCGCACCGGAGGACCGGCCGAGCGGGTCGCGACGAAGGAGGATGGATGCGGTGGTTCAATGTAGCGACGGCTTTGGTTGCCGCACTTATGATTTCGCTGCCGCATCTCGCGGCGTCCTCGGCCCAACCGGCCACGGTGCACCCCCAGGTGCTGCAAGCCAGGCTGGATGACCTGGTCCGTTCGGCTTTCGTGCCAGGGGGGCAGCTGGTCGTGACGGCCGACGGCGACGCGACTCAGATCAATAGCGGCGTCGGCGATCTCGCGACGGGCGCTCCGTTCCCGGATGACGCACAGATTCGGATCGCGAGCAATACCAAAACATTCGTGGCGACCGTGGTGCTGCAATTGGTGGGCGAGGGGCGAGTCGAACTCGACGCTCCGATCGAGCGTTATCTGCCCGGTGTGGTGCGCGGCCCGGGCGGCGACGGGAATCTGATCACCGTCCGAAATCTGTTGCAGCACACCAGCGGTATTCCGGACTATCTCCTTCGATTGGACTGGGGGTCGATCGAGGCATTGCAGCGGTACCAAACCGCGGATCAGTTGATCCGACTCGGTTTGGATATGCCCGCGCTGTTCGCGCCCGGTTCGCGTTTCAGCTACTCCAATACCAATTACCTGCTGGCCGGAAAGCTGATCGAGCAGGTCACGGGACGGCCGCTGGGCGTCGAGGTGACCTCCCGGATCCTGATCCCGCTGGATCTCCAAGACACCTATTGGCCCGCATTCCCGCAGGAGAACGTGATTCGCGGTCCACACCCGCGCGCGTATCAGATCTTCAACGGTGCCCAGGTCGACATCACCGATATCGACCCGGGCTGGGGCCTGGCCGATGGCGCGCTCGTCTCCACCGATGCCGATCTGAACCGCTTCTTCACCGCCCTCCTGTCCGGAAAACTGCTTCGCCCAACCGAACTCGCCGAAATGCAGCACACCATCCACGGCGGCGACCCAGCCCTTCCCGAAGATGTCGGCCTCGGCCTATTCCACCGCACCAATGCCTGCGGCATCGATATCTGGAGCCACGGCGGCGCCATGGACGGCTTCTTCGTCTTCGGCGGCTACACCCCCACCCGCGCGATAACCGTCAGCCTCAACCAAGTCCCACCCCTGTTCGGCCTCGGCTACAAGGGTGCAATGGACAACCTGGTAGACGGCGCCTTCTGCGGGTGAGGGAGTCTGTTCCGCGGAACTACTTCGGTGCGGGCGGCGCGGGTTGGGTCGTCGTCTTGTCCGCGAACCGGGTGGTGCCGTCCGGAGCCATCATCGTGTTGACGTAATCCACGCCGGAGGCGATCAGCACCGGTCCGCCCACGACAATCGTGCCGAGGATCCCGCCGAGGGCCGCGCCGGTGGTCAACCCGAGGATGCAGCCTGCGGCAATGGTGGCGACACAGCCGACGACCGCGCCGATAGCGGTGCCGACGAAGCCGCCGACCGCCGTGGCAAGACCGAACTGCGTGGCGAATTCATTGCGGGCGGCATTGTTTTCGCTCATCGATGCGACCGGCTTGATGGCCAGTGGCTGCGAGATGTCGAGTCCGGCGGGCTTCTGCGGCGCCAGTTCCAGTACCGTGCCGTCCTTTTCGACCACCGGCTTGACCGGAATGTCGGTATCGGCGGCCCGGAACCGCAGCGGCAGCGTGAGGACGACGTGACCGTCGGTGTCGGCCAGATCGACGACATCGACCACATCGGCGATATCGGCGGCCTTGCCGTCTTTATCGACCAGCGTGCCGTCCTTGTCGACCAGCCGCCCGTCGCCGCCGGCCGCGAGCTCGCTTTCCGCCGCCTTGGACAGGGTGAAGGTGCCATTGCGCACGCTGGCCACCACTGTCTTGTCGACTAGTTTGACCGAGTACGTGATGTCCTGCCGCGGGGGCGCGGCGACCGGTTCGGCATGCGAAACTCCGGCGCCCAAGGTCACGGCACCGATGACAAGGATCGCCGCCGCAGTGCTATCGCAAAGCTTCATTCGGGTATTCCGTTCAGTCATCAGATTATTCGCTCTTCGCAACGCCCCGTGCAGGCTCGACTCGCCTGCTCGAGCAACTCCCCGTGCAATGTACTCGTATGCGCGGCAAGGAGGTCGAGGGGAGCCTAGCCGAGCCTGCGGTGCGAAGCGACCGGATTCGGAGCGAAAAATCGATGCCAGCTATGACACGGTTACTTCCTCCGGTGTGTCGACCCGCGGCGCGGGCCGTGTCCGCAGCAGCAGCAACCCGAGCAGTGCGGCGGCGACGCTGAAGCCCGCGCTGATCCACGCGCCGGTCGACATGGCATCGGTGAACGCTTCCTTGGCCGGTTCGACATATCCGAGTTGGAATGCGGCGCCGATGGATTCACGTGCGGCGACGGGTGCGTCATCGGGCATATGCGACGTGAACACACCGGCCAGTACGCTTCCCAGGATCGCGATGCTGATCGCCATGCCGACCTGCTGCAGCGTGTCGTTCATGGCCGAGCCGACGCCCGCATGCTCGAGCGGAATGGCGCTCATGATCGCGGCATACGCGGCCGGACCCGCCAGACCGCCGCCGATCCCCATGACCAGCATGCTGGCCAGCACCGCGAAGTATCCGGAACCGACGGCCAGGATCGCGAACGCCACGCCCATGACGAGCAGACCGGCGACGATGAGCGTCTTATTGCTCAACTTCTTGCCCAGCGTCGCGCCGAGACCGTTGCACACCGCGGCGGCCACCGCATACGGCAGCAGCGCCAGTCCCGCCTTCATCGGCCCGTAGCCGAGTACGAATTGCAGGTACTGGGTGAGCATCAGCATGATCGCGCCCATACCGAACACCATCAGCAGCAGCGTGCAGCAAGTGCCGGTGAAATCGCGATTGCGGAACACCGCCAGCGGCAGCATC
Source organism: Nocardia pseudovaccinii NBRC 100343 (assembly GCF_001613225.1). Classification (GTDB taxonomy): domain Bacteria; phylum Actinomycetota; class Actinomycetes; order Mycobacteriales; family Mycobacteriaceae; genus Nocardia; species Nocardia pseudovaccinii. The sequence continues at coordinate 39,783 of NZ_BDBY01000167.1, forward strand.
GGATGCGCCGACCGGCTCTCCCAGACCACGAACGCCAACCCGGTGACCACGGCGAGTCCGATCATCGGAATGTTCCACTCGCGCTCGATGATCACGTAGACCGTCGAGGTGAGCGCGACGATGGACAGCAGCACGCCGATCAGGTCGACCGGCCGCTGCTGACCGGTCGATTCCGGCATCAGCACCAGCGCGGCCACAATCGCGAGCACCGCGACCGGGATGTTCAGCAGGAATACCGAACCCCACCAATAGTGCTGCAGCAGAAAGCCGCCCAGCGTCGGCCCGAGCACGATGCCGACCATCGACACGGTGGACCAGGCCGCCATCGCCTTGCGCCGCTCGTCCTCGGCGAAGGTGGTCATCAGGATGGACAGGGTCGACGGCATGAGCAGCGATCCGCCGACGCCCATCAGGGCGCGCGCCCCGACCACCTGCCACGGCTCGGTCGCCAACACTGCCGCGAGCGATGCCGCGCCGAACAGTGCCAACCCGATCACCAGCATGCGCCGTCGGCCGAACCGATCGGACAGGCTGCCCGCGGTGAGCAACAGTCCAGCGAAGACGAGGACGTAGGCGTCGAGGATCCACTGGACATCCGACGGCGTCGCGTCGAGTTCCCGGATCAAGGACGGAATGGCGATATTGAGCACAGTGCCATCGATCATCAGCACCAGCA